>NZ_VAUV01000008.1 GCF_005780165.1 Phragmitibacter flavus | reverse complement strand
GTTAGAAGACAAGCGAGCAAGTCATCAAGAGAAGGTCACGCAGATCAAGGAAAGGCCTCCCTTGTTGGCCATTGCGCACCCATTGACGGGCCATCAACGGATGGAATGGGCTTTTTACACAGTCTGGATACGTCGGCGCTCCATGGCGCTGAACTAGGCGAGAAGGTTGTCGATCCATTCGCGTTGGATGCGCTGGATGGAGAGGGCTTTGCCGGTGGTGGTGTCGACTTCGATGAGGGCACCGCAGAGGAGCACGGGGCCTTTGGCGATTTGGTGTCGGCTGGGCATGTGGGTGAGGAAGCGGTCAATGGCGGCTTGCACGTCCATACCGATGCAGGAGTCGCGCGGGCCGCACATGCCGGCATCGGTGAGGAAGGCGGTGCCGTTGGGGAGGATGCGTTCGTCGGCGGTTTGCACGTGGGTGTGGGTGCCGACGACGGCGGAGACGGTGCCGTCGAGAAACCAGGCGAGGGAGACTTTCTCGCTGGTGGTTTCGCTGTGCATGTCGACGAAGATGATGGGGGTCTCCTGACGCATTTCCTCGACGGCCTGCTGCATGGCGGTGAAGGGGTTGTCGAGGGTCATTTTCATGAAGGTGCGGCCTTGCACGTTGATGACGCCGACTTTGCCTTTTTTGGTTTCGAGGACGATGCTGCCCTGACCGGGGGTGCCGGCGGGGTAGTTGATGGGACGGAGGAGTCGGGGTTCTTCAGCGAGCCAGGGAACGAGTTCTTTTTGGTCCCAGATGTGGTCGCCGGTGGTGATGACGGCGGCTCCGGCGCGCATGAGGCCGATGGCGATCTTCGGGGTAATGCCGCGTCCACCGGCGGAGTTCTCACCGTTGATGATGATGAAGTCGGCCTGCAGTTCCTCTTTGAGCGAGGGCAGAAGGGCGGTGATGGCCTTGCGTCCAGGGTCGCCCATCACATCGCCTAAAAAAAGAATGCGTAAAGTGGAGGCGGGCTCGGTCATCATGAAGGGGTTTTATTAACCAAGGGTTGACCTTGGAGGCAACCGATTTTGGTGGGGTGAAATTTCTGGCTTGATGGTCGGTGGGGTGTGGGTGATGGACGCGGTTCTTTTAAAGGCCATGAAATTGTTATTAGTAGACTGCGACTCCACCCTGAGTGCTCTTGAGGGGATTGATGAACTGGCGCGGTTGCGTGGTCCGGAAGTTTTTCAACAGGTGGAGGAGGCGACCCGTCAGGCGATGGATGGGACGATTTCGATTGATAGCATTTTTGCACGTCGGCTGGAGGTGATCCGGCCGACAAGGCAGGATTGTGAGGCGATCGGACAGGATTACATCAAGCATGAGGTCCCTGGAGTGCGTGAGGCTTTGGACCGGGCGCGTGAATTGGGTTGGACGGTGGCGATTTTGAGTGGGGGGTTTGTGCCTTGCATCGAACCTTTGGCGGCGGAGTTGGGGATCGAGCGGATTGAGGCGGTGCCGTTGTTTTTTGATGAGGCGGGGGAGTATGTTGGATTTGGCGAGGATTATCCGACGACGAGAAATGGCGGCAAGGTGGAGGTGGTGGAGAAGCTGCGTGAGGAGTGGAAGCCGGAGCAGATCGTGATGGTGGGGGATGGGGTGAGTGATCTGGAGACGAAGCCAGCGGTGGATCATTTTATTGGGTTTGGGGCCGTGGTGGTGCGGCCCAAGGTGCATGAAAATGCCGACAGTTTTTTGATGGAGTGGGCGGGGTTGGAAGAGGTTCTGGCGCGGGTTTAGTTCGTCAAGGCACGGTGCCGGGGGCGGGGAAGTTTTGACTGGCGTCGTCGAGGACGAGGACCCAGTCGAGGTGTTCGCCGGGATTGGGTGGGGTGAATTCGCCCTGACCGGTGTTGGGGAATTCGCCGATGAGCTGGGAGCTGCCGTCGCGGGGATCGAACCACCAGGCTTTGACGGGGGCGTTTTTGATGACGGTGAGGCTCACTTTGAAGCTGCGTCCAGCGGGAGCGTAGACCATGGCGTAGCGGCCTTCAAGGTCGCGGGTGGCGCTGAAGTGATACCGACCGGTGCCGGGCATGGCGGATTTGACCGGGGATTCGACCAGGACGGTTTTTTCGTCGGGGATGCGGGTGAAATAGGGACGGGAGAGAAGCAGGTTTTTGGCGTGCTGCATCTGGGCGGCACCGGGTTGCTGGAGGGCATCGGGCCACGACATGAGAGGATTGTTGACGGGTTTGCGGGAAGGGGTCCACATCTGCCAGACGGAGTGGTGACCGTAAGTGTGGCCACAGGCTCCGGCGAAGAGATTCCAATAGAGCGGGCGGCGGACGTCGGCGGAAATTGAATGGCCGAACATGTCGGCTTTGAAGGCGATGGGATGGTCTTCGTAAAGGGGTTCGCCGTCGAGCGTGGGTTTGATGGGTTTCTTGTCGTAGTCGGCGAGAAGGGTGGTGTAGCGGGGGTTGTATTCGGCGTCGTGTCCGTTTTGGCGCATGTGGAAGTCGAGCCAGGATTCGTCGGGGAAGATGTCGATGGAGCCTTGTCCGCCGCGAGGATGGAAGGTGATGAGGTGTTGTCCATCGTCACCGGCGCGGAGGCCGAGGGCCATGGCGCGGATGATTTCGCGATGAGTTTCGTTGTCGACGGTGCGGTCGCCGCCCACGATCCAGATGAGGCCGTGTTTTTTGTAACGTTCGCCGAGCCAGCGTCCGTAAAGGTTGGCGTTGGCAGGGGTGAAAATTTCGGGTCCGGCTCCCTTGCTGAGGTTCCATTTGTCGCCCCAGGTGGGGAGGAAGCCGACGCGCAGGCCGAGGGTGTTGGCTTTTTTGATGATGTGATCGACGTGGTCCCAGTAGTCGTTGTTGGGTCCGTCTTTGAGGTCGGGTTGGGTGGGATCGTTGTTGAGGAAGGGTCGGTGGCCGTAGGCGTTGGGGGTGTTGAGTCCGTCGAGTTCGGCGAGCGCAACGGCCTGGATGACGGTGAAGCCTTTCTGGGCGCGGTCGGTAAGGTAGTGGTCGGCTTCTTCGCGGTTGAGCCGGTGGAAGAGTTCCCAGGCAGTGTCGCCGAGGTAGAAGAAGGGGTCGCCGTTTTCAGTCGTGAGGAATCGCTGGTTTTCGCTGATGACGAGGCGTTCCAGATTCACCGCCGGGGCCTGGCACGGCAGGAGCTGGGATAGGAGGAGCAGGAGTGCAGCGGTTTTGAAGCGGGACATGGAGGAAAGATAATTGAGGGCCAAGGACAAGGGGAAGTTTTTATTGCAGGCGCTCGGAATACGGGTGGGAGGCGTATGTTACTCCCGATGTTGTTGCTGGATGCCAGGGATGTTTCGAAAGCGTATGAGGACCGTGTGGTGCTCGCCGGAGTTTCGTTGTCAGTGAAGGCGGGGGAGCGGGTGGCGTTGACGGGCCCTTCGGGGAGTGGGAAGACGACGTTGTTGAATTGTCTGGGTGGGGTGGATCGGGTGGACGGGGGTGAGTTGCTGTTTGAAGGAAGGGCGATGAATGCGATGGGCGGCGATGAGCTGGCGCAGTTGCGTCGGTCGCGGATGGGGACGATTTTTCAGTTTTTCCATTTGTTGCCGACTTTGACGGCGGCGGAGAACATTGAGTTTCCGCTGCATTTGAACGGGGTGGGGAAGGCGGAGCGTGAGGAGCGGGTGGCGAAGTTGATGGAGCGGGTTGGGATCGGACACCGGGCGCGGGCGCTGCCGTCGCAGTTGTCGGGTGGGGAGATGCAGCGGGTGGCGATTGCAAGGGCGCTGGCGCATCGACCGGGGTTGTTGCTGGCGGATGAGCCAACAGGAAATTTGGATTCGGCGAACGGGGCGAATATTTTGGCGTTGTTGCGGGAGCTTTCGGACGAGTCGGGCACGGCGCTGGTGTTGGTGACGCACAGTGATGAGGCGACGCGGATTTGTGATCGGGTGTTGAAGTTGCGTGATGGGCGGATTGTGGGGGAAGAACGCGGATGAAGGGGTTGCGATTGTTGTTGAGGTTGTTCACGTGGCGGCACTGGCGGGGTGCGCCGGGGACGTCGTTGTTGCTGGTGTTGACGCTGGCTTTGGGGGTGGCGGTTTATTTGAGCATCCGGCTGGCGAACAAGGCGGCGATGGAGGGGTTTGCGGATTTCACGGAACTGGTGGCGGTGCGGAGTGATTTTATTTTGCGGTCGCCGGCGGGTGGGTTGCCGGAGGGGGTGTTGGTGGAGTTGCGGGAAGCACTGGAGGATTTTGAGGTGCATTTGATTCCGGTGGTGGAGACGACGGCGGCGCGTCCGCGTGGGGTGGATGAGGTGATGGCGATTGGGCAGCGGGAGAGTTTTACGTTGTTGGGTTTGGATTTGGTGGGGTTGTTGAATTTGCAGGCGGGGACCTTGCCGGAGGGAGTGTCGGGGATTCAGGATGAGCGCGGGGTGTTTGTGAGTGAGGCGTTGGCGAAGAAGGAAGGGCTGGCGGCGGGATCGGAGTTTCGGGTGGTGATTCAGGATCGGGTGGTAAGCTTGACGGTGGCGGGGGTGTTGCCGCAACGGGAGGAAGTGGCGCAGATGCCGGAGACGTTGTTGTTGATGGATTTGCCGGCCTTGCAGCGGGTGGCGGAGATGGAGGGGATGCTGGACCGGGTGGAGATGGTGTTGCCGAAGGAGACGCAGAGGCGTGAGGCGATGCGCGAGGTGCTGGTGAAATTTTGTGGGGAGCGGTGGCAGTTGGTGACGCCGGAGGATCGGCGGGAAGCGGCTTCGATGATGACGCGGGCGTTTCGTTGGAATCTGGGGATTTTGTCAATGCTGGCGTTATTGGTGGGGTTGTATCTGGTGTTTCAGGCGTTGGATGGGGCGGTGGTGCGGCGGCGGGAGGAGACGGCGATTTTGAGTTCGCTGGGGGTGAGGTCGGGGGATTTGCGACGCATGTGGCTGGTGGAGTCGGCGTTGCTGGGGGTGGCCGGTGGTTTGGTGGGGACGATGCTCGGATGGGCGGGCGCGCAGGCAGCGGTGGGATTGGTGGGGCAGACGGTGAACACGCTGTATCATCAGACGCAGGCGAAGTCGGTGATGTTGTCGTGGGGCGATTTCGGGGTGGCGATGGGATTGGGGATTGGGGCGAGTTTGGTGGCGGGATGGTGGCCGGCGAAGTCGGCAGCGATGACACCGCCGGCGCAGCTTTTGTCGCGTCATGCGCCGCAGCCTTTGGGGGCGGTGTTATGGCGGCGCTGGTGGTTGGGGCCGATGTTGTTGCTGGTAGGATTGGTGTTGGCTTGGTTGCCGCCGTTGAGGTTGGAGGGTGGAGCGAGATTGGCGTTGGCGGGGTATGTGGCGGCGTTGTGCTGGGTGTTGGGAGGGGGGGTGACGGCGGGGAATGGGTTGCGGTTTTTCGCGAGGGGATTGGAGAGGGTGGTTGGGGGTTCGGTGATGTGGCGGTTTGCGTTGAGTCATTTGCGTCGGGCATCTTCGCGGCATCGGCTGGCGGTGGCGGCGTTGCTTTGTGCGGTGGCGATGACGGCGGGGATGTCGGTGTTGGTGGGGAGTTTTGACAAGACGATGCGGGGGTGGATTGAGCGAACGTTTCAGGCGGATATTTATGTGTCGAGCGACGGGGCGCAGGGGGCGGCTTCGCGCAATTTGATTCGATTGGAGACGCAGCGGAAGATTGCTTCACATCCAGGGGTGGCGGAGGTGAATGGACTGTATTTTCAGCCGGTGCAACTGGCGGAGGGTGAGACGATGCTGGCGGGAAGTGATCTGGGGTTTTTGCAACGTCATGTGGAGCAGGCGTGGCTGGAGGAGCCGGTCAATGAGGCGGTGTTTGATGTGGCGAGGAATGAGGGGTTGTGTTTGGTGTCGGAGAGTTTCCAGGAGAGGTTTCAAAAACGCCGTGGCGATGTGGTGAGGGTGCCGACGCCGGAGGGGGTGAAGGATTTGACGATTGCCGGCGTGTTTGCGGATTATGGGAATGAGCGGGGGACGGTGAGTGTGGACCGGGTGCACCTGGCGAAGTGGTTGAAGGAGGAGTCGGCGTCGCGGTTGATTTTGATGGTGAAGGACGGGGTGGATGCGGAGGTGGTGAAGGCGGAGCTGGTAAGTGAGTTTCCGGGGTTGTCGGTGTTTACTAATGCGCATCTGCGCGGGGAGGTGATGCGGATTTTCCGGCAGACGTTTGCGATCACGCATGCGCTGGAGTTGATCGGCGTGGTGGTGGCGGTGATTGGTTTGGGGATGACGCTGGCGAGTGTGCAGCTGGAGCGGCGGGGGGAGCTTACCACGTTGCGGGCATTGGGATTGACGCGGAAGGAGATGGCGCGGTCGACGGCGTGGGAGGGGGTGTTGCTGGCCCTGGGAGGGGTGGTGAGCGGGTTGGTGTTGAGTCTGGCGTTGGGGTGGCTGTTGGTGTATGTGATCAACAAGCAGACGTTTGGGTGGACCTTGCAGTTTTATTTTCCGTGGGTGCCGATGGGGATCTTGGCGGGGTTGATTTTACTGAGTGCATGGGGGGTGAGTTATAGCGTGGGAAGGTGGGGAGCTAACTTGCCGGCAGACAGGGAGGAGTAATATGATGATGAAGATGCTTTTGTTGATAACTTGCTGGGTGACGTTGATGACTGCGTTGAGAGCGCAGGAGTTAGCGACGTCGGAGGGATTTGCGATCCCACAGCCGGGTCGGGAGTTTGTGTTTCCGAGGGATCATGGGAGTCATCCAGAGTTCAAGATTGAATGGTGGTATGTGACGGGGCATTTGTATGCGAAGACGGATGGTCGGAGGTTTGGGTTTCAGGCGACCTGGTTCCGGCAGGCGGTGAAACATGAGGGGCCGGAGAGCAAGTTGTTTCAGCAGGGGCAGATGTATCTGGCGCACATGGCGTTGTTGGATGTGAAGAGCGGGAAGTTCTTGCATGAGGAGCGGCTGAATCGCGGGGGGTGGAATGCGGGGGCGTCGGTGGAGACGTTGGACGTGTTTAATGGCAACTGGTTTTTGCGTATGGAGGATGCCGGGGAGCAGCGGATGGGGTTGAGGGGGACGTTGGGGGAGGAGGCGGGGATGGAGTTGACGATGTTGCCGAAGAAGCCGTTGGTGTTTTTTGGGAAGGATGGGGTGTCGCGCAAGGCAGCGGCGGTGTCGGCGGCGAGTCATTATTTGACATTCACCCGGTTGGGGGTGGAGGGCGTGGTGGAGATTGGCGATGAGAAGGTGGAGGTGACGGGTGAGGCGTGGATGGATCACGAGATCAGCAGCAGTCAGTTGTCGCCTGAGCAATCGGGATGGGACTGGGCCGCGATTCAGTTGAAGGATGGCCGCGAGATCATGGTGTATCGATTGCGTTTAAAAAGCGGGGGCGTGGATGAGCATTCGACGCTGGCGTGGATTGATCAGAATGGTGGGGTGGAGCATCGCAAGCCAGATGCGTATGAGTGGCGCGAGGTGGGGCATTGGGTGAGCCAGGTGACGGGGGCGAAGTATCCGATTGAAGTGGAGGTGTCGACAATTGATCCGCTGAGTGGGCAGCGGGTGAGTTACCGGCTGGAGCCCTTGATGGAGGCGCAGGAGCAAACCGGCAAGTTGGGCGGCACCGCGTATTGGGAAGGAGCATGCCGGGTTTTTGATGCGGAGGGCAATGAGGTGGGCTCGGCATTTTTGGAGCTAGCAGGGTATACAGGCGATTTGGCAAAGAGGTTTGAGTAGTGTTAGCCGTTCACGCGGTTTACCGTCGCATGGCATAAATGGTGCTCGCTAATGAGCGCTCTTTTCAAATTTGTGCACGACCCTCGCTTATGATTTCAGACAACGACCCCCGCTCCTCGCCCGTCCTCGATTATCTCAAGCAATTGCACCATACCCATGCGGAGTTCACCGGTGGTGAAGTGGCGACTTATATTCCTGAACTGGCCAAGGCGGACCCCAACTGGTTTGCCATCTGCCTCGTCACTCCCGATGGCCAGGTTTACGAAGTTGGCGACAGCAAGCAGCAGTTCACCATCCAGTCGATTTCCAAACCGTTTGTCTACGGCATGGCGCTGGAGGACAACACGCGCTCTGAAGTGTTGGCGAAGATCGGCATGGAACCGACGGGCGATGCCTTCAATGCCATCAGCCTTGAAAGCGACACCGGACGACCCCGCAATCCCATGATCAACGCCGGCGCGATTGCTGCCGCCGGACTGGTGGCCGGGAAGTCGATGAGCACGCGGTTGCAGCGCATTCTCGACACTTTCTCCCTTTATGCGGGTCGGGAACTGACGGTCGACGAAGGGGTCTACTCGTCCGAAAGCACCACCGGCCACCGCAATCGCGCGATCGGACACATGTTGCGCAATTTCGACATCGTCGACGGCGACCCGACACCGATCGTGGATCTTTATTTCAAACAATGCTCGATCTCCGTCAATTGTCGCGACCTCGGCATCATGGCGGCGACACTGGCCAATCACGGCGTCAATCCCGTCACGGGCAAACGCGCGATTCGCGGTGAATATGTGGAAAGTGTGCTTAGCGTGATGGGCTCGTGCGGCATGTATGACTACGCGGGCGAGTGGCTTTATCGCGTCGGCATGCCGGCAAAGAGTGGCGTTGCAGGCGGCATCATGGCGGTGCTTCCCGGGCAGTTGGGCATCGGCATTTTTTCGCCGCCCCTGGACGAACGTGGCAACAGCGTGCGCGGCATCAAGGTTTGCGACGACTTTTCCCGGCACTTTAATCTGCATCTTTTTAATTCGCCCCACGCCAACAAGGCCGTCATCCGACTGCAATACGACGGCTCTCAGATCAATTCCAACCGTGTGCGAGGCGATGACGAAGTCTTTGAACTGCGCAAGTCGGGGAGGTCGATCCGTGTCTACCAGCTTCAGGGCAATCTGGTCTTTTCCACCGCCGAAGTGTTGGTGCGCGAAATCATGTCGGACCTGGAAGACAAGAAATTCGTCATCCTCGATCTGAAAAGAACGCTGGAGGTCAACGAAAGTGCGTGCCGTCTGTTTCATCAACTGCTGTTGAAACTTTCTGCGATCGGCATCACTTTGATTTTTACCCACACCTCGCGCGCCCCGATGCTGAGGCGCTACATGAAGCTCAAACTGGGAGATCGGGCGGCGGAACTTTATCATGCTTTCGATGACAACGATCCGGCTCTCGAATGGTGTGAAAACAAGCTCCTTAGCGAACTGCTTCCAGGATACCAAAGCGAATACCAGCTGGCACCCGAGCAATACGAACTCTTCCAGGGCCTGACTCCAGATGAGTTCACCATCATCAAGGGACGCCTGTTGCTCAAAACCTATCGCAAAGGCAGCGTGCTGGTGAATACGGGAGACAAAGCGCTCGAACTTTTCATTGTATCGAAAGGCAGCGTCAGCGTCGTGGTGACCCTCGCCAGCGGGTCACAAAAACGCCTCGCCACTTTTTCCTCCGGCATGGCGTTTGGAGAGATGGCGCTCATCGACAACGCCACGCGCTCTGCCATCGTTGTTGCTGAAACCGAGGTCGAATGCCATGTGCTTACCGTCGAGACTTTTGACGCCCTCGACGATGATCATCCCCACATCAAGATCGTGCTGCTTCGCAACCTCGCCCACTCTCTTTCGACGAAACTCCGCAAGGTCAATCGCGAGGTGAGCATCTTCGATTATTAGACTCATCAAACGGCACCTGCTTCGGGCGACCGCGTTCGAACCCAATGGGTTAGTGTCGTTCAAACACCTGGAAGTGCATGTTGAACGGAGTGCGTCCCCACAATGGACGTGCTTCCTTCAACTGCAAACCACAGGTCTTCAGCACCGACACCAATTCGTCGTGCGTGGGATATGATACGGGAGCGGCCTTCATCCAGCTCAGGGCGTTGGCGATGTGGTCCATTGAATAGTTGACCCGCCAGCGCCAGGTCGGCTCCTTCATCGAACCGCGAATAACCAGAAGTCCGCCTGGAACAACGTGAGAGGCGGCTTTTGCCAGCAATTCCGCCCGCCCTTTGACCTCGAGATACTGCAAGATGTCGAGCAGACAAACATTGCCATGAACCTCCGGCCAGGGTTTGCGCATGTCGCCGGTTTCAAACTGGGGTTCCGGGGAATACTGCTTCGCCAGCAACTGGGCGGTTTGAATCTTTGCCGCATCAAAATCCACTCCATGAACCGGCACGGTCATTCCCCGTTCCCGGAGGTAAAAAGCCAGCAGGCCCATGCCGCAGCCGATGTCCAATACGGGATGGGGGCTGTCCTTCAACGCATCAAACACGGCACCGTAAAGCGGATCAGTAAGGATCTTCCACTTCGCATAGTGACGATGCGCGCGGAAGGAAAGTTGATTGGGAAATCGTCTGGAGATGCATCGAGCCATCTCCGACTGACTGGGCGAAATCTTTTTCGGCGGAGCAATGGCGATGGCGGGCGATGTCATGGGAGGGAATCAGAGCACGTTCGGACCGTAGGGCTCATTCGCGCGAATGCGCCCGCCGTCAAAACTGCTCAGCCGGGAACGCAGGCTGGGATCATCCAAAGCCTTGTCCACCGTGTCCTGCAAGGCCCTGGATGCCATCTCCTGCAGTGCAGGAACAGGCGAACCCGATCCCGGCAAATAGGCAGAGCCAGCGCGCTCTCCGGTGTAGACCCGGCTGAAAATGATTTGTCCGCTGCCTTCACGAACCAGGTTGACGCGCACCTTGGCGTAGGCACCGGGGCGCACCAATTGGTCGGCGGCGAACTCAAGAATCTCACCTGTCAGAATGAACTGAGCCCCATTCTGCTCCGTCAACATCCTGCGTGAACTGAGCCCATGGGCAAAAGCATTGCGCACCACCTGTTCGACCGGAACGCGGGTGGTCAGCTCTTCCATGGTGGTGCCTATCGGAGTGCGCACTGCGCCGAGGTGATACGAGCCGACGCGACGATGATCGATGAAACGACCGACCGCCACCTTGCGTGGCCCCGTGATGGTCTGGCCGGTGGGCTGGTAATCCAAAGTGATGGTGGAGGTGGAGCCGCAGCTGCTCAACAACGCGGCGAAGGCGGCGGCAGCGGCAAGCCTCAGGACAGGAAAGGTGGCGGAAATCATGGAAAAGATGGGGTTACATCTGGAGCCACTGCTTTAGGTCGTGGCCAGATGCAAAGGCTTCTTTAACATGCACAACTTAAAATGTCTACCGACGATCATTGAGGTCGCGGATTGGACTTGCTGCGTTCGACTTGCGGGGTCGCGATGTGAACGGATTCATGATCACCACTAAACCGGCGCGCCAGCAGCCAGGGCATCCGGATAAATGCGCCGACCAGCAGCCTCGCAAACATCCAGGTCATCAACACATTGTCCCGGTAATAGTTGAAGTGCGAAATTCCCCCCTCAGCGATGGTCAGATAGCGACAGGGTGCGGGCACATTCAAGGGCGGGTGCCCGCGCCAGATCAGCCGGATTGCCACTTCAGGGTCGAAATCAAACCGCCGTGCCCACCGGGTTTTCTGCATCACCTCATACAACGAGCGGGCCGGATATACGCGGAAACCAAACAAACAATCGCCGAGATTCGACTGTGACTCAAACTGCGCCCACCAGTTGGCGATACGCCGCCCGCGCAAACGGATCAACGGGGCGGAATCATCAAACTGCGGCAGTCCCAGCACCAGGGCGTTGGGATTCTTTCGCGAAGCCTGCATGAAGGTGGTGATGTAACCTGAAGCATGCTGACCATCCGCATCCATCGTCAGCACATGGGTGAATCCTTCCTCCAACGCCTGTGTCACTCCGTGCAGCACCGCCGTGCCCTTTCCGGAATTTTTTTTGAGCCTCAGCAGCCGCAAATCGCCGCCATATTCTGGCAAGATTGCCTCAACTGCGGCATCGCTTCCGTCCGTGCTGCCATCGACCACCACCCAGACCGGAGCCCAAAACTTCAAGGCATCCCGCACCGTTTCCACCAGCTTGCCACCCGTATTGTAACTCGGGATTAGCAATAGATGGGTGCTGGAGCGCTCAGGCATCAACTTGACTTAGCAGGCGCAGGCCCGCGTGCAAACATTTACACTGCCCACCGGATTTTTACGTGAATCATTGCCAGGCATCTCTGGAAAATCCGGTTCAAGGCACCCGAAAAACCTTTTGCGTGGTGGGGTCCATCGCCAACGAACCGGTGGAAAGCCCCGTCACATCCAGCTCATTGAATGGAGGATAGGGACTTTTCACACGACCAGGTTTGTCCGTCTTGGTGCCGGTCGGCGGACCAGAAGCTGCGGGCGTTGGCGCGGGCGCTGGGGAAGGATTCGATGTGGATGGACTGGTCGATGCGGTGCTGCTGCCCATGAGTGACTCCTTGGGCGGCTCAGGCACTTTGGATTCGGTCGTTTCCACCTTGGGTTTCTCCGGCGCAGGTGTCGGCTCTGATTTGGGTTTCTCAGCCTCGGGTTTTTTCGGTGCGGGCGGAGGGGAATCTTCCACTGTCGTTCTGGATTCCGGCTTGGGAGTTTCAGGTTTTGGGGCCGGCACCTTTTTCTTCGGAGCAGGGAGGTCCTCTTCAATGGGCTCAGGCTCACTCCGGCGCGGTTGCACTGGGCGATTGTAATCACTCATGCCATCCCTTGAGGATTCAGACTCCCGGTAGTCGGGACGCTGCTGTCTTGGTCGCTGATACTGCGATGGCGGCGGCGGGGAATAACGAGGATAAACTGGGGGACGATCATAATCTCCACGCGCTGCCGGAGGGGGCTCATCCAAATTGTAACGACGCGGTTGCACCGGGCGTTGACGTTGATACTGCGACGGCGGCGGGCGGTAATATTGCGGTGGCTCCGGCTCATCGCGGCCAACCAGACCCTTGAAAAAATTGCTCACTCGACGGCCCACGCCGGGCTCCTCATACTGGGGCTGATTTTGATACTGCTGACCCACCACATCCGAGGTGCCCAATCCGAGAACCACGACGGCAGCAGCCAACCACGGAACGTTTTTCGAGAAGGGCTTGATTGAAGAAATCGATTTCATGAACTGCGGTCAACGTTGCTTAAATTTCAAGAAAAACAAGATTTTTGGTTTCTAGAGATTATGCCGATGTTTTTATAAATCGGCCAATGCAGGATCTTGGATGCGCTCCAGCGGGTAAACATTCAACGCATCAGGAACTCTTTTTCCACCAGTCTGCGTCCCGTTCCCAATCAGCGCGCGTCGTCGGATCTGCCGGTGACCCATTGGGGAGTTCTACCGGGTCCAACCCGGCGGATTCTTGTTCCACATGCCGTCGGCGGCGGCGCGCCAATGCAATTGCTCCGAAAACAAAACACAAGAGCAGGAAGATCAGCAATCCCAGCAGGACCCCGGTCGCCGCATGACTACCGAGATCACTTGAAGTCTCCTTCAGGCTAACCGTGATGGTTGGGGCGGTGGGCCCGGCATTCATGATTTTGGCTTAGCCCTGTGGAGGCGTTTCTTCGTCCTTAAATACATACCGCATCGGAATCATGTGCGAGAACACGAACCCATGCTTCTGGAAAAAGTGCTGACTCTCCGCGCTGATCCGGTCCGTCAGCAAAGTGATGCGCCGGAACTGCTTCTGCCGGGCAAAATCCTTCGCATACTTCAAAAGCATCGACCCATATCCCTGCCCGCGGTGCATCGGATGGACAATCACGTCCTCCATCAAAATCACCGTCCCCCCCTCGGCGGTGCTGATGGTGAACAACAAATTCACCATCCCGATGATGCTGTGATCCGTCCGCAATACAAAAATCCGCCCGCGGTTCGGCTGCTCCAGAATCAACTTCAACCCATGCTCCTGCTTGATCCGGTCCGGCGTGAAATCTTCCTCCTCACCCAACAACGCCATCACCAGATCAGTCAACTGCGTCAAATCCTCCAACGTGGCGGGTTCAATATGTGGCAAAGCATTGTCGGGGATTTCCGGCATGGCACCATCATAGCCCGTCATTTGCGGCATGAAAATACTTTCTCCACCCCGGCCCATTTCTTCCCAAACCCTAACTTTTTCTTCGCAACGCCGACCAAACCATCCCCGCCCCGCCTACCACAAACAAAAACGGAAACCAGATGCTATACAGCCCCGCCCTGGTCGCATGCTCGATAATCGCAAAATCCGGTTGTGCAGGGTTTACAAAACAAGTGACCACCTTCCCCGGCGGATAAGCCTTCACCACCTTCTCCGCCTTGCTCCGGTCCGCACTCGCGCCCTCCACCCGCTTGACCCGCGTCCCCGTGTGCTTCACTCCCTCAAACTCGTAGCTGTAGCGAACCGCCGACCGATGCGCGACCTCCGAGTGGGTCGTGGGCTTCTCCGAAACCACCTCCGACAGCAGCACCAGTCCCTGCACCGGGGTCCACTGCCGCGTCTCCTCCGCCCGCTGATAACTCAACCATAGCAGGCCCACAAAAAGCCCCCCCGCCAGCATGATCACGAGCCCCATCAAGGCTTTCAACAAACGCGCTCCAGAAGTCGATGGCACAGACATGTTCTTCATCCTTAACCCGCCAACGCCCGCCATGCAAAAATAAACGCGTGCAGCCGCCCTCCCCACCCGCTAGCCTTACCTTGAACTGACTCACTTTTGCTTCGTCCCGACCTCACCATGCCCACTTTGCCTCAACCCCCACCCGCCCTCTGGCTGCTCAAAGAACCCGACCCCGACCAAATTCTCGCCCTCAAGGGCAGCCCGTTTCCCCCCATCGTGCAACGCCTGCTCGCCCTTCGCAAGGTCGGCGCCACCGACAAGGCCGAAGCCTTCCTCAATCCCAAACTCTCCAGCCTCACCGATCCCTTCACCATCCCCGGCATGGACGCCGCCGTGACGCGCATCCTCGAAGCCGTCGCCAAAAAACAAACCGTCATCCTCTATGGCGACTACGACGTCGACGGCGTCACCTCCCTCACGCTGCTGACCCTCACCTTGCGCGCTTACGGACTCGACCCCTGCAACTTCCTCCCCACCCGCATGGACGAAGGTTACGGGCTCAGCCACGAAGGCCTCGCCCGATGCTTCGAACAACACGGCCCACCCGACCTGCTCATCGCCCTTGACTGCGGCACCGGATCCGTCACCGAAGTCGAATGGCTGTGCGAACAGGGCGTCGACTGCGTCATCGTCGACCACCACGAGCCCGGCGCCAAACACCCTCCCTGCATCTCCCTCGTCAATCCAAAGATCACCGGCGAAAACGACTACTTCTGCACCGTCGGCCTTGTTTTCAAACTCGCCCACGCCTTGCTCAAACGTCAGCGTCCCGAGCACTTCGATCTCCGCGACCATCTTGATCTCGTCGCCCTCGGCACCGTTGCCGACCTCGTCCCTCTCCACGAAGAAAACCGCATCCTCGTCCACCGTGGCCTTGAACGACTCAGCGCCACCCCCCGCCCCGGTTTGCGCGCCCTCAAATCCATCTCCGGCATGGACGGACATGTGCAAACCCAGCACATCAGCTTCCGACTCGGTCCCCGCCTCAATGCGGTGGGCCGACTCGAAACCGCCCAAACTGCCCTTGACCTGCTGCTCTGCGACGACACCACCACCGCCCGCCTGCACGCCCAGCACCTCGACACCAGCAATCGCGAACGCCAGGACATCGAAGCCTCCGCCCAGCGCGAAGCCGTCGCCATGATCGCCGAAAATCCCCAACTCCTCGACGGTCCCGCCCTCATCATCGGCTCCCGCAACTGGCATCCTGGCGTCGTTGGCATTGTCGCCTCCCGACTCATGCGCGACCACCATCGCCCGACCATCGTCATTGCCTTCGACGAAGACGGCATGGGCAAAGGCTCCGGTCGCAGTGTTCCCGGCATTTCACTCGTCGATGCCCTTCATGCCTGCCGACCCCTCATCGAAAAAGGGGGTGGTCACGCCATGGCCGCCGGTGTTTCCTTGCGCGAGGAAAACCTCGAAGCCTTCCGCGCCGGCATGTCCACCGCCATCCAATCCCAGATCAGCGGAGACGAACTTTTACCCAAAGTCCATCTCGACGCCGAAGTCCAGTTCTCCGACCTCACCCCCGAATTTCTCGCCAGCTACGCGCGCCTCGAACCCTACGGCATGGGCAACCCCGAGCCCATTTTCCTCGCCCGGCACGTCGATCCCGATCTTCCCGGCAACGTCATCAAGGAAAAACACTGGAAACTGATTCTCAGTCAGGGCGGCGAAATCCGCTCCGCCATGTGGTTCAACGCCGAATGGTCAAATCCTCCAGCTGCTCCTTGGGACGTTATCTTCAAACTTCAACGCCAGGTCTGGCGTGGTGTTGAAAGCTGGCAACTGATGATCAACGACGTGCGGAGCTCGGCCGACGCCCCAGCGCCTGATAGAAGGTAAATCCCAAGGCCGCCAATCCGCCCAGCATCGAAACCAGCCGTAACCCGCCCATGTCGCCTGCCTGCTCAAGAGGCATCGAAATGATCGCCGTGTTTACTGAAGACGCCATCACCGCCGCCTCCATCGCTGCAAATGAACGCTCCTCCTGCGCGACAACCGCTCCGGTCATCATCGCCATTAAAGTCATTATTTGCAAAACCCGCATTCCTATGATCAAACAAACACCGTGGCCAAATGACAAGAAAAAAACATTACGGCGACAAAATATCTAGCATAAACCCTTCTAATTCATCGCGTTACTCCATCTCCCTATTCAAAAGTCGCCAACGCACATCGTCCTCACTCGTCCCATGCGTCCACTTCTTCTCATGCTCCTTATTTCATCCTCCAGTGCGACCTCCGCCCAATCGCCCAACTATCCTCCCACTGAAAAACACGACACCGTCGACACCTATCACGGCACCTCCATTCCCGACCCCTATCGCTGGCTCGAAGACGACAACTCGGAAGCCACCAAAGCCTGGGTGCAGCAACAAAACCAGCTGACCCACTCCTTCCTCCAAGAAATCCCTGCGCGCCCCGTCATCCGCCAGCGGCTCGAAAAACTCTGGAACTACGAGCGGTTCGGCATGCCCATGAAACGCGGCAGCCGCTACTTCTTCACCCGCAACACCGGCCTGCAAAATCACAGCGTCCTCTACGTCACTGAAGATCTGCAAGCCGAACCCCGCCTCCTCCTCGATCCCAACCAGCTCTCTCCCGACAACAGCATCTCCCTCAGCAGTTGGACCCCCAACGAAGAGGCCACCCTGCTCGCCTACAGTATCTCCAAAGCCGGCAGCGACTGGCAGGAATTCCGTGTCAAAAACATCCTCACCGGAGCCGACCTCCCCGACAAACTCCAGTGGATCAAATTCAGTCGACCCTCCTGGGTAAAGGACGGCAGCGGCTTTTATTATTCGCGCTTTCCCGAACCGCCTCCCGGTGCCGCCCTCACCCAGCAAAACAAAAACAAACGCCTTCATTTTCATCAGTTGGGCGACTCCCAGGAAAAGGATCGCCTTGTCTACGAACGCCCCGATCAACCTGATTGGGGCCTAAGTCCCCACGTCACCGACGATGGACGCTACCTCATCATCCACATCAGTCTCGGCTCCGATCCAAAAAATCGCCTCTACTACCAAGACCTCACCATTCCGAACGCCCCCGTCGTGCCCCTCATCGACAGCTTCGAAGCCGACTACAGCTTCATCGACAACCTCGGTCCCGTTTTCTATTTCCATACCAACAAAGACGCCCCGCGCTACCGCGTCATCGCCATCGACATCACCAGGCCCGACCCGAAAAACTGGCGCGAAATCATTCCCCAGTCAGAAGACAAACTCGAAAGCGTCTCGCTCGTCGGCGGGCAGTTCATCTGCGACTACCTCCACCACGCCCACTCCCTCATCCAGGCCCGTGACCTCGAAGGCAAACTCAAACACGAAATTCCTCTTCCCGGCATAGGCTCTGTTTATGGCTTCGGCGGTCGCCGCGACGACACCGAGACCTTCTACGTTTACACCAGCTTCACCACCCCTGCCGTCACCTATCGCCACGACCTCACCACCAATACCAGCACCCTCTACCGCAAGTCCGGCATCCAATTCGACAGCGACCCTTACACCACCGAGCAAGTCTTCGTCCCCAGCAAAGACGGCACCCCAATCCCCCTATTCATCACCCGCCGCAAAGACATCAAACTCGACGGCACCCATCCCACCGTCCTCTACGGCTACGGCGGATTTAACATCAGCCTTACTCCCGGCTTCTCGGTCAGCCGCGCCCTGTGGCTAGAAATGGGCGGCATCCACGTTACGGCCAACCTCCGTGGCGGCGGCGAATACGGGGCCGACTGGCATCGAGCCGGCACGAAACTCCAAAAACAAAACGTCTTCGACGACTTCATCGCTGCGGCCGAATGGCTCGTCGAAAAGGGCTACACCCAGTCCGCCAAACTCGCCATCCAGGGCGGCAGCAACGGGGGACTCCTGGTCGGAGCCTGCATGACTCAGCGTCCCGAACTCTTCGGTGCCGCCCTCCCGTCGGTGGGTGTCATGGACATGCTGCGTTATCATCAATTTACCATCGGCTGGGCCTGGGCCGACGACTACGGCACCAGCGACAACCCCGATGAGTTCAAAGCCCTGCTCGCCTATTCCCCCCTTCACAACCTCAAGCCGGGCATCAAATATCCCACCACCCTCATCACCACCGCTGACCACGACGACCGCGTTGTCCCCGCCCACAGCTTCAAATTCGCCGCCACCTTGCAGGAACATCAAGCCAAAGACGGCCCTCCCGTCCTCATCCGCATCGAAACCAGCGCCGGTCACGGCAGCGGCACCGCCCTCAATAAAATCATCGAAGAAACCACCGACGAACTAGCGTTTCTCACGTGGGCCCTCAAACTGAAGCCTTAAACCAGCGTTCCCTATCTCTATGAGCCCCGATGACATCCTGAGACGCATCAGAAACCAACGAAGAGAACACACTCCACATCCATTCAAGTCGGGTGGTGCAGGACTGGACGATTTTGTCATTCTCCATACCTTGTTCAATAACGTATCAGATGCAGATCTAAATCTATACCTGGATGAAATTGACTTGGTGGGACTCGGTCATTCTGATTGTATTTCTTGTTCAGCCAAGATCGCCGTGTTCTGCGAAATATTCACTCGTGAACGTTTAGAAGATCGAAATGCTCTGTATGAAAAGATCTATGATGACATTGTGAAATGCTCTCAGTCCACTGATCGCAACTTTAAAGAGGAAGTTTATCAGTTGTTTGTCACCCATCAATGAAGAGACAAATGCGAATGGCATCTTGAGGACTCGTGTTCTAGCTGCTCAAGCCTCCTGATCCCTGGAAATAGCCTCAGCACAGTCACCACTCCCCAAACCACAAGGTTGCCAGCCCCCTCGCCCCGTGCATGTTGTGACCCCTTCCATCCATCATGCCGACTCCCGCCACTCAAACCCATCGCATCGTCCGAATCGGTCTCGCCGGACTCGGCAACGTCGGCGCTGGCGTTTACAAAAATCTTGCCAAAAATGCCGGTCTCTTGCGCGAACGCACCGGCTGCCTGCTCCACGTCAGCAAAGTGGCCGTGCGCGACCTCTCCCGCTCCCGCGATTGCGAAGTCCCCGAACCCATCCTCACCACCGACTGGCGCGACCTCGTCAACGATCCCAAAATCGACGTCATCGTGGAACTCATCGGCGGCACCGAAACCGCCTTCGAACTTGTCAGCGCCGCCCTCCACGCCAAAAAACCCGTCGTCACCGGCAACAAAGCCCTCCTCGCCGAACGCGGCCAGGAACTCTTCGCCCTTGCCGAAGTCAACCGCACGCCCATCTATTTCGAAGCCGCCGTCGCCGGAGGCATCCCCATCATTCAGACCGTTCAGGAAGGATTCGTCGGCAACCACATCCGCAGCATCCACGGCATCATCAACGGCACCTGCAACTACATCCTCACCCGCATGCGCGACGCGGGCATCAGTTACCAGGAAGCCCTCGACGAAGCCCAAAAACTCGGCTACGCCGAAGCCGATCCCACCCTCGACGTCAGTGGCTGGGACGCCGCCCACAAAGCCATCATCCTCGCCTCCCTCAGCTACGGCTATTGGGTAAAACCCGAGGACGTTCTCGTCGAAGGCATCCAAAATATCCACCTCGCCGACATGGCCTTTGCCGACAAACTCGGCTACGGCATCAAACTTCTCAGCGTCATCCGCGCCGATGCCGAAGGCCGCGTCGAAGTGCGCACCCAGCCCTCGCTTCTCCCCAAATCCCACATCCTCGCCAGCGTCGGTGGTGCCTACAACGCCGTGCTCGTCAACGGCGACATCGTTGGCGAAACCCTCTTTTACGGCAAAGGTGCCGGTCAGGACCCCACTTCCTCCAGCGTCATCAGCGACCTTGCTGAAGCCGCCGCCACCCTCGTTTTCGGTGCCCGCCACAGCGGCTTCGTCCCTCACGGACTCTACGGCAAAGGCAAGCCCATCGACGAAACGGTCAGCCACTATTACGTCCGCCTCAGCGTCGACGACAAACCGGGCGTTCTCGGCAAAGTCGCCACCCTCTTCGGCGACCGCGGCATCGGCATCTCCAGCGTGGTCCAGCCCGAAGACCTCAGCGCCGACCACACCCATCTCGTCCTCATGCTCGACGACGCCCCCTTGAAAGTCATGCGCGAAGCCATCGCCGCCATCAGCGCCTTCGACAGCGTCCGCGAAGCTCCCGTCTGGCTCCGCGTCGAGACCATGGAATAGATTCTACGAAAGTAGAAGGCCCGTCCCGGGCCTTTCAAATAACCACAAGGCTCGGGACGAGCCTTCTACTTTCCACACCCCCGCGCAACCAACCCCCTTCACCCGGGTTTCAATTCCCACGCCCACGTTCAAACCCATGACCAAAAAAGTCATCCTCCCATTTCTCGCCATCATCGCCATCCTCACCAGTTGGTCGCAGCTCCACCTCTCCGCCCAGACCCCCGAGGAACGCTTCAACGCCTACGACACCAACCAGGACGGCATCCTTTCCGGCGACGAAATGAACGCTGCCGAAATCCTCCGCCGACTCGACCTCAACAACGACGGCACCCTCACCAAATCCGAAGCCGTCCGCGCCCTTCAACAATTCCGCAAAAATCGCCCCGCCAATCCTACTCCTGCACTCAATCCCACCTTCACCCAGGATACCACCCTCAAGGAACAACCCCAACTCCTCAAACCCGCCGACCACCAAATCGGCCACCTCATCACCCATCCCGCGCTGCAATCCCTCACCCAAAAAAAGAACTCCGTCCTGCTCATCCTCTTCAGTGCCACCTGTCCCATCAGCAATAAACTCGGACCCGAAATCGCCCGCATCGAAGCCGATTACTCAGACAAACCCTTCACCATCCGACTCGTCAACACCGTCCCCACCGACACCCAGGAAGACCTCACCCAGTTCATCAAAGCGCACAACCTCCGCTCTCCCATCGTAAACGATCCCGACCAGTCCCTCCTCCAACAACTTCGCGCCACCACCACCACCGAAACTTTCGTTATCGACCCCGCCAACACCCTCGTCTACCGCGGCGCCATCAACGACCAATACGGACTCGGCTACACCAAAGCCGACCCCAGAAATCACTACCTCCGCAACGCCCTCGACTCCGTCCTCAATCATCAACCTCCGCAAATTGCCGCCACCACCGCCCCCGGCTGCGCCCTCGACTTGCCCGCCAATGCCCCATCCAACACCACGATCACCTACCACAACCAGATCGCCCGGCTGATGCAGAGCCACTGCATTGAATGCCACCGCAAAGACGGACTCGGTCCCTTTCCCCTCGAAACCATGGCCGACCTCATCGACAACGCCGGCATGATCCGCAAACAAGTCGACCGCGGTGCCATGCCGCCCTGGTTCGCCCATCACCCGACTGGCGAAACCTCAACCCCCACGCTGTGGGCCAACGACCGCGCGCTCCCCGAAGCCGACAAAGCCACCCTCCTCCAATGGCTCGCCTCCGACCGCCCCGCCGGCGATCCCGACCTGGCCCCCGTCCCCCGCCAGTTTGCCTCCACCTGGAACATTGGCCAGCCCGACACCATCCTGCAAATCCCCAAACCCTTCCAAATCAAAGCAGAGGGCGTCATGGCCTACCAAACCGCCATCGTGACCACCGACTTCCCCACCGACCGCTGGGTCAGCGCCTACGAAATCCAGCCCACCGCCCCCAGCGTCGTCCATCACGTCATCGTCCGCGTCCATCCCAAAGGCACCAAAGTCACCGACCACCGAGAAGGTGCCGACGGATTCTGGGCCGCTTATGTCCCCGGCAACGCCAGCCGCATCCTGCCCGATGGCTTCGCCAAAAAACTCCCCGCCGGAGCCATCCTCAGCTTTCAGATCCACTACACCCCCAACGGCAAAGCTACCGAAGATCAGATCAAGATCGGTCTCAAATTCGCCACCAAACCTCCCCAAAACGAAATCCACATTGCCGCCGTTGCCCAGCCCCGCCTCAACATTCCCCCCGGCGCTCCCCGCCATGTCGTCACCAAACAACAACCCGCCCCGTTCGACATGATGCTCACCGGCTACATGCCTCACATGCACGTCCGCGGCGTCGCCTTTAAATACGACATCACTTATCCCGACCAGCAAAAGGAAACCCTTCTAGACATCCCTCATTACGACTTCAACTGGCAGCTGCAATACACCTACAAGCAGCCCAAGTTCATTCCCAAAGGCAGCGTCATGACCATCACCGCCGCCTTCGACAACAGCACCAACAATCCCGCCAACCCCGACCCCACCCAAACCGTCCGCTGGGGCTCCCAAACCTACGACGAAATGATGATCGGCTACATCGAGCACTACGTCCCCTTACAAAAGTAGAAGGCTCGTCCCGAGCCTTTCATCCAAATCCAAGTCCCGGGACGGGCCTTCTACTTTCTCACCCACAAACCTCCTCAATCCCCAGCCTCAGCGCTTCCACCATCTGACCCATCTCTGCATGGGTCACACACAGCGGCGGCATCAACACCAGCGTGTTCAACACCGGCCTCGTCAGCAACCCAAACTTCCTGGCCGCCACACACACCCGCGCCCCCGTCCCCGGCGGTTGATCCCGCAGCTCGATTCCCGCAATCATCCCACATCGGCGCACCTCCAAAACCTGCGGCATCGCTCCCAAACTTCCCACCAGCCCCGCAAACACCTCCATCTTCGCCGCCAAGCCCTCCATCACCCGCTCCTCGCGAAACACCCGCAGACTCCCCAGCGACGCCGCGCATCCCAACTGACTCGCGGTGTAACTGTGCCCATAATAAAAGGCCCGACCCTCCCCTAAAAATCCCTCAAACACCCGCTCCGTCGTCAGCGTCGCCGCCATGGGCAAATACCCACCGGTCAGCCCCTTCGCCAGACACAAAAAATCCGGCACCACGTCTTCCTGCTGACACGCAAACATCGTCCCGGTTCGACCAAACCCCGTCATCACCTCATCCAAAATCAAAAACACCTCATTTTCCCGACACCACGTCTCCAGCTCTTTCAGCATCCCCTTCGGCCACAACCGCATCCCCGCCGACCCTTGAATCAACGGCTCCACAATCACCGCCGCCACCCGCGCCACATCCACTCCCAAACTTCTCAGCGCCTCCAAATCCTTCACCCGCTGCACCCCATAACCAAAATGATTCGCTGCGCCCTTGAACAACGGAATCCCCCCCAAACTCGCCGCCCCCAACGTGTCGCCATGATATGCTGCATCAAACCCCACCATCCCCAATTTCTCCGGCCGGCCGTTCTGCTGCCAGAACTGCAACGCCATGCGCACCGCACACTCGATCGCCGTTGACCCATCATCCGAAAAAAACACCCTCGGCAAACCCGCCAGCTCCGCCAGTTCCCGCCCCAAAGCCATCGCCGGTTCATGCGTAAACCCCAAAAACGACGTGTGCGCCACCCGGTCCACCTGCTCCTTGATCGCCGCATTGATGACAGGATGCCCATGCCCATGAATGTTCGTCCAGATTGAAGAATTCCCATCCAGATACTTGCGCCCCTCCTGATCCCACAACCAGCACCCCTCTCCTCGCACCAGCGCCAGCGGTTCATGCTCCTCCGCGCACCACTCCCGCATCGGCGTGAACGGATGCCAAAGATGCTCTTTATCCAGACGACAACGATCCCCAACATTCATCCCGCGACCTCCTCATCCCGCAGCGTCTCGCATTTCCAGCAACTCCCAAACTCCCCCGGAACCGACTCCCCACATTTCACGCACTGCCACTCATCTGCCACCACCCGACTGTCCCCCACAAAACCCCTGACCAACTCCAACGCAGCCGGAACATCCTCATCATTCAAGACGCACAACTTCGGATAAAACATCGGCAACAACGAATGTGCCATCATCGAATTCGTATGCTCATTCTGGATGTAACAAGCAATCCCGGCCCCCTCCAAAACCGACTTCAAAAAGCCCACCCGTGTGTAATCCCTGTCCGTAAATACCTGCTTCATAAAAATCACTTGTCGCCCGTTAAAGCCCCCACATGCGCCACCACCGCACTCGTCAAACCCTCCACATTATACCCACCCTCCAGCACCGACACCACCCTTCCGTCACAATACGAATCCGCAAACCCCATCAGCTCCCGCGTCAACTCCGCAAAATCTTCATCGGTCAGCGTAAACCGACCCAGCGGATCATCCACTCGCGAATCAAACCCCGCCGAGATCATCACCAAATCCGGTTTGAACTTCGCCGCCACCGGCAACACCTGATCCCGCAAAATCGCCCCGATCTGTTTCATCCCCGATCCTCCCGGCAAAGGCGCATTCATCGTCAATCCCTTGCCCTTCCCTTCGCCCATCTCCTCCGCCCAGCCCGTGTAAGGATACCACGGCGCCTGGTGCACACTAAAAAACAGCACCGACCCATCCTCATAAAATACATCCTGCGTCCCGTTCCCGTGATGCCCATCCCAATCCACAATAAAAACCTTCTCCGCCCCCATCTTCGCCTGCGCAAACCGCGCCCCAATCGCCACATTGTTGAACAAACAAAACCCCATTCCCTGCTCAGGCCGTGCATGATGACCCGGCGGACGCACCGCACAAAACGCATTCCTCAACTGCCCCGCCATCACCTCCTCCACCGCCCCCACCCCCCCCCCCCCCGCCCGCGCCCCCACCCCCAACGACGCCTCCGAAATCTCCGTATCCCCCGTCCTCAAATCCGACCGCCCCGCCGCCCCATCCCGCTTCACAATTTCCAGATACTCGCGCGAATGACAGCGCAAAATCGCCTCCTCCTCCGCCATGGTTTGCGTCAATTTTGCCGTCCTCTCCACCAGCCCCGCCCCCTTCAAACCCTTCGCCACCGCCCGCAAACGATCCGCCCGTTCCGGATGCCCCGCACCCGTATCATGGTTCAAATAAACCTCGTCCAAAAGCAGACCCGTCGATGGAGAAGCAGATGACATCACCCCAACATCCTGCCACCATTCCGCCAATGCCACAAGCCGCAAGCATCCATCTGCAAACCCCCATCAGCGAAATCCTCGTCATCCCCACCCCCACCCGCACGCTTCTCATCCGCGAAGGCATCGAAACCGCCGCCGACCTCCTCCACATTCTCCCCGCCCGGCACGAAGACCGCCGGCAGCTCACCTTCACCGGCTTTCATCCCGACCCCAACCCCGTCTGCCATCACCTGCGCATCCTCAGCACCCGACTCCTGCGCTTCGGTCGCAGCGCCGTGTTCGAAGCCACCACGGTTCCCGCAAGCGCCCGCTTCAGCCAGCACCAATTGACCCTCCGCTGGTTCGGCATGCCCTTCATGCAACGCGCCCTTGCCGTCGACATGAACCTCATCGTCTACGGCAAAATCAAAGAGATAAAGAGCCGTCTCATCATCGACCACCCCGACTACGAAATCCTCCTCGAAGAAGACACCGATCCCACCGCGCCCCGCATCCACACCGGTCGCATCGTCCCCATCTACCGACTGCGCGGCAACCTCAAACAAAAACCCCTGCGCACCGCCCTCTGGCATCTCCTCCAAGACCTCGACCCCTCCGCCCTCCCCAACCTCCTGCCCACGCCGAAGGCCACCGGCGAATTCTCCGGCTACACCCGTGCCAAAGCCATTCAAACCCTCCATCATCCCCCCGACCTCGACACTCTCACCCAGGCCCGACGTTACCTCGCCCTCGAAGAGTTTTATCTCCTCCAACTGCGCCTGCTTCATCATCGTCATCAACACCGGCTCCATAGCGGCAATCCCCAAAAACCTCCCGGCAACCTCCTTCAATCTTTCCTTCAAAACCTCCCCTTCGACCTCACCGCCGCCCAGCTCCGCAGTCTCAACGAGATCCGCCAGGACATGGCTGATCCCATCCCCATGAACCGACTCCTTCACGGCGATGTCGGCAGCGGCAAAACCGTCGTTGCCCTCGCCGCCATGCTCGTCGCCGTCGAATCCGGTCATCAAGCCGCCCTCATGGCTCCCACCCAGATCCTTGCCGAGCAGCACTATCAAAACGCCCAACGCTGGCTCACCCCCCTCGGCCTCCGTGTGTCCCTCCGCACCGCCGATAAACGTAACACGGGCATTCTGCCGGTGCGTGAGACAGACATCCTGTCTGTCCCGTCTGACACCACGTGCACCCCAAAAACCCACGACCAACTCCCCGAACACCTTCCCCACATTCTCATCGGCACCCACGCCCTTCTCTACGACCGCGTCAGCCTTCCGCAACTCAGCCTCGCCGTCATCGACGAACAACACAAATTCGGCGTCGCCCAGCGCGCCCGACTCATCGCCCAAAGCGACACCATCCCCGATGTGCTCGTCATGACCGCCACCCCCATCCCGCGCACGCTCACCCTCACGCTCTACGGCGACCTCGATGTCTCCACCATCGACGAACGCCCGCGCGAACGTGGCAAAATCATCACGGCCGTCCGCGACTCCACCAAACTCAAGGACATCACCGCCTTCCTCAAAACCCAACTCGACGAGGGCCGCCAGGCTTACATCGTCCATCCGCTCATCGAAGAATCCGAAAAACTCGACGCCAGCGCCGCCATCACCGGACACGCCACCTGGAGCAAACGCCTCAAAAAACACCACGTCGGACTCCTCCACGGCCGCATCGATTCCGAAACCAAGGACACCGTCATGCGCAAGTTTCGTGACAACGAAATCCAGGCCCTCGTCACCACCACCGTCATCGAAGTCGGCGTCGACGTCCCCAACGCCACCGTCATGATCATCCATGACGCCGCCCGCTTCGGCCTCGCCCAACTCCATCAGCTCCGCGGTCGCATCGGACGCGGCACCCACACCTCCTATTGCATCCTGCTCATCGATAAAAACGACGAAGAAGCCCGCCAGAAACTCACCATACTCGAGCAAACCTCCGACGGATTCCAAATCGCCGAAGAAGACCTGCGCCGACGCGGCCCTGGCGACCTCCTTGGCAGCATGCAAAGCGGTCAGGCACCCCTCCGATTCCACGAACTCCTCGCCGACACCCGGCTCCTCACCCTCGCCCGACAGCTCGCCACCCGGACCCTCATCCAAGATCCCAACCTCACCCAGCCCGACCACGCATTGCTCCGTCCTTTCGTGCTGGACTCCCTCCCCGTTCGCACCACCTTACAGTAAGCAAACTCAACCGTCCCCTCCATGTCCCACGTCCGCCGCATCTTCCTCGCGCTCCTTCTCTTCATCCTCGCTGGCTGGCTCTACAAACAATGGCGCACCCGCCAGCCCAACGAAGGCCTGTTTGACCTCCTCGACAAAAAACCCGACAGCACCGCGCCGTCATCAACATCGACACCAGCAACCCCTCCATCGCTACCGACCCCACCCAACCGCACCGCCACTCCCGCCCTCAGCCGCCTTGATGAAGAAATTTCCGCGCTCGCCCAGCGGACCCTTCCTTGTGTCGTCAGCATCGACACCCAAAACCTCCAAAAGGAACGACTCAACAGCCTCTTCAGCCGCCTCGAAGTCGTCCCCAGTCTCGGCTCCGGCGTCATCATCACCAAGGAAGGCCACATTCTCACCAATCACCACGTTATCGCCAACGCCCTCGAAATCCGCGTCACCACCAACGACCAAAAAAGCTACAAAGCCGAGTTCATCGGCACCAATCCAAAGGCCGACATCGCCGTCATCAAAATCGTCGATGCCGACCATAACTTTCCCGTTTTGAAATTCGCCAATTCCGATCAGGTAAGAGTCGGTCAGACTGTCTTCGCTGTCGGCAACCCTTTCGGTCTCAGCGGATCCTTCACCCAGGGCATCATCAGCGCGCGCCGCAACAGCGCCCAAACCGGCAACATTTTTCAAACCGATACCGTCATCAACCCCGGCAACTCTGGCGGCCCGCTCGTCGACATCCACGGTGAAATCGTCGGCATCAACTTCTCCATCCGCAGCGGCAACTCACAAGTCAACACCTGGCAGGGCGTCGGATTCGCCATCCCCGCCAACGAAGCACGCGTTGCCTTCGACACCATCATCAAAGAAAAAACCGTCCCCACCGGCTTCCTCGGCATCACCATGGACGAAGTCGTGATCGAGGTCAGCCCCGGTCGCATCGGCGTCACCATCAACGAAGTCGTCCCCCAATCCTCCGCCGCCAACGCCGGGCTGCGCCCCGACGACGTCATCATCGGCCTCAATGGCGACCCCCTCGAACACCCTGACGAAGTGTATATCGTTGCCAGCGCCACCCCCATCGGTCGCTCCATCGTCTTCGACATCCTTCGCAACCAACAACGCCGCACCATCACCGCCACCATGCAGCCGCGCCCGCAGGATTGAGGCTGATCCCATCTTGATCTTTGACGCCAACGCCATCCCATGCTTCCCTAGACCAATAGCCCATCGTGCTGGAATATTAAATGCTTATGCTCCCCGCCCTTCGTCAGCACCCCGGTCTCAAAAACCCACGCGGCAACGCTCTTGCCCCCTTGCTCATCATCGTCGCCGCCCTGGCTGCCAGCGTTGCCGTGTTCTTCATCTTCACGAAAAAACGCATCGAAGAAAAAGCTGCAGCATCAGCCGTTGCCTCCGCTCCAAGCACTCCTGTCGCCACCGCGCCTGTCGCTCCAAAATCCACCGATCCCAAACCGGCCGCTCCTCCCTCACCCGCTCCGGCTCCTGCTCCTCCCGCCAAACCCGCCTTCGGTTTCGCCCGTCCTGCCGATCTTGGAGAACAACTCGCGCGCAGCATGAGTGCGCCCGACCTCTCCGAAGCCGCCGCCCTCATTGCCGCTGGCGATCCTGCCCAGCAACCCGCCGTCCTCGAAACCCTGCGCAAACTCAAAGATCTCGGCTACCTGCCCGCCAAACCCGATCAAGTTCAAATCATCGGCCAGACCGGCAGCACCCTGCGCCTCGCCATCCCCCTTCTTAATCGCGACAACAGCCCCTCTCCCCACCGTCTGCTGATCGACGTGATCAAGGACGACAAAATGGGCTGGAAAGTCGCCGGCATCGCCCTTCCCAAAGAACTCGCCCCCGCCCTCGCCAGCGCACCCGCCGCTTCGCCCACAACCTCAACACCAGGTTCTGCTCCCGCTCCAGGCATGAAACCCGCCCCCATGCCTCTCATCAGCGTAGCGGAAGAGCCCGACTCCCTCACCTTTGCCTCCGACTTCGTCACCGCGCTTCTTAAGCCCGATTACGAAACCGCCCGCAAACACATCGACGAAGAACGCGTCTCCAGCATCAAACTCGCCGCCCTCTGCATCGTGTTTGAAGACGGCCAATACAGCCTCCAGCGCAACCGTCCTCTCATGAGCACCGTCGCCACAGACACCACCAGCTGGATCATCGCCAAGGTGCAGTCCAAACTCAGCAGCGAAGGCACCGAATTTGGTCTCGAAATGGAAAAACTTCCCCAACAAGGCTGGCGCGTCATCGGACTCAACCTTTCCAAAATCCTCGAGGACAACGCCAAATCCTCCCCTCAAGCCGGCGTCCCTTACACCCCTCTCGTCAGCAATCCCAAAGGCGGCGAATCCATCGCCCTTTATTTCGAATACGACTCCGACATCCTTCATCCCCGCGCCAAACGCCAGCTTGAAATCGTCGCCGGCATTCTCAAAGCCAGCCCCGCCAGCAAACTGAAAATCGGCGGTTACACCGACGCCATGGGCAGCGACCGCTACAATCTCAACCTCTCCAACAAACGCGCCGCCGCCGTCAAACAAGCCCTCCTCGACTTCCAGGGCCCCCTCGCCCAAGTCGAAACCGGGGGCTTCGGTGCTGCTGACCCTCTGTTCCCCACCGTAAACCCCGCCGGCACCGACAACCCCGACGGTCGCTCAAAAAACCGCCGAGCCGAGATCCTCCTCGATTTTTAAGAAAGTAGAAGGCTCGTCCCGAGCCTTTCATTTCACAGCAAAAGGGCCGGGACGGCCCTTCTACTTTCCACAAACTCAAACCTCCCGCAACAACGCCACCGTCGTCTCCCAGTCAATGCACTGATCCGTGATCGACTGTCCATACACCAACGCCTCGCGCGACTCTGCCATCGCCTGCGCCCCGGCCACCAGGTTGCTCTCCAGCATCGCCCCAATAATCCCCGTCGCCCCTGCCTTCCGCTGCCTCACGATCTCCCGGAACGTGTCCGGCATCTTGCGGCAATCCTTGCCGCAGTTCGCATGGCTCGCATCGATCATCACCTTCGGTGCCAGTCCATTTTTCTGCAACGCCGCCAGCGCCTGGCCCACCGACCCCTCATCAAAATTCGGCCCCTCATCGCCGCCTCGTAAAATCAAATGACTGGCCGCATTGCCCGTCGTTGTCACCACGCTCGCCCGCCCTTCCTCATTGATCCCCAAAAATGTCTGCGGCTGCATCGCCGCCTTGATGCCATTGATCGCCGCCACCACCGAACCCGCCGTCGCATTTTTGAAACCCACCGGCATCGACAACCCGCTCGCCATCTGACGGTGCGTCTGAGACTCCGTCGTCCGCGCCCCGATCGCACTCCAGCAAGTCAGATCCGCGATGAATTGCGGCGTGATCGGGTCCAGCATCTCCGTCGCCGTCGGCAACCCCAGCTCCAGCACCTCACGCAAGAACGTCCGCGCCATGCGCAGTCCGGTCGGAATGTCATTCGTCCCATCCAGATGCGGATCCATGATCAACCCCTTCCATCCCACCGTCGTGCGCGGTTTTTCAAAATACACCCTCATCACCAGCAACATCCGGTCCTTCACCTCCTCCGCCAACCCCGCCAGACGCTGCGCATATTCCCGACCCGCCTTCAGATCATGGATCGAACAAGGCCCCACGATCACCAAAAACCGCTCATCCACGCCCGCCAGCACCCGGGCGATCTCCTCGCGCGACTTCACCACAAATCCCGCATGCGCATCACTGCGGGGAATTTCCCGACTCAACACCTGCGGTGCAGGCAGGGGAGTGTTCGCGACAACATGAAGATCAGAAACCCGGGGCATATCGCTCAGCCTCACGTGGGCTTCCCCCACGGTCAAGACCAAACCCAACATCAAAAATCCCCTCACCATTTCGCCACTTGCCCCTTTGCCACAACCGACCTATCATCTCACCCCTAATCGTAAAGTCATGAACCAACTCGACCAACTCAAGCAGCACACCACCGTGGTGGCAGACACCGGCGACTTCGAAGCCATGCGCGCCTACAAACCCCAGGACGCCACCACCAATCCCTCCCTCATCCTCGCCGCCTCCCAAAAGGCCGAATACAAGCCCCTCGTCGACAAGGCCATTGCCGACCACAAAGGCTCCTCCCTCAGCGGTGCCGGGCTGCTTGACGCCATCACCGACTCCATCCTGGTGAACTTCGGCATCGAGATCCTCAAAATCGTTCCCGGTCGCGTTTCCACCGAGGTCGACGCCCGTCTTTCCTTCGACACCGACGCCAACATCAGCAAAGCCCGCCACATCATCGGTCTTTACGAAAAAGCCGGCATTCCCCGCGAGCGCATCCTCATCAAAATCGCCTCCACCTGGGAAGGTATCAAAGCCGCTGAAGTGCTTCAAAAAGAAGGCATCAACTGCAACCTCACCCTTTTGTTCTCCCTCGCCCAGGCCGTTGCCTGCGCCGAAGGCGGCATCAAACTCATCTCTCCTTTCGTTGGTCGTATCCTCGACTGGTATAAGAAGAGCACCGGCAAAGACTACACCCCTGCGGAAGACCCCGGCGTGCTTTCCGTCACCGAGATCTACAACTATTACAAACACTTCGACTACAAAACCGAAGTCATGGGTGCCAGCTTCCGCAACAAAGGCGAGATCACCGAACTCGCCGGCTGCGACCTGTTGACCATCAGCCCCGGTCTCCTCGGCGAACTTCAGGCCGCTGATGAACCCATCGAACCAAAACTCAACGCCGCCAACGCCAAGAGCCTCAGCATCGAAAAACTCGTCAACGACGAAAAAACCTTCCGTTGGTCTCTCAACGAAGACGCCATGGCCACCGAAAAAACCGCCGAAGGCATCCGCAACTTCGCCAAGGACATCGTCAAACTCGAGACCATGCTCACCGCCGCCCTGTAATCCGATTCGATTTAACTCGACGGCACAGCTTCTACTTCATCAAAAACCGGCACCCGCAAAGGCTGCCGGTTTTTTTTATGGTTGCGCATTTTCGCACCAAGTATTGACTACTTGAGATAGTCTCAAAGAAGCACTTCCCCCCCCTTTTTTGGAAACATGCCAACCAACGTTCGAACACTCATCGCCCTGTTTCTCAGCGGAATCCTGTGTTCCTGCGATCCTCCCCGCTATACCATCGACCCCAAACTGTCGATGGCTGACGTGCTGCATTTTGACAAGCCAGCCAACCTTTTCCCCATTCGGATTGAAAACCATTCTTCACACTGGCTAGATACTTACGGACAACCCTTGGCGGCCTACCATTTCGGGGACAGTCAGGCTACGGAATACAGTTATACCATCTCCGTCTTCAAAATAGGTGAAGCATTCGGTGAGAAACGAAAATCTCAGGAAGCTTTCAGTATCGAACTCCAGAAGAAGATGCAATCGGCAGGGAACAAAAAAGCGAAACCCGTCGGTTTTCGTGAACAGTCTGAAAGACAGGTGCTTCATGTGTTTCTTGGTGCAGGCCCGGGTGGCGAGGGAAGTGGCCTGCTTTTCAAACATCGCACGGCACCGATTGAAATCCTCGTTGTTCAGCACATTGCTTATTTTGATCCTCCTGCCGATGGGGCCAGCAAACCCGACGCAAAACCGAGAATCAACGTTCACGATGCAGTGGACGCCCTGGAAAATATGGTCACCGTCCACTGAGACCCCTGACCAACGAATATGGGGCGGAAGCGACACAGGACGTCAAAGCGTGGCGAGCATCCCCGCCGCTTCCCGTTCGCCGTCTAACGTCAAGAGGGCAATAGTCGATCATTTGGTCAGCAACCGTTGACCTTGGTGGCCTTTGTCTCGAAGCAGGCAACACGGGATTTAGGCATGAACCGTCCTCACGGGGATTGAAAGAGATGACAAATGCCAAGGATGATCAAAACGGCGAAGATGAATCCGAACGTTGTGGCCAGAACCGACTCACTGCCGCAAGATGGATCCATGCGAATGCGACCCAACGAAAGCAACCGGACGGTCCGCACGCCGATCTTGGCAAAAAGAGCATCAAAGGCCAACGAGGCGAGGCCGAATGCAAAAAGAGCGCTCCAGCCAAGAACGAGAACAATGATGTCAGCTTGGGGCATAACGTTCAAGCCCATCGGACGGGCTATAGCCCGTTCGATGCGCCGCCTTGTTGTGCCCGCGTTTCTGTTGCTAGTGGGTGGGGATTGCTCGGGAGCGATTGGGTGCTGTAATGGTTTTTCATCAGGTAGTTGTGCAAGATCCCAAAGTCTTCTGGTGTCTCGAAAGAATGGTAGACGGTCGTGTAAACGATCCATCCTTTGAGTTCGCTCCCGGATCGTGTCAAGAAGCCGGAGAGCCCCTCCGAATCTGTCCAATCATGTTCGCCGGATGAGCGGTTAAGTATGAAGACCGTTCCGTCATCTGGAAAATAGAAATAATGCGAGCCAGGCCGAACCCCGCCAAAATAGCTCGCGATCGATTCGTGATCAGCACCTGAGTAGGGTTCAGCGTCCCCCGGATCGTTCCCGCTGTTGGTGTCCGAACACGAATTCAGAAGCAGGGCATTGCAGAGGGATAAAATGAGAAGAGCTGGTCGCATTTTCTTTGGCACAACGATGCGCATCACTCGCCGAAGGAACCCAAGCGACTGAAGGTTGAGTGCATGAGCCTTGTTGAACGAAGCCGCTTCGCGGGGGTGAGGCTGGTGCGGGGCGTGGATCGGCATGAACACGGTGGGTTTACAAACATGTCAGGGACCTTAGGCAGGCGGAACCTGGCGGCTTATGAAAACTATTTCTTTCAACCTATCCGACCTCGTCCGCTTCATCAATCTTAAATCCTTTTGGGCTCACACCCGCACGCAGTATGTGCGCTGATTCTCGCGCCTCGCTTCTCATCATGGCGTAGAGTGCGCTTTGCAGAGATTCAAAGAAGCCACCAGCTTCGTTGACGTTCGCCCGTAACTACGACGGCGGGGTTATCTTTCCTGCGTCAGGATCTGTCATTGGGCTTCGCTTGGGTGATGCGGCTCACGCGGCAGGGCAAGATTCAACATGGGTTCGCCCTCGTTTGGCGGGGATCGTTCTTTTGAGTTCTCATAGCTAGTGCTTGGCGATAAACCACTCGACCACGGCAGACAGAACATGGGTGTCCGCCTCATCGTGGATGTCCACGGCAATCTCCGCGGTGGCTCTCCCCTTCGCGGCTATCGACTGTCGAAGGTGGGAACACACTTGATAACTGAGACTGGCGGAACTTGTCAGTCTTCCTCTGGCTGGCTTCCGGAACTTGCACTCGAACCGCCTGACAACGGGAACAATCGGGATAGGCAAATCGCCCAAGGCTCTGATCAGCGCGTCACCGCTTGAAGCCTCGGCCAATGACATCAGGGCACTTGCGTGAACCGTTCCAAGATGGTTGGTGTAGCGGGCTCCTTCAGGCAATGCCAGCGTCCGTCCTTCCTCGGTCGCTCGCTCGACGCCTATGAATTGGTTAAATGGTAAAGCCGTGATGTCCATGTTCTCGGAATCTAATTGGTGAGGGACGGGGTTGGTAGTGCGAACTTCAAAGTGTGTGGGATGCCCGGGTCAGGGGACATTCGCTGTCGCCGTTTCGCGTCAATAGGACGTAGTCGGAAATAAAGTGTCCGGAAATAAAGTGTCCGTCCCTTAGGTGCGGTCCGTCCCTTAGGTGCGGTCCTTTAGGAGCGTCAACTTGAGGGTTGGTGGTTCTTTTCAGTGTGGTGTTTGATGTGATTCAGAACTCGAAGATGGATGCGATGAATGATCTCATCGGAAACCAAACCCCAATAGAACTCCGGTGAAATGCTGTGGGAATACCAGGTGGTGCCTTCCAGCAGAACCTGATCGCCCTGCTCAGAAAGTCGAAACTGTCCCCTGTCCGAAACCATGTGTTCGTGCAGATGCGGAGCGTGTAAATCCTTGTAGATGGAAAGCTCCTTCATGGGTGGGGGATTCTCAGTTACGTCGAAGGAAAGACGATGAGGAGCATCCCACTCCGTGATCGGCTCCACGAAACTTCCTGTGGAAAACACGCAATAACGAATCGCTCCAACCCCGTGGCCCTCGATGCGAGCCTCAATCGGATAAGCAATTCCAAGACGGAAGATGATGCCCGGCTTTTCTGTAATCTTGGGGAAAGCAATCACAGTGTCCCAAACATCTTCGATCCGTCCATGGATGAGAACTGAAGTGGAAACCTTGCGGATCACGGGGGCGGAGGTTGTCGCGTGCTCAAATCCGACAAGAAACGGAAACGAGAGTGATAGCAACAAAGCGACCGTGGCACCGGCTGCACCGCCAACTGCCGATCCAACCAGCCGCCCCAAAGCGGCGCCAATCAAAGCCAGAACGAGAGCGAGCGGTAGAGCCATAAGCAGGCAAATCAAACCATCCAGCGCGAAAATCAGGATCAGCCCACCCAGTGACAGAATGCTCAAGCACGATACACCGTAAGCGCTGCCAAATGTCCGTTGCCTTCGATAACTCCAAGCAAATGCGGCCAAAAAGCTGACGACGATGGGAAGGCCGAGAAACAGGCTCCATCCATACTGCTCGAAAGCCCGGACAGAAAGTGCCGCGCCCCCAAGTCCGACGATCGCGGGAACCAGGATTGCCGTGGCTTTGTTGTTTAAGATGTGTTGCATTAGGCTGTTTTTCTTTTGCTGACGTCGGAGCGCATGGAGGGCTGAAAGCCCTTCCACGACGCGACTTGTTAGTGCGTTTGGGATTCGTCTATCTCTTTCCGTGCAGAAGCCATGATTGGGCCAGTCTCCCACTCGTGACAGTTAGCGTCAAAGAAACGGATCTGGAAATCGGCGGTCTTGCGCAGGACCTGAATTTCGGGACTCTGCTCCAAGGCTGCCACGGAGCCAGCACACACATGGAGAAATCGGTTACTCAGATCATCATGGTCTACCGAGTCAACGGCGCTCAGGCGATCAAAGAGCTCGTAATTGGCTTCGTTGACTTCGCCAACCTCGTGAGCGCACTTGAACTCGTAGAGATCAAACTCCCAGGCCTCGAAATACCATCGCCCCAGCATGGCCAGAATCTCTTCATCGGTCCTCTCAGGGCTGTTTCTCGTCATGGGACGGAAACGAGCGGGCATGCTAGCGTATCCCCTCTCGGTGTTAAGGTAAGTCGATAGCTCCCAGTTCTGCCCACGCGAGATCAAAATCCCATACACCTCCTCTTGTGGGTTCTGCATACTGAATGTCGCGACGACTGTTCGTAGGTATTGGCCCAGCGCGTCACGAACGGTTACCCAGTCAACGGAGTCAGGAGAAGCCCAGGCTTCAACGGTTGCTTTGTAGTCCATGCTCTTCAATTTCCTGCACTAACGTTTAGCTCATCCACGGCGGGGAAGGAAGCCCGAATTCAAACAGGAGCGTTACCCGCCGTTGGATGGAGCGACTTGTTCTGCTTCTGAATTTTCCAGTATTCAGGTCTGGCTGAATATGGATGCCAGGGAATCGAAATCATTTCGTAAATAGGATGAACGATCTCAGAATGCTCTAAGCGTAAGTCTTGGATTCTCTCATCAATGTCTTGAACCATAAAGAAAAGAAATTCCCCAACACATTCAGCCATCCACCTCGGAAAAGTCATATCCTCTTTGTATGGTTCGAAATCAGAATAGAAGCGATGCTTCCATTCGGCCTCGGTGAGTCCTTCGCAAAAAATAACCTCTGGATTCACTTCCAAAGTTTGTGAGACGAATGCCTGAACGCAGTGCCAAGGGGCGTTGTATACTGCGGCTGGATGTTCACCACTGCCTCCTCCGATACAAATGGCATTGCGGATGGCAACGCTTGACGGTTCACGGGTTGGTTGACCAAGCCAGCAACCATCTTCATGACAAAGGTATACTGGAATCCGACCAAATTGACCTATACGGCTGTGGTTTATGAGATCAATGTCTGACATAGGTTTAGCAGAACAGACGGTTAATATGACGTTTTGGAGGATAAGATCACCCTACATGCTTCAATTTTGAAGATTTATCGATGTTCTATCCGATTTCCCCTGCAAAATAACTCGGATATTCGGGTGTTATTCTTCAAAAATGGAGATTTCGGCGAAAGTGGTCAGTCCCTCTGGAAGCAAGTGTCAACGTATGGAAAGCCGTTAATGGATGACGCGCGCCAGCCAGTCGCGCGCTTGCTGGCGCTCCGGGATGTTGTGCAGCACCCATGCGGCGCTGTGATTGGCATAGGGAATCGGGACGAAAGTGAACGGAGCCTGCACGCCGCTGCGCTCGATAAAATTCTGCGCGGCGAGAATCGTTCCTTCATGGGAAATCCACTGTTCGCGACCTCCAAGCCTCTGAAGTCGTTTGATGGCGGCGGCCTCATCCGAATGGGGATAAGGCCACACGCGCACCCCATCGTAATGGCTGTGGCAAAAAAAGGCCCGCCACAGCGACGCTATTTCCTCGTCATGCAAACCGACGTAATTGCACGCAATCGCTCCGCGTGAAAAGCCGCAGAGCACCACCCGCGAAACATCGCCACCATAGCGGGCGCACACGTCGCGCACCGTCGCCAGGCAGTATCGCCTGGTCTCGGCCACCTCTCCCCACCAGGTTGTGCAGTTTTGCTTGGTCCCATCAGCGGCAATCTCAACAAAAGGCAAACATACCCAAATGAAACCCTCCCCTCCGCTCAGCCCGTAGCCCAGCACACAGCCATCCACCGTCCCATCCGAGACATCACCCAGCTTGTTCCGAAAACCGCCATTCCCCGCAAACTCCACAAGCACAGGCAATTTTGTTCCCGGCTTCCAGTCGCGCGGCAAATAGAGCGCGTGCCTGACCTGCGTTTGCTCCCAGCCAGTGGTAACCGCCTCCACGCGGCGTCCTGCTGCTGCCTCCTCACGAGTGACCTTGGGAACCGTGAGGTCAGGCGTAAGCGCATTCAGATTCGGCAGTTCCGCACTCAAAGCATGTCCCGCAAGCCAGCTCAGTATCCACAGTAGAAAGCGATAGGTTTTCATATGGGGGTGAACGTGGAAGAGGCCTGACGTTCAAGCGCTGGCACTGATGGGGCGGGGTGAGCGTCGAGACGGGATGGCGGGTTAGATTGGTGGAGAGAATAACCGACAGAGCAACCCCAGCGGTTGCCCAATAAAACCTTGTTCGGCGCGGCGAGCTTCGTCGGACTACCAATCAATTCCATGGAAACTATTCAAGTGGCTGGTCGCAGTGAGGACAAGCGGTGTGCACACGGAGAGATTTCATCTGGACCTTCTGGCCGCAATGCCCACAAGGTCGTCCTTGGCGCTGGGATATCCACCAAATCTCCTCGGCGAGGTAGGCGACTCCCAACGTTACAGCAATACCCAATCCGATAAACCACTGCGGAGACAACTCAGGCTCACCTTTCATTAAGAGCCACGCCAAGACGACGAGCGGGAAGATAAGAGAATGCTTCCACTTGCGATAGGGTGTCCACATATTCAGTTGAGGTGTGCGGCAGCGCCAAACGTCGAATCCTTGATGGCACAGTGGAGCGGTTCGGGAATCCGGACGGACGTGCTGGCCATAATTAGTATTTTGACGGCTTGATGACTAATGGAAGGTTCTTGCCGACGACACGTCGGCACTCCCAGTGTTGGCACTCTCAATTGGCGCTCCAGTGATTCTTCAGGCGAGTTGCAGGGCTTTGTTTAAGGCTTCAACGGTGGTGACGGGGGCCTGGCAGGTGTGGTTTTTGCAGACGTAGACGGAGGGTTTGCCGCCGACGGGTTGCATGTGGGCGATGGCTTCGTTGGCTTGAGCCAGGAAGGCTTGGGATTCGCCGCCATCGGCGTGGAGGAGGACGGCGTGGGGGAGGAATTTTTGGCGGACTTCCTTGACGAGGTCTTGCATGGTGGGGTCGGCTAGGTTGCCGGCAAAGACGATTTCCATGTTGCCGTGCTGCTGGTAGTCGAGGGCGGTGACCATGGCAGGGACGGTGATGGGGGCTTTTTCCATGCTTTGACCGAAGAGATTGAGGGTTTTGGCGGCGGTGTCGCGATAGGAGTCGCGGGCGAGCATGCTTGCGAGGCGCAACAAGTTGAGGGAGGCGATGGAGTTGGGGCTGGGTTCGGCGCCGTCGTAGTCTTCTTTGACCTGAAGGACGGAGTTGGGGATGTTTTTGCTGACGGTGTAATAGCCGCCTTTTTCGGGGTCGCCGTAGCTGGTGTCGAATTCGTTCTGGAGGTCGACGGCCCATTGCAGCCAGGGGAGTTCGAAGGTGGCTTCGTAGAGGTCGAGGAGGCCCTGGATGAGAAGGGCGTAGTCGGGGGCGAAGGCGAGGTCGTCGGCCTGACCGTTGCGCCAGCTGCGGCGGAGGTTTTTGCCGTCGGTGCTGAGGTTTTGTTTGAGGAAGGTGGCGCAGTTTTTGGCGCGGGTGAGGTAGGCCGGGTCGTTGAGGATGCTTGCGGCTTTGGCGAGGGCGCTGAGCATCATGCCGTTCCAGGCGGTGATGATTTTGTCGTCGAGATGGGGGTGGGGACGTTTGCCGCGGGCTTCGAGGAGGGTGGCGCGGCCGCGGGTGAGGATGTCTTCGATTTGGGGTTCTTCGAGTTTGAAGAATTCGGCGGTTTTTTTGACGGAGAAGGCGCGGAAGAGGGTGTTGGTGCCTTTGAGTTCGCCCTGAGGATCGCTTTCGGGACGAGCGTTGCCGTCGCGTCGGGCTCCGTAGGCGTAGCGGAAGATGCTGCCTTCCTGTTTGCCGAGGAGTTCGTCGATTTCGGCGGCGGTCCAGATGTAATAAGCCCCTTCGGATTTCTCGGTAAGGGTGTGGTCTTGGTAGCTGTCGGCGTCTTCGGCGGAGTAGTATCCACCGTCGGGATGGCCGAGGTCGCGCTGGCAGTATTCGAGGGTGGAGCGGGCGATGCTGGCGTAGAAGGGGCTACCGGTGATTTGATGACCTTCGAGGTAGGCGACGGCGAGCTGCGCCTGATCGTAGAGCATCTTTTCGTAGTGAGGGATGTGCCAGTAGCCGTCGACGGAATAACGGTGGAAGCCGCCGCCGAGGTGGTCGCGCATGCCGCCGTGGGCCATTTTGGTGAGGGTGGTTTTGGCCATGGCCTCGGCCCAGTTGGCGTCGCCGCTGGTTTCTTCCTTGCGGGCGAGGTGGCTTTTTAAACGCCAGAGAAGGTTGAGGGTGACGGGTCGGGGGAATTTGGGGGCGGTGCTGAAACCGCCTTCGTGGTAGTCGAAGGCACCGGAGATGTCGTCGTAGGCTTTTTTGGAGACGGTGTCGAAGGAGGCGTCGTGGGCGTTTTGTTCGTCGTTGATGTAGCCCTGGAGTTTTTCGACGGTTTCATGGCTGCGGGCGATGACGTTGGCCTTGTCTTCGCGCCAGACGCGGGCGATTTCTTCGCTGAGGCGCTTGAAGCCCATGCGACCAGCCTTGTCTTCGGGGGGGAAATAGGTGCCGCCAAAGAAGGGTTTTAATTCCGGAGTGAGCCAGACATTCATGGGCCAGCCGCCGCTGCCATTGACGGCCTGGACATAAGTCATGTAGGTGAGGTCGACGTCGGGACGTTCTTCGCGGTCGACTTTGACATTGATAAAATGTTCGTTGAGGACGGCGGCGATGGCTTCGTTTTCAAAGGATTCGCGTTCCATGACGTGGCACCAGTGACAGGTGGAGTAGCCGATGGAGAGGAGGATGGGTTTGTCTTCGTCACGGGCTTTTTTGAAGGCGGCTTCGCCCCAGGGCATCCAGTTGACGGGGTTGTGCGCGTGCTGCTGAAGGTAGGGGGATTTTTCGCTGGCGAGGGCGTTGGTGTGTTTGGGCGTCGAGGAGGACATGGGAAGTCGGAGGTGGGAAGTCGGAATGCGGAAGTGTGCGGTAAAGGAAGTTTAATGCAGGTGTGGGGAATTGACTACGTTCGATGTGGGAGGCATGTTGCGGGCGCGAATGTCTGTGAAGTCTTCTGTTGCTGAATCCCAACCGCTCATTGGCGAGGTGATTTTTGAGGCGCGTGGTTTGAGAAAGGTGTATCCGACGGGCGAGGTGGAGGTGGTGGCGTTGAACGGGGTGGATGTGAATTTCTCAAGCAGCGAGCTGGTGGTGTTGCTGGGGGCATCGGGGAGTGGCAAGAGCACTTTGCTGAATATTTTGGGTGGGTTGGATGTGCCAACGACGGGGCAGATGCGTTACAAGGGCTGGGAATTGACGGATGCGGATGAGGGGGTGTTGACGTTGTTCCGGCGCAATTGTGTGGGGTTTGTGTTCCAGTTTTACAATTTGATTCCGAGTCTGACGGCGCGGGAGAATGTGGCGTTGATCACGGAGATTGCGCGTGATCCGATGACACCGGAGGAGGCGCTGGAGATGGTGGGACTGGGGGATCGGATGGATCATTTTCCGTCGCAACTGTCAGGCGGGCAGCAGCAGCGGGTGGCGATCGCGCGGGCGATTGCGAAGCGACCGGAGGTGCTTTTATGCGATGAACCAACGGGGGCGCTGGATGTGACGACGGGGATTGCGGTGCTGGAGGCGATTGAACGGATCAACCGCGAGATTGGGACTTTGGCGATCATCATCACGCACAATGCGTCGATGGCGGAAATGGCGGACCGGGTGCTGCATTTGTCCGATGGTCAGATCGTGAAGGAGACGCGAAATGAGAAGAGGTTGCCGGCTCGGGAACTCAAATGGTGAGATCGAAAGGCTAAAGGCTAAAGTAGAAGGCTCGTCCCGAGCCTTGCGCTGTGATGAAAGGCCCGGGACGGACCTTCTACGTTTGCTTTATAGCCAGTGGGTGTCGACGAGGAGGAGGGGGGATTCGGTGGTGGTGAGGTTTTCGAGAAGGGAACAAACAGTGTCGTCGTGGCCGGGGAGGATGAGGCCGGGATGGAGGTCGGCGAGGGGTTGGAGGACGAAGGCGCGTTGGGTCATCCGCGGATGGGGGATGGTGAGCTCGGGGGTGTTGAGGACGAGTTCGCCGGAGCAGAGGATGTCGAGATCGATGGTGCGGGGGGCGTTGTGTCCGTGATCGTGACGTCGACCGAAGCGGGATTCGATGCCACGGAGAAGACGCAGCAACTGGCCCAAGGCGATGGTGGTGCGGATTTCGATGACGCTGTTGTAGAACGGTTGCGAATCGGGGGGACAGTCGACGGGATCGGTTTCGTAAAGGGGGGCGGCGTCGATGAGGTGGGTGCCGGGGAGCTGGCAGATCGCGGTGACGGCGCGGCGCAGGTTTTCCGTGCGGTCACCTAGGTTGGAACCAAGAGCGATGTAGAGGGAAGAGGGATGAAGGGAGTCGTCCATGGGTTCTTTTGGCCTTTCGCCCTTATCCTCGATCTTTCGCTATCTTATCTTTTATTTCAGCCCCAAGACGTCCTGCATGTCATACAGGCCGGGAGGTTTTCCGGCGAGCCACACGGCGGCGCGGGCGGAGCCGTTGGCGAAGGTGTCGCGGCTGGAAGCTTTGTGGGTGAGTTCGACGCGTTCGCCGGTGTTCGCAAAAACGACGGTGTGGTCGCCGACGACATCGCCGCCGCGCAGGGCGTGGACGCCGATTTCTTTTTTGGTGCGGGCTCCGACGTCGCCAAAACGACCGTGGCGGGTGTCGGTGTCGTAGCTGACCTCGGTTTCTTCGCAGAGGATTTCGACAAGACGGCGGGCAGTGCCGCTGGGGGAGTCAGTTTTGTGGCGGTGGTGCATTTCGACGACTTCGAGGTCGAAGGGTTCACCGAGGATGCGGACGGCCTGGCGGGTGAGCCAGAAGAGGGTGTTGACGCCGACGCTGAAGTTCGGGGCGTGGACGATGGGAAGGGTCAGGGAGGCGGTGCGGATTTGAGCGAGTTCGGCGTCGGTATGCCCGGTGGTGCCCATGACGAGGGGTTTGTTGGTCGCGAGGCAGGCGGCTACGAGGGTGGGGCTGAAGTGATGGGCGGTGAAGTCGATGACGATGTCGCTTTGGGCGAGGGCCTCTTCGAGGGAGTCGCCCACGTCAATGACGGCACCGATGACGGTGTCGGGGTTGTTTTCGACGGCGGCGATGACGGCCTGGCCCATGCGGCCTTTGGCTCCGGTGACGAGGATGCGGGTTTGACTCATAAGACAGGGCGATGTAATCAACGTTTTTAATTGGCGCAAGGGGGGACTTCCCCTATGCTGTTTGAAGTTTTGCGATGGAATCAGTGTGTGATCAAAGTGCTACGAAGCCGCTCCAAGTGCGGAGAGTGGTGGGTCGGCTGGTGTTATTGGTGGCTTTGTTGGGGTTGCTGGCGGCGATCATGCAAAAATACAGCGGCTGGGGATTGATGGAGGAACGGGAGATCTCGCCGCAGAATATGCGGGAAAGAGGGGGACTGTGGATGTGGAGTTTGGGGAAGCGTGAGTTCACACCCGCAGAGGAAAGGGCGGGGGTGTTGCTGGAGAACGGCAAACCAACGGGAAGCAAGGCGCGGCGGGGAAGTGAACTGGACCGGGGGCCGGGGTGGTATCGACTGAAGGGGTCGCAGCTGCGTTTTTCGCCGATGGACGGATCGGATCCACGGGTAAATGGTCGAAGGTATTCGTTACAACTGCCGGTGGAGGTGAGAGACAAGGTGTGGTGGCTGCTGGCGGGGGCGTTTGCGTTGGGGTTTGCTTTGACGCGTGGGGAGGTGAGGGTGCCGGTGGAAGGTGCGGCGCGATCATGGCGCAGGGTGCCGCCTTGGATGAAGGTGGCGGCGTTTTTTGTGTTGTGTCTGGGGGTGCGCGCAATGCAGTTGCATGGATCGGATTACAATGATGGGGTGATGTCGATCCGAGGGGTGCCGGCGAGTGATGCGGGGGGATGGCATGAGATGGCAGAGGCGTTGGCGGATGGGCGGGGATTTGATTCGTCGTTTGGAACGCAGCGGCCGTTTTACAGTTTGTTTTTGTCGCTGTTTCATCAGGTTTTTGGTTCGGGGATTTGGGTTTCGTTGATGACGAACTGTTTGTTGCAGGCGTTGACGGCGACGACGGTGCTGGTGTTGGGGGGGATTTTGGGATCGCGTTTTGTCGCCTTTACGGTGGCGAGTTGGATGATGTTTTGTCCAATGCAGGTGGCGCTGGCGCAGGTGGTTTTGACGGAGAACATGGGGGCGACGTTTGGGGTGTTGGGGTTGCTGGTGTTTTGGAGATTGTTGCGTCGCCGGACGGTGGGCGCGGCGGCGGCGGCGGGTTTGGTGGTGGGGTTAGGCAATCTGGCGTCGGGAGTGTTTTTGCTGACGGTGCCGTTGTATCCCATTCTGATTGTGGTGTTTGGTTGGTGGCAGGGTTGGGGTTGGGGGCGGGTGGCGAAGTGCGCGGCGATGTTTTGTGTGATGGTTTGTGCGTTGTTTTTGCCGTGGATGTTTCGTCAGCAGGTGAAGTATGGGGCGTTTACGCAGTCGCTGAACACGTCGGAGTTGTTGTATGGGGGGGCGCATCCGGTGGAGAAGCGGCTGACGAGCAATATCCATGATGAGGCGCGCAGGGATGGGTTTGGTCCGGGAACGACGGGGCGGCGTTACAACTATTTCATGCAGAAGTATGTGGCGCTGGTGACGGAGCATCCGGTGCGATATGTGAAGCAGTTGTCGGAGGCGTTTGTGCGGGCGGCGGAATACACGCCAAGGACCAATCCGGTGTGGCAGTGGCTGACGCGATGGTTGATCGTGCTGGTGGCGCTGGGTCAGTGTGTGAGACGCAAGTTTTGGTTGCCCGCGTTGCCTGCGGCACTGGCGTTGTTGTTGTTGCATCACGTGGATCACTTGCCGTCGGTTCAAAGCCTCGCAGCGGGGTCGTTGATCGTTTTGATTTTGGCATCGCGGCGGCAGCGGGTGGGATGGTGGCTGGTGGTGGCCACGGCGGTTTCGTTTTTGCTGCTGGCGGCGATGTCGGGGAATGTGGCAACGGACCGATTCCAGACGGCGGGCGACTGGCTGTTGTTTCTCATCTGGTGCGGGGCTTGGGAGCGGGTTTTGGTAACGTCTTCTCAGGGACTCGACTGGTTATGGGCGAAAGTGCCGGGTTGGAGACAGCCCGTGCCGCGGCGTTTGGTGGCGAGGGCGGGGGCGTGGAGGGCGCATGGTTGGCGTTGGTCAGCGCGTGCGGCTTGGGTGATGTCGGCTCTGTGTGGTCTTTCCGTGGTGGGGGCACTGGGGGCGTATGGCTGGCGTTCGATCCATCCGCCGGAGGGGATCACTTTGAAGGAAGGGGAAGCGCGGGCCTTGGTGGAACGGACGATGACCGGGCATCCCGATCAACGGGTGAGGGACATTCCAGAGAAGGGTTTTGCGGTGAAGCTGGTGCAGTTCGATGACTACCGGGTGCGCATTGGGAAACACGAGGATCTGAACAGCATGACGCGGGTGTTTGAGCGTCGGGACCATGCGCGCTGGGTGGTGGAGGCGCGGGTGCTGAATTCGACGTCGGGCGAAAGGCGGCTGGGGTTGCAGATCCCGGGCGACCTGAAGGGCATCCCGTCTGAGCAGCCGTTGCTGGTGGTGGGAGTCTACAATCGGGGCTATGCGGACAAGTTCGGCATGGAGATGGAGCTTTTTGAAGTGCTGGGGATTTGTCCGACGCGCGAGAGTGGATCACCAGATGAGGTGGAGGCCCGGCTGGATGAGATCCGCTGGTTCAAATACCACTTTGATGTGAAGGAGTCGGTGCGCCGGCTGTTTTTAAAGAAGCCGTAGTTTTTCCATGACGGCTTTCAGCTCGGCCGTTTGGGCGTCGGTCATCTCGCAGAGGGGCAGGCGCAGTTCAGGTTCGCACAGACCTTTGAGTCCCATCGCGGTTTTGATCGGGATGGGGTTGGTGGCGAGTTTGAGAAAGGCGCTGAAGAGCGGGTTGAACCTGGCGTGGACGGCCTGGGCTTCGTTCCATTTGCCTTGCAGGGCGGCCTGGACGAGATGGGTCATTTCGCGTGGGATCACGTTCGCTGCAACGCTGACGACACCGACAGCGCCGACGCTGATGAAGGGCAGGGTGAGGGAGTCGTCGCCGGAGAGGACTTCGAAACTGGCGGGCAGGTTTTGTTTGATGGCGCTGACGCGGTCAAGGCTGCCACCGGCTTCTTTGATGGCGACGATGTTGGGACATTCGGCGACGAGGCGCTGGATGGTCTCGATGGGGATTTCGATGCCGCAACGGCCGGGGATGCTGTAGAGCATGATGGGCAGTTTGGTGGCGGCGGCGATGGCTTTGAAGTGGCGGAACAGGCCCTCGGGGGTGGGTTTGTTGTAATAAGGGGCGACTTGCAGGATGGCATTGGCTCCGGCGGCTTCGGCTTCCTGGGTCATTTCGATGGCTTCGGCGGTGGAGTTGCTGCCGGTGCCGGCCATGACGATGCCGCGACCGCGGGCGAACTCGACGCAGAGCTGGATCACGCGTTCATGTTCGTCGTAGTCGAGCGTGGGGGATTCGCCGGTGGTGCCGCAGGGGACGATGCCTTGCACGCCGCTTTGGAACTGGAAGTCGACGAGCTTTTGCAGGGCGGCTTCGTCGAGCTGTCCGTCTTTGAAGGGGGTGACGATGGCGGTGTGGGTTCCGGCGAACATGATGGGTGGGGTGTCTGGGATGAATGAATGGGTTAAATGGTGACGTCGCCGTTGAAGACGAAGTCGGCGGGGCCGTGAAGGGTGACGTCGTGGTAGATGCCATCGATTTTTTCGAAGCCGATGAGCAAGGTGTCGCCGCCTTTGACGAGGACGGAGACGGGGGATTCGGCTCCGATGAGTTCGTGATGGATGAGGGCGCAGGCGACCATGCCGGTGCCGCAGGCGAGGGTTTCGTCCTCGACGCCGCGTTCATAGGTGCGGATGCGGATGTAGCCGGGTTCGATGACCTGAACGAAGTTGGCGTTGGTGCCTTTGGGGGCGAAGGCTTCGTGGTAGCGGAGGGCGGCACCGAGGCGATTGACATCCGTGTGGTCGAGGTCTTCGACGAGGACGACGGCATGGGGAACGCCGGTGTTGACGCTGTGGACGATGAGCGGCAGGCCTTCGACGATGAGCTCCTGGTGAAGTTTGAGGTCGTGCGGGGTGCTCATGTTGATGCGCACCTGGTCTTCGAGAAATTCGCCGGAGATGATGCCGGCCTGGGTCTCGAAGCTGACGTGTTCGAGGGAGTTGTCGTGGAGATGATTGACGAAACGGGCGAAGCAGCGGGCGCCGTTGCCGCACATTTCGGCTTCGCCTCCATCGGCATTGTAATAACGCATGCGGAAGTCGCCGGTGGCTTGGGCGGGTTCGACGGCGAGGAGTCCGTCGGCTCCGATGCCGCGATGGCGGTCGCAGAGTTTGGCGATGGCGTCGCGGTCGAGGTTGAGCGCGAGGTTGCGGTTGTCGAGCATGACGAAGTCATTGCCCGCGCCGTTCATTTTCCAGAATGAGAGTGTGGAGGCCATGGGTGTGGAGGGCGGTGAAGTTAAGCGGATTTCACGGCGTCTACAAGAGGCTTTACGAAAGCGGTGAGTTTTGCGGCGAGATCTTCTGCGTGGCCGTGTTGTTCGATGAGCTTGACGATGGCACTGCCGACGACCACTCCATCGGCCATGGTGGCGACGGTGCGGGCCTGTTCGGGCGTGGAGATGCCGAATCCGACGGCGACGGGAACGCTGCCTGCGGACTGGATGAGTTTGACCTGCTCCTGGATGCCGGTGGCGAGGCTGGTCTGGGCGCCGGTGACGCCTTCGCGGGAGACGTAGTAGATGAATCCCTCGGCTTTGGAGGCGATGAGCTGGATGCGTTCGGCGGGGGTGGTGGGGGCGATGAGGCGGATGGTGGCCGGACGTGGGTGTTCGACGGAGTTGGGGCCGAGGGTGGTTTCGAGGTTGAGCGAAGCTTCGTCGGGAGGAAGGTCGAGGAGCAGGATGCCATCGACTCCGGCGGCGGCGGCGTCTTGATGGAAGCGCTCGAAACCGTAGGTGTAGACGGGGTTGAGGTAGGTGAAGAGAACCAGGGGAATTTGGGTTTCCTGGCGGAGCTCTTTGATGAACGAGAGGACTTTGGCGGTGGTGGTGCCGGAGCGCAGGGCGCGGTCGGCGGCCATTTGGTTGACGATGCCGTCGGCGAGCGGGTCGCTGAAGGGGAGGCCGAGTTCGATGATGTCGGCCCCGCATTTTTCGAGGGTGAGGACGATCTCGCGGGTGCGTTCGAGCGTGGGATCACCGGCGGCGATGTAGGCGATGAAGGCGGATTTGCCGGAGGCGCGCAGGTCGGCGAAGCGTTGGTCGAGACGGTTCATGGGGCCAGAGAGTTAGTCGGGGGACGGGCGATGTGCAATGAGTTTTGGGAAGGCGGGAGGGGGGAGTGGTGACGGTGCTGTCATTTGTGTTTCGCCTTGCGGTTGTCTTGTCGATGGCGAAGGTGGATCCAAGTATGACTTTGGCGGAAGTTTGGCCGATTTTACAACATGTATGGCATTGGCTGGTGATCGCGATGGCGGTCAGCCTGGTGGCGGTGGCGTTTGGGCATGTGCTGCTGCGGCATCGCGATGCGCGGTCAGCCGCGTTCTGGGCGGTGATCATTTGTTTTGTGCCGGTGGTGGGCGCGATTTTTTATGTGCTGTTTGGCATCAACAGTTTGCAGCGTTGGGGGAAACGTTATCATCTGGAGGCCGAAATGGGTAAGGGCGACGTGGGGGCGGCGTGTCCGGTGAATCCATGGGAGATGGCTCCGGAACTGACGCAGATGCGGGGACTGGCAGCGACTTTGGGGCGGATCTCGCGCTTTGGATTTACCGTTGGCAACCGGGTGACGTCGCTACGCAATGGCGATGAAGCGATGTTTGCGATGCTGGATGCGATCCGTGCGGCGGAGACTTCGGTAAGTCTGTGCAGTTACATTTTTGAGGCGAAGGGGATCGGCGCAGAATTTGTGGAGGAACTGTCGAAAGCGCATGAGCGGGGCGTGGAGGTGCGGGTGTTGGTGGATGATGCGGGGACGCGTTATTCGTTTCCTCCGGTGACGCGAATTCTGCGCAAGCGCGGGGTGTTTGCGAAGCGTTACATGCCACTGCGGTTTGTGCTGCGCATTCTCACCATGAACCTGCGCAACCATCGCAAGATTCTGGTGGTGGATGGCAAGGTTGGATTCACGGGCGGGATGAACATTCGCCAGGGCAACATGCTGGCGGCGAATCCGTCGCATCCGGTGCAGGACATGCATTTTCAGGTGGAAGGGCCGGTGGTGCGGCAGTTGCAGCGGGTGTTTGCCGAGGACTGGGCATTCTGTGCGAAGGAGGTGCTGTCGGGCGAAAAATGGTATCCGGCATTGGAACCGGTAGGCGAGGTGGCGGCGATTGGATTGCCGGATGGTCCGGATGAGGACGCGGATGTGTTGATCCGCACCATGCTGGCGGCGATTGGTGCTGCGAAGGAGGAGATCCAAATCATGACGCCGTATTTCCTGCCGAATACGCGGCTGACCTGGGCGCTCACGTTGGCGTCCTTAAGAGGGGTGCGGGTGAGTGTCATCACGCCGAGCAAGAACAATATTGGGTTTGTGCAATGGGCATCGCACACGCTGTATCCGGAACTGCTGCGGCATGGGGTGCAGATGTTTGAGGCAACGGGTCATTTTGACCACAGCAAATTCATGGTGGTCGATGGGGCGTGGTCATTGATCGGGTCGACCAACTGGGATTCACGCAGTCTGCACCTCAACTACGAATTCAACCTCGCCTGCTTTGACGACATGCTGGCGCGCGATCTTGGCGCAAGGTTTCAGGAGAGTCTTGAATGCAGTGTGAGGATTACCCAGAAAATGCTGGATGAGGCGCCGGTGTTGGTGCGACTGCGGAACGGCCTGGCGCGGCTGTTCATTCCGTTTTTGTAGGTCAGAGTTGGAAACTCAGCGGGTGATGCGAATGATGGGCGGGCTTATGAAGGAACCGCTGTGATGATGCGGGTGATGATGGTGGTGATGGGGATGGTAGTGAGGAGACCAAGGGCGGGAAGGGGAACTCCAAATGAACGGGGGATAATAGCCGTCGACGCTGTAAATGCCGTCGCCGGAACGCCACCTGCGGCTGCTGCTGTTTCGAGTGCTGATGCCGGGATCATGCACAGCTCCAAGGGGTGGGGCGGAAGGGATGATTTCGACCGTGGTGGTGGGAGCCGGAAGGAGCGGGCGGTTTTCTTCACCGGGCAGTGGCGCGAGTGGAGCGGGGTCTTTGCTCTGGGCGGCGAGGCGACGTTCTTCGGCTTCAATTTTGGCGATGGCGAGGCGCTCGGTGCGCTCGCGCTGGAGGGAAAGCTGCTGGCGACGGTCTTCGGCTTCGCGGTTTTGGATGGCGATTTTTTCGCGATAGGCATCGGCTTTGGCGGGGTCGTAACCGAACTTTTGCTGCCAGGTGGGATTGAGATTTTCGAAGCCTATTTTTGCAACGCCTGCGTCGTGCATGACGGTGAGGTCGGCCGGGGTGACTTTGATGAGGCGGCTGTTTTTGTAAATTTCGCCGGAGAGGGTGCTGATGTCGAAGCGGCTTGGTTCGACGGGGTTTTGATTCTCTTCAGCCGACAAGGGAAGCGCCTGGGACAGGATCGCGAGAACCATGGCGAGCGCGGTTTTCATGCACCAAGAATACGGGAATTCTCGCGTGACGTCAATGGGGGGCGCTTTGGAGGGCTATTTGGGCTCGTTCGCTTTGGTTTCGACGGGGTGTTGTTTGAGCGACGCGTATTCTTTCCAGGAGCCTTCGTAGAGTCGGACATGGGGATAACCGGCGACATGTTTGAGATAAAACCGTAGCAGGCTGCCCTCGCGTGAGGTGCCGCAGTAGACGAGGATGTTTTTGTCGGGGGTGAGACCGGCGGCGGTGAGTTCCGCTTTGACGCTGTCGAAGGGTTTGAATTGGTGGGTGTTGTCAGCCGCCATGAGTTTGGCCCAGTGAAAGCTGATGGCTCCGGGGATGTGGCCTTTGCGAAGCCAAACGTCGTCTTTGCCAAGGTATTCATTGATGGGACGGGCGTCGACAAGCACATGACCGGGCTGGTCTTTGAGCTTGAGAACCTCGTCGACGGAGAGGGAGATGGGCAGGGGAGAAGCGGTGGAAAGGTTGCCGGATTTGGTGTCGGGATACTCTTGGGTGGTGGCGTATCCGGCGGCTTTCCAGGCGCTGAGGCCGCCGTCGAGAATGAGGATGTCATTGACGCCAAACTTTTCGAGGACATAAGCAACCATGGTGGCGCTGAGGATTTCGTCGTTGGGAAGGGCGGCACCATCGGCATAAAGGAGATGGGGGCGGGTTTTGTCGACTCCGGCGCGGGTGAGGAGGATTTGGGTGAGGTCGTCGGGGAGGTATTGCACGGGAACGCCGTGATCAGTGCCGCGAAGGGTATCGAAATTGAGGTGGTGGGCGTTGGGGAGGTGAGCCCGGAAGTAGTCTTTGTAACCGCCGCGGGTGTCGATGACATGCGGGCGTTGGGAGGGGTCGGGGTTTTCAATGAGGGCTTTGGCGTCGGCAGGGGAGATGGATTTGATTTCGGCCTGAGCCAGGGAAGTGACGAGGCAAAGAAGTGCAAGCGGGGCGATGAGGCGATTCATGTTGGATGGAAATGGGTGGCGAGAATTTGACTTGCGAGGTTTTTGCGAATATGCGTGAATGCGCATGTATGACAAAGAATTTCCTGCATTTGATGTTGATGATGGGCTTGGCGGTCGGTGCGGCAGCGCAGGCGGAGACTCTGAAAATCAATGGGTCGACGACAGTGAATTTGCCGGCGGCTGAAGCGGCGGAGGCGCTGAGGAAAGAGCAGGGTTTGGATATTCAGATCGATACCCAGGGAGGAAGCTCGGGAGGAATTTCCATGCTGGGAGAGGGGCTGGTGCAGATTGGGATGGCCTCGAAGCCGGTGAAGGATGAGGACAAGGCGAAGTTTCCGAAGTGCGACTTCAAATCCATCCACGTGGGCGAAGATGCGGTGGCGATGATTGTTTCGGCGGATGTTTGGGAAGGTGGGGTGAAGTCGATCACCAAAGAGCAGGCAGCGGGCATTTATGAGGGACGGATCACGAACTGGAAGGAGCTTGGCGGGGCGGACCGGCGGATTGCGTTTTTTAACAAGGAGCCGGGTCGGGGCACTTGGGAGGTGTTTACGCATTGGGTGTATGGCGATTCGAAGAAGGCACCGCAGGTCAATTTCCCCGAAGTGGGCGGCAATGAAGAGGCGCGCAGCAAGGTGGGTGGGACACGTGGGGCGGTGAGCCAGCTCTCGTCGACCTGGGTGGACAACGAGAAAATTTTTGCCTTGGGGATCAAGACGGAGGCAGGCGAGGTGGTGGAGCCGACGGCGGAGGCGATCTCGAGCAAGAGGTATCCTTTGTCGCGTCCGTTGTATCTCCTGACCAATGGTGAACCCGCTGGGACTGCCAAAACGTTTGTCGATTTCATGTTGGGCGAGAGGGGGCAGGCGTTGGTGAAGAAGCATGGTTATCTGATGCTTTCGGAGTTGAAATAGCGAAACGACAGAGGACCTACGACGCCAGAGATGACACGCTTTTTCTGTTGGGTATTCAGCCTGCTGGCTTTGTTGGCATTTGGCGGTTTGCTTGCGGTGTTCCTGTGGCAGAGCCTGCCGGTGTGGCAGGCGGAGGGCGTGGGGTATGTGACGAAGAACCGGTGGTTTTTCCGGCAGCAGGAGTTTGGGGCGGCTGCGATGATTTATGGATCGGCGATGGTGGCGCTGGTGGCGCTGCTGGTGGCGGCTCCTTTGGGGCTGGGGACGGCGGTGTTGATGTCGGAGTATTTGCCGAACCGGCTGCGTTGGGGGATGAAGGTGTTGGTGGAGCTTTTAGCGGGGGTGCCTTCGGTAGTTTACGGATTGCTGGGGATTTTGCTGCTGCGGGAGTGGGTCTATGATTCATTTGAGGCATTTGATTTGTTGAGTGGGGACACGCTGTTGACGGCGGGTTTGTTGTTGGCGGTGATGGTGTTGCCGACGGTGGTGACATTGGGGGATGATGCGTTGCGGGCGGTGCCATCGACACAGCGAAGGGCGGCGCGGGGTCTGGGACTGACCCGGGCGGAGGTGGTGGGAAGTGTGGCGCTGCCACAGGCGGCGAGAGGGATGGGGGCGGCGTTGTTGTTGGGGTTTGGTCGGGCCTTGGGGGAGACGGTGGCGGTGTTTTTGGTGGTGGGTCGGCAGGACAATCAGTTGCCGGAGCGGTGGTGGTCGATGCAGCCTTTGTTGGAGTCGGGTCAGACGCTGACGAGCAAGCTGGGCGGGGCGGAGACGAGCATCGCTTATGCCGATGATTTGCATTGGGGGGCGATGATGGGGCTGGGGGTGTTGCTGCTGGTTTTGACAGGGGTGGTGACGTTGTTGGGAACGATTTTTAGGTCGAGGAGGAACGCGAATGCGTAGGCATAGGCGGCGGGGATTGATCGATGGAGGGGTGGTGGTGTTGCTTTCGGCCTGTGGGCTGGTGGTGCTGGGCTTGTTGCTGGGATTGGTGGGGGTGTTGGTGGTGAAGGGGTGGGGTGCGATTTCGTGGGAGTTTTTGACGGGGGCGATGGAACAAGGGGGGGCTGAGGGGGGGATCTTCTGGCATGCGGTGGGGACGGTGATTTTAATGGTGTCGGCTTGGGGTTTGTGTGCGCCTTCCGCATTGGCATTGGCGTTGTTGCAGCAGGTGTGGTGGAAGGGGACGCGGCGCGGGGAATGCATGAGGACGCTGTTTTACACGTTGAACGGGGTGCCGAGCATCGTGTTTGGGTTGTTTGGATTTATGGTGTTTGTGCAATGGTTTGGATGGGGCAAGTCGTGGCTGGCGGGGGGGATCGCGTTGGCGATGAGCATGTTGCCGACGGTGACGCTGGCGTTGATGGAGCGCATGCAGGCGATTCCGGCGAAATATCTGGAGGCGGCGGCTGGCTTGGGGCTGAATCGGGCGCAGGTGGTGTGGTCGGTGATTTTGCCGCAGAGTGTGGGCGGGTTGGTGACGGGGTCACTGCTGGGAGTGGCGCGGGCGGCGGGGGAGACGGCACCGATCATGTTTACGGCGACAATTTTTGCGGGGGTGACGTGGCCGACGGCGGTGAAGGAGAGCCCGGTGTTGTCGCTGCCGTATCACATTTTTGTATTGGCGCAGGATTCGTTTGATCCGGCGGTGGGATCGAATCTTTGGGGGGCGGCGCTGGTGTTGTTGGGGATGGTTTTTGCGCTGAGTTTGCTGGCGTTGCCGTGGAGATTAAAAATGCACGAGGAGTTTCATGATTGATCAAAGGAAAGATAAGGCAGAGAATTGCTGTGCGGGAACTGGTTCGGCGATGCTGGACGTGCGCGAGCTCGGGGTGAGGGCGGGGGCGCGAGAGTTGTTACGCGGGGTTTCATTCGAAGTGGTGAGGCATGAGGTTTTTGGGATTATTGGGCCGTCAGGGGGTGGGAAAAGCACTTTGTTGCGGGCAATGAACCGCTTGACGGATCTGACGGGGTTGAAGGTGACGGGGGATGTTGTCTTGCACGGATCGTCGATTTTTGCATCAGGGACCGATGTGGATGCGTTGCGGGCGCGGGTGGGGATGTTGTTTCAGCAGCCGGTGATTTTTCCGACGAGCATTCGGGAGAATGTGTTGTTCGGGGCGAAGCGTTTGCGGAGGATGTCACGGGCGGATGAAGAGGCGTGTGTGGAACGTTCGTTGCGGGAGGCGTCGTTGTGGGAGGAGGTGAAGGATCGGTTGAAGGCACCGGCGATGAAGTTGTCGGTGGGGCAGCAGCAGCGTTTGTGTTTGGCTCGGACTTTGGCGACGGAGCCGGAGGTGATTTTGATGGACGAGCCGACGAGTGCCTTGGATCCGCGTAGCACGGAGGCGATTGAGGGGTTGGTGCGTCGACTGCGGGAGACGCATACGATTGTTTTGGTGACCCACAATTTGAGACAGGCTCGTGAGTTGGCGGATCGGGTAGCTTTTGTCGGCGTGCGGGACGGGGTTGGGCAGCTGTTGTGTGGGGGGACGGTGAGCGAGGTGCTGGACAACACGCGGCTGACGGAGCTGGATGAGTATGTTTGTTGTCAGTGAGACACAGCAGATCAATCTCAAGTCTCAGATCAACGTCTTTGAAATAGAAAAAGCCGAAAGATGCTTTGATGCAGAGTTAAATTTCCGCTTTTAACGTTTCCAAATCTTCGCGCAACTCTTCAGACATCGATTTGGTGTATATTCTCTGTATTTTCCCTTCATTTTGTAGTCTAATCAGCTTACGAAGGTCACTTGGACGTTGCTTCCATGTAATACCATCCGTCACTAACAAAAGCACCGTATCGTGTCTTTTTTCTTCTACAATCCTCGCAATGTCGCCCAACACATCTGTTTGTTTGCTTCCAGTAGCGCCGTAAGCTTTAACTTCGATTAGAATGCGTGGGTCCATTGCTGAGGGCACGCAAAAATCGGCTTTTTCCGTGCTGCGTCCGTTGGCGCCAGTAAAACGATGTCGCACGGCGACTTCTTGGGATACAAACACTGATTTGACAATTTCTTCTACAAAATCCTCCATGCCGCGACCGCGCGTCTGGCCCTTGATGGCACTGCCACGTCCTCCCTTCAGTCGCTCGACCAATACATCGGACCAGTGAGGCGGATGATGGATTAGTGTCGACATCTTTTCGCAAAGACCCATGGAGTCGAGGGCATTTAAGTAGGCGGGCGGATCCGATAGATATCTTTTTATCCCGATACCGCCTTCGCCCATAGCGTCCCTCATACGGTGGGTGAAATCATCTTTAGAGAGATCTAAAAATAGCCTGATGGTTGTGAGTGCGGTGGCGAAATCCCCCGCCAACAGGGCCGCTACATCAGCAGCTTCATAGGTCGGTTTTTTCGGCAGATTTTTCAGGGCCAAAATCACTCCTTCGGCGTGTGGATCGAGCCAAGACGCCTCAATGGGAATAAGAGATGCGACAATTTCTTCGAAGGTCTGTCGATAACGTTTCATGAAGTTCCGATGATAAGATACTCTTGCACTAAGTTGCGTTTGGATGCTTCATGGTTTCCAAAATGATACCGATGTGTTTTTTCAAACACATCAACCGACGATTTGTAGCGTTGCATCAACTTTCTCAAGCTGCCGAGGTCCGGATATGCATTGGACGAGTAAGAAAGCACAAGTGTAGAGTCAGCAAATTTCCTAAACAAGCGATCAAAAGCATCAAGTGCAGTGTGGCGATAGGCGAATGGTGTGAAGGGTTTGGTGATTTTTCGCACCTTGGACGTTGTCATGATCTCCTTATCCTGCCAGTAGCAAGCCAACCCTTCAAGGAAGTGGTAGCGTTTCATGTAACAGTTATCATCAGCTAGTGGAACATAGGGAGGATCCATGTAGACAAGGTCGTTACCCACTAAGACATCAAACACATCGCCTGATGTTGAGGTGTTGCGTTTCCCGTTGCTAAAAACAGCGGAGTTGTAGCACCCAACCTGCTCAATAAAATGTTCTCTCAGTGTCAGTTTGAGATCCCTTCTCCCGTCTTTATAACGCTCGGGATCACCGGCCACAGTAAATAAACCACGCGGTTGCCGTTTAACAGCAGATCGAAGAATAGCTGCGATCGCAATCGATTGCTTCATTGGGGCGTCCATGCACCGGATCCCCGCCCATAAATCATCCAGGAAAACAAGTTCTTCATTTGTATAAAAGATCCCTTGGAAAGTCTGACGAATAAATTCCTCGCTTTTCCCCCTCGCTTTTGCACCGAGCAGTTCCTCCAGATCATTCTCAGTCAAATGAGTTGTATTGTTTGCAATAGTTGCCGTTGAAAGCACTGACGGAAACGCCAAGGCATCGTTGCTGAACACCTGCTTGCGCATGGACTTGAATAAATAGGACACCACTCCAGACCCCGAAAATGCATCCGTCACCGACTCGAACGGAATGTCGCTTAACACCTCGTGAATCCAAGGCAATAGTTTGAACTTGCTCCCCATATACCGGAACCTGGGAAATTTAACCATCTGGTCGGGAAGACCGCCGAGAGCGCTTAGAATAAAAGGGTGCGATTCGGTCAGCAATTTCATAGGTGAAGGCTACAGCAATATGTTCATAAGAACAATGGAAACCTAGGGTTTGTCATCCCTGGAAGCTTATCGTAATACTCCGACTGGTGAAACCGTTTTCCTCAATCGTTTTGTAGGGCCAAGGAAGACGATGACGCCAATCATCACTTCACCCCCCGCACTTCGAAACCTTCGGCTTCGAGAACGGTGCGAATTTTGGCGGCTTGGTCGCCCTGAATTTCGATGCGTTTATCGCGCACGGTGCCTCCGCAACCACAGGCAGAGCGGACGCGTTTGGCGATGGTTTCAATGACTGACAAAGGGAGGTGAGTGGCGAAGTCTTTGATGACGATGACGGTTTTGCCGCCGCGATGCGCGGTTTCGCGTTGGAGCACAACGCGACCCATCTTCCACGTGTGTTGTGGTGATGCAGGATCGTCTTTGGGGTTCATCAGAGGTTGGGCGTCTTGGGAGGCGGGCTGGAGACCGCCTTTCCTTATGCAAATCTAAGCGAGAGCCATGGCCTTGAGAACAAGATCGTGGATTTCACGGTTTTCCATGTAGGCGGGAAAGTGTTGGGAGCCGGGTCCGAGGGCGCAAAATTCGACGAGTTCTCCGGTGTGGTTGCCGCTGGTCCAGCCGATGCCGTGGTATTTTTGAAACACGGGGGCGACGGAAAGCTTGAGGCCCTGGAGCTCCTTGAGATCTTTTTCGTCGAACCTGATGCCGGTGTGTTGATGGAGGGTGTCCCCGAGTCGGGGGCCGCTGAGTCCATCGACGCCTTGTTGTTTCATCCACTCGAAGGAATGTTTGAAACCGCGGATGCGCTCGAAGGCGGCGTTGCTGGCAGAGTAGACGCCAGGGTTCATGGCTTGTTTGTCGGTCGGGTTGACGCCGTTCATCTGAATGCCGCCGCAGCCGTGGTCGGTGGTGATGATGAGCAGGGTGTCGGGATGTTTGTCGATGAATTCAACGACGGTGCAGATGGCGTCATCAAACGCGAGCTGGTCGTGGATCGAGGCGGCAGCGTCGTTGTGGTGTCCGGCGTGGTCGATGCGGGCACCTTCAACCAAGAGAAAAAAGCCATTGGCCGAAGGGGCGAGGCGGTTGAGGGCGACTTGGGTAAGTTCTGCGAGGGTGGGGACCTCGGCGGCGAGCTTGGCGTCGTGGTTGCGGTCGATGGTGAAGGGAATGTGGCTGTCGCTGAACAGGCCGAGCAGCCGGTCGGTTTTGCCAGCGGGCAGTTTGAGCAGGGCGTCGCGATTTTGCACCAGATCATAACCGGCGTCGCGATACCATTGACAGAGCTGGGGGCTGAAAAATTTTTGACCGCCTCCGAGCAGGACGTCGACTCGTCGGTCGAGGTATTGGGTGGCGATGATTTCTTCACTGGCGCGGCTTTCGGCATTGGCGGCGAAACCGGCGGGGGTGGCGTGGGTGATGGTGGCGGTGCTGACCAGGCCGGTTTTGAAGCCAGCTTTTTGCAGAACCTGATGCAGCGGAGTGGCGTGGCGTCCGTCGTGCAGCACGTTGATCTTGCCGTTCTGAACGCGATGCCCTGCACCCCAAGCACTGGCGGCGGCGGCGGAATCGGTGACGATGCTGTTGGCCGAGAAGGTTTCCATCAAGGCACGAACGATGGGGCGTTCGCGATAAAGCTGGGTCCAGTGGGTGGATTTTTGTTCGAAGAGGGACCGGTAATTTTTGGCAAGGGTGAGGGCACCGTGATTCATGCCGTCACTGACCATGAAAATGACGTTACGCGCCTTGCCCGAGTTGCCGTCCGCTTTCCGGCTGTCGTTGGCGACCAGCGCGGCTTCCGAGCCGAACACGGCGGAGGCGAGAACGGACGCGCGCAGAAAGTCGCGACGAGATGAGGAGGCAGGAGCGGTCATATGGGAAGCGGGTGACGGATTTTACTTGTAGAAGGGGCCTCACGTCCAGCCTACATACAACGAGGCTGGAAGAGCGGCTTTGTCGGGGTGGAGACAAATATGTCACAATGTTGACCATCGCACGCGCCGACTGGCTAGTGATTCCTGTTGCCAAATCGCGAAATGGAGGGTAACTTTTGCGCTCCTCCGGCGGGCAAATCCCTGTTGGAGCCCAGATACAGTTACTGACTCCACATGCAATCTTTCTTATTTTGGTCCGCAGTCGGATTCGCCATTTCGGTGGTGATGACTTCTTTTTTTGAATGGGCGATTCATCGTTTTGTGATGCACAAGCCAGTTGGCAAGTTTGATTATGCTTTTCGTGCGCATGCCGTGGTGCATCACAAGGTTTTCAAGGCGGATCACACTTATCATTTGGTAAAGGAGTCGGATAAGGAAACCATCCCGATGGCCTGGTGGAATGGTCCGGTCTTGATCATGCTGGCGCAGATTCCGATGCTGCCGGTGGCGTTGTTGGCGGGTCAGTGGGCGATTCTTGCCGGATCATTGACGGCGGTGACCGGCTACTACGTCGTTTACGAATACATTCACTGGTGCATGCACCTTCCCCGCAAACGCCACATTGAGCGTTCAGGCATTTTCTTCCGCCTCAATGGTCACCATTTGTTGCATCACCGTTACATGCACAAAAATTTCAACGTGGTGTTCCCTCTCGCGGATTTTTTCATGGGCACCTTGCTATTGCGTTCGAAGATCAAGTTTGCGCAGGCACGCGGACCCTCGGTTCCCAATGTGCAACCGCATGCCGAGGTGCAGCCTCCCACGGATCATGAAGCGCCTGAGGGTGCGGCTTTGCCAGCTCCTGGCATCTGAGGATAATCGGATCAAAGTCAGCGTTCATTGAAGTGGTGGAAGCCCGTGCCCGGATGGCATCGGGCTCAGATTAGAGTTTAAGGGCTGAATGTTTGGTGCCTTAAGTAGTCAGTGAGCACAAAGCACCGCAAATCATCTTGCGCGAAAGGCGCATCGCAGCATCTTCACGGCTCGCTTTCATGTCTACCAAAGTTAAAGTCGCCGTCGTCGGAGCCAGTGGTTATTCTGGAAGGGAATTGTTGCGTTTGTTGCTGTTGCATCCGCAGGCGGAAATCGTGGCAGTGACATCGCGGGCGCACGCGGGCAAGCCTCTGGTGGCGGAGTTTCCTCGCTGGCGCGGGGTGGCCAATGCGGATTCGCTGACTTTTGTCGCTCCCGACATCGCGGCTCTCAAAGCGGCGGGAACGCAAACGGCGTTTTTGGCGTTGCCTCACGGATTGGCGCATGAATTTGCAGCTCCGTTGTTGAATGCGGGCATTCAGGTGATTGACCTGAGCGCGGATTTCCGGTTGCGTAATGCCGCGCTATACGAAGCATTTTATGGGCATCCTCATCCGGCTCCTGAACTGCTGTCGCAAGCGGTTTATGCATTGCCCGAGTTGAACGGAGAGTCGATTGCCGGTGCTCAGTTGCTGGCGTGTCCGGGGTGTTATCCGACCAGCATGCTGGTGCCGCTGGTGCCTTTGTTGCGGGCGGATCTGTTGGAGAACAGTCCGATTTCCGTCGCCAGCATGAGCGGCGTGAGCGGAGCCGGGCGCAAGGAGAGCGTGCCGTTTTTGTTTTGCGAATGCAACGAGAGCGTGCGCAGTTATGGGGTGCCGAAACATCGTCATTTGAGTGAGGTCGGCCAGGAACTGGATCGCGCTGCCGGACGACATGTGCGGATATCTTTCGTGCCGCATCTGGTTCCGGTGAATCAGGGTATTTGCACGACGATTTTTGCAGCACTGCGCGAGGGCATCACGGCGGGTGATGTGGAGAAGACATTGCGTGGCACTTATGCAGGCAGGCCGTTTGTGCGGTTGCTCGGGACCAATCAATGTCCTGACACCAAGAACGTCACGGGCACCAATTTTATTGATGTCGGCTGGTCGTTCGATGAGCGCGCCGGGCAGCTCATTTTGATGAGCGCGGAGGACAATTTGATCAAAGGCGCGTCTGGACAGGCGGTGCAGAATTTTAACCTTGCCCATGGTTTTCCGGAAACTACAGGTTTGGTGCTTGGATAACCTGCCGCGCGGCATTTCAGGAGCAATTTTATCATGAGCAAGCTGGCATCACAGGAAACGGAACTGGTCTTCAAGGACATCCCTGGTGGAGTAACGGCGGCTTATGGTTTTCGTGCGGGGGCGATTTCGTGTGGCATCAAAAATCCCGACGCGACGCGTCTCGATCTCGCGCTGGTGGTATCGGATCTGCCAACGGCGACCGAGGGTTGTTTTACGACGAACCGGGTCAAGGCTGCCCCGGTGCGGGTTTCGCAACAGCACATCAAAACGGGCGACATTCGTGCTGTGGTGGCCAACAGTGGCAATGCCAATGCCTGCACGGGCCATCAGGGGATTGCGGACACCAAAGCCACAACGAAAGCGGTAGCCGAAGAGTTGGGCGTGAGGATGCGGCAGGTGCTGGCGTGTTCAACAGGAATCATTGGCATGACCATGCCGATGGGGCGGATTCTTCCTCGCATTCCCGAGCTGGCGCTGGCGATCAGTGCAGATGGATCGGATGCGGCGGCGGCGGCCATCATGACCAGCGACACCAAACCGAAGACTTATGCGGTGGAAGTGGAGTGTGAGGGGGCGACGTTTCGCATTGGCGGCATTGCCAAAGGCGCGGGCATGATCTGTCCCAACATGGCGACAATGCTGTGCGTCATCACGACCGATGCCAAGGTTGATCCCGCTGAACTGAAGCGCGCGACGTTGGCGGCGGTGGAGCAAAGTTTCAACCGCATCACCATTGATGGCGATACCAGCACCAACGACACGGTGATCGTGATGAGCAACGGTGCCAGCGAGGCTCCGGTGATCAAGAGTCGTTCGGCCTGCACCCCGATCTTTCGTGCAGCGCTGCGTCATGTGATGCGTGAGCTGGCCAAGATGATGGTCCGCGACGGCGAGCGAGTAACCAAGTTTGTCGAAATCCGCGTGCAGAACGCCCGCACCTATCAGGACGCCAAGAAGGTGGCGGAAACGGTGGCCAAGTCGTTGCTGGTGAAATGCTCGTGGCATGGTGGCGATCCCAACTGGGGCCGGGTGATTCATGCGGTGGGTTATTCAGGTGCCCGCATCCGGGAAGAGTTCATCGACATTTATTTTGGCGGACTGATCGCTGCGAAGAATGGGCTTGCCAGCACCACGCCGGTGCGGGAACTGGAGAAAGTCACCCAGCAGCCGGAGTTTGCCGTGACCATTGATCTCAATTTGGGAAGCGCGAACTATCACGTGTTCACCACCGATCTCAGCGAGGAGTTTGTCGATTTTAATGCGGCAGAATACTCGGCGGCGGTATTTGCAAAACGGCAGACGGGACTCGTCTGATCCAAAATTCTTTGACCAATACTCCATTGAATCTCGACTCCCACATTCGCAAAGCCGACGTCTTCCTAGAAGCGTTGCCCTACATCCAAAATTTTCGTGGCCAGACCTTTTTGATCAAGGTCGGCGGCAGTGCCATGGAGGAGCAGTCGCTGGTGGAGAGCCTGCTGCGCGACATCGTGTTTCTTGAGGCGGTGGGGATCAATCCGGTGCTGGTGCATGGGGGTGGCAAGGCCATCAACAAAGCCATGAAAGATGCCGGACTGGAGGCAAAGTTCATCGCCGGGATGCGGGTGACGGATGCGGAGACGATCAGCATTGTCGAGGAGACGCTGGCGCGGGTGATCAATCCGGACCTGGTGAAGCGCATCAAATTTCTTGGGGGCCGTGCTTTGGGATTGGCGGGCACCAGCGTTTTTCAAGGCAAACGCATGCTCGCCACGGACCCAGCAACAGGCGAAGAGCACGACGTCGGCTTTGTTGGTGAGGTGGTCGACTGCAACACCGAGGTGGTCGAACTGGCCGTCGCGGGGGAAGTGGTTCCGGTGGTTTCTCCAGTGGCCCGTGAAGTGGGATCGGCCAACACACTGAACGTCAATGCCGACATCGCGGCCTGTGCCTTGGCGAAGAAGCTGAAGGCACACAAACTGATTTTCCTCAGCGACGTGCTGGGGGTGATGCGTGATCCGAAAGACAACGGCACTTTGATCCCAACGCTAAACACCGACTTTGTCGGCCAGTTGAAACGCGAAGGCATCATCTCAGGCGGGATGATCCCCAAGGTCGATAGTGCGCTCGATGCCCTGCGCGGCGGGGTCGGAAAAGTTCACATGATCGACGGTCGCATTCCCCATTCTGTTGTGCTGGAGATCTTTACCGACAAAGGAATCGGGACCGAAATCGTGCTCTAGGATAAGGCCCTGGGAGTGGTGCCGTTCCATGTGACCGACATCAATTCAGAGCAATACGTCTTGGGGTTGAAACATCGAACCAAACGACGGCGCAACTGTGCCAGCAACTTGGTGAGAGTCGTGGTGTGGGGATGGATCATTTCCAGTAGGATTCGCACAGACCCTGGGGGAATCAATGATCGTATAAAAACGGTCACGCGGGAATTCCGCCGCCCGGTGTTTGGGGGTTGTCAGCATGAAGGGAGTGTTTTATGAAGAGTGGTATGAAGGGGGCCTGGTTTGTTTTAGCGGCTTTGCTGGTAGGTATCCAGTGGCTGGGCTGGGGATGGCTTGGTGGGGAGGTGCCGTTGCAGGCGCTCATGATGCTGGCGGTGCCGATGGCGGTGCTGCTGGGTGGCGCGTTGTCCTGGTGGTTTTACCGGGATCGTGAGGGAGTGGTGTGGATGGTGGTTTTGTGGATTGGGTTGGTGGGCCAGTTGATGTATGCACGGCGCAATACCGATTCGCTTTTTCAGATGGCGATGTCGGAATTTTTGGGAAGGAAGGTGGGTGGGCTCGAAGCTCATTTGGGGGGTGGCGTTTTTTTGTTGGGTTTGGGGTTGGTGTCGCTGATGACGGCATGGGGGCTGGCGCTGTTGATGGGGCGACGGAGTTTTTTGAAGGATGTGCTGGAAACGTTCGGAAGATGGGATGGGAAGGTGACCGGCTGGAAGAAAGGTGGAGCGAATGAAAAAGAGTAAGCAAGGCGGGAGGGGGCTGAAAAGGGGTTTGACCATCAGGGGGGCCTGGGTGGTGACAATGACGTTGCTTTTCGGGGGTGGTTCGATGTTGTGGATGGGAGTGGCGGGCTTGTGGCCGGCGATGCGTTCAACTTCGTGGCCGTCGGTGGAGGGGCGGGTGGTGGCAACGCGGGTAGTATCGGAGTATCACTCGAAGGGCGCGCGGCCTGCGGTGGGGGTGGTTTACCGCTATGAGGTGGACGGGATGGAGTATCGCGGGGAGCGGTTTTCGCATTCGTCAGCAACGCCGGGTGTGCCAGAGGCGGATGAAGCTCGGGCGCGGCAAGAGTTTGGGACGCAGGCGGCGTTTGCGGCTTGGCAGCCTGGGAAGCGGGTGAGGGTTTATTACGACCCGAAGGATCCGGCGCAGGCGGTGCTGATGCGGGGCAGGGTGTGGGTGGGTTGGGCGCTGACGGGGCTGGGGTTGGGGGTGTTTTTTATTGGATTGCTTGAGTGGCGGCGGATCAGGCGGCGGATGAAGGTGGAGAGGGAAGGGGGAGGTTGCGAAGATGCTCAAGGATCTCAAGCTGGATGAAGATGTCGCAGGCGGGGGCTTTGACGAAGACGAGGTAGCTATCGAGTGGATCGTGGACGGTGAACTCGTGATGGAGGAAGGTGAAGTCTAGCCAGCCTTCGGTGATATCGTCGGTGACGAACCTGGTGATGGTGAGTTCGTCCAGGGTGGCGAGATGGGAGTGGATGAGCGACCAGGGGTGGCGGATGGGGAATTCGATGAAGAGGCGTGAGCCGTCGGGCATGCGGTGATCGACGAGTTTGACGAAGGGGTCGGGTTGAGGGATAGGCATGGGATGTGGGGCGGGTGGACTCCCTGCTGGAATTATTGGAAACGGTCGGCAGGTTCAGCAGCGGGATAAAGAAAATCCATCGCTTTCAGGCCTCAATGAGCGCCAGTTGAAATCTTCAATGAGAAAACCATCGTGGAATATCTTAAAGCCTTTCTAAAAACTTCATTGGAAGTCTTGATCATGCTTTTTCTTACGGGAATCTTACTCACCTTTTTAAGGCCTAATTTAGAGATGATGAGTGTAGTAGCGCAGAAGGTATTTTTGTTGTTACTGATGTCGCTTGTCTTTTATATTGGATTTATCCGTTTTAAGCAGCGCGTCAGATAGGCCTTATATTGAGCTTTCCCTTGTCCGCCAACAGCTTCCCGCATTGATGGAAGTCTATAATGTAGGGCTCACTTTTCGTCCGTTAAAGGGCACGAAAGCTGTCATGCTGGGTGAAACGATGTCGCACATCACGCTTTGACGTCGGCTTTGCGGAGGACCACGGAGGACCCGTTGGGGCTTTGGTAAAGGTAGCCGGGGCGGATGGTTTCGCGGATGCGGAGGGGGGCGTCTTCCGGGGCTTCGCCGATCAGGTTGATGCGATGGTAAAGGGCGGCATCGGCTTCAAGACCCGGGCGGATGGTGAATTCGTTGACGTTGTGCTGGGCGAGGATGTCCTCGAAGGACTGGCGCAGCGATTGGAGCTGATCGACGACATCCGCGTTTTCGTTTGAGGAGGAGTAACGCTGGATGACGAAGTCGAGCAACTCGAGGCGGTTGATGAGGTCGTGGGCAAACAGGATGACGGTCTGGCTGTCGGTGCCGGTGGCGAGTTTGTCGGCGAGGAGCTTTTCTTTCTGCTGAAGCTCGGTGACGCGGCTGGTGCTGCTGGCGAGTTCGGTTTTGGCTTTGGCGAGGGCCTGTTGTGCCTCGGCCTCTTTGTTGCGGGCATCTTCCTGTTGTTGTTCGAGGGCCTTGGTCTGGCGGGTGATGCGTTCTTCGAGGCTGGTGACCTGGACACTCAGAGCGGCTTCTTTTTCGGTGGTTTCGTTGAGCTTGGCGGTGCTGTCTTTCTGGCGTTCCTTGGCGAGGCCGAGGGCCGCGGTGATGGTCAGCAATTGATCGCCCTCGTTCAATTCGGTCTCAAGACGAGTGGTGTTGGCGGCGATTTCCTTCTGAAGTTTTTCAAGGGCGGAGCTGCTCTCTTTGAGGGCGGACTGGGCTTTGTCGTTGGCGTCGCGTGCGCTTTTCTCGTCGGTTTGAAGCTGGGTCAGGCGTGTTTGGGTTTCCTTGGTGCTGGTCTGCAGGTTGGCCTGTTCTTCTTCGAGTTTGGTTTTGCTCTCTTTGAGCGTGGTCAGAGATTGCTCGAGTTCGGCTTGCTGTTTCTGCAGTTCGGCGAGTTTTTTGGCGGCAGCTTCAGCTTCTTTGGTAGAGTCGGTGAGCCGGGTTTGTTCGCTGGTGTTTTGGGTCAGGAGGGCGGCGAGGGCGGCTTGGGCCGTGGTGATTTCGCCGGTGATGAGGGGAAGTCGGCTGCGGGAGGATTTTTCTTCCTCCTGAAGTTTCGCGAGCTGATCCTGGGCTTTGTGGTTGCGGTCGACGAGGTCGGCCTGGTCTTTTTCGAGCTTCGCCGTGTTGTCTTTAAGGGTGGCGATGGTTTGGGTGAGATCGGTTTCCTGCTTTTGGAGTGCGGCGATTTTTTGAGTGGACTGCTCGATGTCGTCGTTGAGCTTTGTGAGCCGGGTTTGCTCGCGGGTGCTCTGTTCGAGGAGGGCTTGATGAGAGGTTTTGGTGGTGTTGAACTCGGAGGTGACGGCGGCGAGCTGGTCGCGTGAGCTCTTTTCTTCACCCTGGGTTTTTTGCAGGTTTTGCTGGGTGTCTTCGAGAAGGGTTTGGACGGTTTTCAGGTCGTTTTCCGTCGTGTGGATGCTGGCGGTGAGCTGACGGTTTTTTTCTTCGCCGGCTTTGATTTGCGCGGTGAGGCTGGCGTTTTTCTCAGTCAGCGTGAGTTGATCGGCGTTGAGCTGGTCGATAGCGGACTGAAGTTCGTCGCGCGTTTTTTGGAGGGCAGAGACGGCGGTATCCAGCGTTTGTCTTTCCTGGGTGACGGATTCGACCTGCTTGAGGATTTCGTCGAGTTTTTGTTCGGTCGGTGCGAGCTCGGTGATGCGTGCCTGGGTCGCGGTGAGTTTCGCGGTGGCTTCCTGATGGTTTTTTTCGGCGGCGCTGGTTTCTTCGCGGTGGGTGGCGAGGGCGAGGACAAGGGCCTGGATCTCGGCGGTGGTTTTGCTGAGGGCGGACTGCTCGTCGCTGAGTTCCTGCTGGGTGTTTTTGAGTTGGGTCTCGGCGGCGCTGAGGTCCTCCTGGATTTTGGTGAAGGCCTCCTGGGCGGCTTTTTCGCCGGCGAGGTTCTTCTCCATGGCCTCGGTGCGTTCCTTGAGGCTGGCGATGTCGGCTTCCTGATCGCGGATGCGCGTCTGTTTTTCCGTGGCGGTGGATTCGAGATTGGCCAGGGTGGCTTCGAGATCGGTGCGCTTGCTGGTGAGGGTTTGCAGCAGGGTGTTTTGGGCGGTGCTGAGCTCGGTGATGGAGGCGATAAGGTTGTCTTTTTCCTCGCGTTCCTGAGTCAGGGAGATGAGCTGCTGTTCGGTCTTCTGTTTCTGCTCTTCGAGAGCCTGGAGGGCGACCGTGGTGTCTTTGAGGCGGTTGTCGGTGTCGGACAGGGCCTCGACTTTGAGCATCGTCTCGGCCTCCGATTTGCGGGCGAGTTCGAGCTTTTCCTCGGCGGTGCGCAGTTCGGATTGTTTGTCGGAAAGGGTGTGGTCGAGCGCGGCGATGCGTTCGTTGAGGGCGGTGGTGCTTTTGGCGGCGTCGGCGCGCAGCGTCTCGAGCTGGCGTCGTTCGTCGGCCAGCTGTTTGTTGACGGCATCAAGGGCGGCCTGCTGTTTTTTCTCCTGGGTGCGGGCGGCTTCAAGGGCCTGTTGACGTTCGAGGAGGGAGTCGTTGGTCTTTTTGAGCCGGTTGTCGCGTTCGCTGAATTGATTTTGCAGAAGGGCGAGGGCGGCGTTGAGTTCGAGCTGGCGCGATTCGTTGGCGCTGAGTTCCTGTTTGGTGGCCTCGAGTTTGTCCAGATCGCGCTGGTGGGCGGCGGTCTGTTTTTTGAGCGATTCGAGTTCAGTCCGGACGGCGGCTTCTTCGGCTTGAAGCGCTTCCAAAGCGTCCCGGTTTGGGGCGGGCACTGGTGCTGCAGCGGGAGCGATGTTGTCTGCCGGAGGGTCGGTTCTGGAGAGGGCGACGGCGGGGGGAGCTAAGGTGGTGGAAGGGGCCACGGGAGTAGATGCGGCGGATGCCTTGGAAATGCCGGGGGCTGGCGGGCTTGGTTTTGAGGTGCCAGGTTTTGACGTCGACGAGCCTTTTAGGGCGGTCGGTGCGGGGGGGTGGGAGCTGGCGGCCAGGGGTTTTGGAAAGAGGACGGGTGCCGGAGCAGCGGAGGCAGTTCCTTGCAACATCATGGTGGAACTGCCGTCCGGTTTGGGAGGAGAGGTGGAGACGGAGGGGAAAGGTGTCGGGACAGGAGCAGGTGCAGGAGCAGATGATGGGGAAGGGGAATCCAGCAGCACGGCGTCAAGTTCCCCGAAGCGGATCTTGTCTCCGACGGCGATGTTGATGCGCCGGATGCGTTCGCCGTTGACGAAGGTGCCGTTGGTCGAATTTTTATCGACCAGTTCGTAGTAAGTCTGGTCCGGGTCTTTTCTGACGAGTTCGGCGTGAAAGCTGGAGACGAAAGTGCTGTCGACGTGGATCTCGTTGCGTTGATCGCGACCGATGGAAATGCGTTGGGCGTTGAGTTCGTGGATGAACTCTTTACCGTTGTTTAGGGTGAACGCCAGACGGGGCATGAGCTGTCTTTGATGTGAGGTTGCTTTTGGGTGCGATTGGATCTTTGGTGGGGGTTGGACGCTGCCTTCCGCGCAGAAAGCCTACTTGAGGCGATTATGGAAACGAATCAATGCGAAACATGAAGAGATCATTTACATTTTTTGACCCATCCGTGCGGTTTCTGGCGGTGATGGTGGCAGTTTTGGCTCCTGCGTTTTTGATGGCGCAACCGGCGTTGAGTGGCGGGGATCTGGATCGTGTGGGCAAAAGAATCTGGCAAAATGAGTGCGCGGGCACAGTGGAAGGTTTGACGAGCTGGAACACGGGGGAGAATTTTGCGTCGTTGGGAATCGGTCACTTTATCTGGTATCCTGAAGGCGTGGAGGGACCGTTTGAGGAAAGTTTTCCGAAACTGGTGCAGTGGCTGGGTTCGCGTGGGGTGAGGCTGCCGAATTGGCTGGCTGGGATGCGTGATTGTCCCTGGCCAACCCGGGCGGCGTTTTTGAAGGACAGTCAGGGTCCGTGGCAACGGGATTTGCGCACCTTGCTGGCAGCGACAGTGCGGGAGCAAACCTTGTTTATCATGCACCGGCTGCAACAGGCAGAGCCGAAGTTTCGTCAGGCGGCGGGTCGGCAGGGGGAAAAGGTGGCGCGCAACATGGCGCTGCTGCGGATGTCGGCAGCGGGGAATTTTGCGATGATCGATTACGTAAACTTCAAGGGCGAAGGTTTGAATCCGAAGGAACGGTATCGTGGTGAGGGTTGGGGATTGTTGCAGGTGCTGACTGCGATGGAGACTCCAGATGCGGCGCGGGCACCGGCGGCATTTGCAGCGGCGTCGGAACGGATGCTGGCGCGACGGGTGGCGAACAGTCCGCCCGAGCGTGGAGAGAAACGTTGGATGGCGGGCTGGGCGAACCGTTGCCGGGCTTATGGCAAGCCGTTTTGATGCTTGCGGGCTTGACGGAAGGCCGGATTGACCGTATGAAACGCGCCCCATGCCCGAACAAACCACTCTCATTCTCCTCAAGCCAGACGCTGTTTCCAAAAGCTTGTGTGGCGAAGTGCTCAAGCGTTTTGAAGGCGAAGGCTTTCGCGTTCGTGGTCTCAAGATGTTGCAACTGACGGATGAACTCTTGAAGGAACATTACGCGCACATTGTGGAGCGTCCGTTTTTCCCTGACGTGGTGCAGTTCATGAAAAGCGCTCCCGTGGTGGCGCTGGCGTTGAGCGGTGAGGAAGTGATTCCCCGTGTTCGCGACTTGCTCGGACCGACCGATTCACGCAAGGCCGACAAAGGCACGATCCGTGGTGATTTTGGTGAAGATTCGATGATCAACGTGGTGCACGCCAGCGATTCTCCGGAAGCTGCGGCGGCCGAGTTGAAGCGCTTCTTCAAGGACGGCGAGATTTTCGCTTATTGATCGGATTCGATCGATGTTGGGGAACTGGCGCGAAATGCGTGTGTGTTCCCTCTCAAAGTGCCGCTTCGACGGCGGCGTAGTCGATGGTTTGCAGCTTGTCCTGCTGGACCCCGAGTTTAGGGACGCAGGCGATCAACGCTTTCGTGTAGGGGTGCTGGGGATTGGCGAGCACTTCCTCAGTCGAACCGCTTTCGACGATCTGCCCCCGGAACATCACGGCCACTTTGTCGGCGATGTTGCGGATGATGGCGAAATTGTGGGTGATCAACACGATGCTCATGCCGAGACTGGTGCGCAGGTCGGCGAGCAGGTCGATGATCTGTTTTTGAATGGTCACATCCAACGCGGTGGTCGGTTCATCGGCGATCAGCAGCTGTGGCTGGCAGCACAGGGCCATGGCGATCATGACGCGTTGTTGCATGCCGCCGGAGAGTTCGTGGGGATAGGCGCGCAGGCGTTTTTCGGGTTCGACGATGCCGACCTTGTAGAGCCACTGGATAATTTCCTCGTCGAGATTGGTCACGTCGGGCCGATGCAGGCGCAGAGCCTCGGCCATTTGGGTGCGAATGGTTAATACCGGATTTAACGAGGATGACGGTTCCTGGAAAACGTAGGCGATTTCTTTGCCGCGCATGCGGCGCAGGGCCCGCTCGTTCATATTCAGCACGTCGTGGCCGTTCACTCGCAAAGTTTTCGCAGTGATTTTGGTTTGTGGCTCAGGCAGCAGTCTTGCCAGGGACAAGGCAGTGACGCTTTTGCCGCTGCCGCTTTCGCCGACAATGGCCAGGCTTTCACCGCGCAAAAGTTGCAGATCAATGCCTTTCACCGCCAGCACCGGCTCCTGCCGATAGCGCTGAAATGCGATCTTGAGATCTTCAATCTCCAGCAGTGGGGTGGAATCCGGCGCAGGCATCATTTTCGGGACGTGGACGTGGTGACAGGAGGTTGAGTCGAGGGGATCGGTGGTCCGCCAAAGCCAAACCCTCGCGCGAACCATTGGAAACACAAGCACCAAAAGGCCACCCAGCAGGCCGGAGCGAGAGCGGGCAGGGGATCATCCAGGACGGAAGCGGAATTCGCATGCACCAGCGCGCCCCAGGCAGGATCCGGCAAACCTTCAGCCAAGCCAAAGCCGAAGAAGGTCAGCAGGCTCATCCATATTAAAGCGGAGGCGGCCATGCGGAAAAATCCGGCACCAAGTGAGGGACCCAGCAGACGTGATGCGTGCCTCCAGAACTGGAGCCGGACATTGCCTCCCATCATCCTTGATGCCATCATGAATCCCGATTGCCGCACGCGCTGCAATTCTCCGCGGGCCTGTAACCATTCTGGAAGGGCGAGGGCAAGTGCCAGCAATAAGAGAAGCGAGCCTTCGACCGGCAGCAGCAAGGCCACCACCACCCAGGCGACGATGGCCAGGGGGCTGAACAATCCGAGCACGACAGCAATCCAACCGAGTGCTGCAAGGGTGAGGGCCGTCTTCAGTTCGCCCCAAAGTGGAGCCAGCGAAGGCAGCCACCAACTCTGATCGACGCCCCACCCAGGAGCGCTGGTCAGCAAGAGCAGCAAGACAGCACCCGCGATCCAGGGGCCGCGACTTTTGGGCAGTCGCAGTCGAGTCAGGCGGCCAGTTGCAGCCAGAGGTTTTTCCAGCCATGCAAAAAGGGCGAACCAAAGGGCCAGCAGCATGCACGCCCCGTAGATGCCGGCGGCGAGCGAGGTGGATTCCCGTTGTCGCAGTGCCTCTGCCATGAAAAGCCCCCAGCCATCCAGCCTGAAAACTTCTTCCACCGGGATGGAAAACGCCAGACACAGCGCCGCCACCGGCCAGGCCAGACGCACCACGTGTGGCCACAGGCGCGGCACCCAATGCTGACTTCGAATCAGGCGGTTGGAACAGCCTCTCGCCCGCAGCGACAGGGCCAACGGTTGTTTCCAAAGGTAATCGAGGCGCAACAAACAGGCACGCAGTGTCAGCGCAAAAACCGGCAGGGCCAAGGCGAGTGCGGGGGCGAGAATCGACCACAAGGCGCGTCCAGACTTCATCATCCAGGAATCCAAGTCGGCACCCGGTCGACTCGGAAATAAAGATTCCACGGGCAGTCGCCACACCTGCACCAGCAGGAACAGCAATCCCAACGCCCACGCCATCGGGGGAATTGCTCCCAGCGTGCGTGACGTCCAGCCGATCACCAGTCGCAATGGTCGCCACCACCCGGCCAGCAAAACCGCGACCGCGAGGCCAAAACTCATTCCCGTCAGCATCGCCAGCGTGACCAGCAAAAAGGTGCGGCACATCCGCCACAAGAGCACTCGCAGCGAACCATCGCCCTCGCCTCCAACCGGCAGCACGCCGCTCAACAAACGCAAGGCATCACCCGCACTTGCTCCGCCCGATCCGAGCACCAGCAAGGCAACCAGTGCGCCGATTACAAAGGTCAACAGTGGCAGTCTTTTCGGATGGGCAGGCAATCTTTCCATCAGCGCTGCGCCTCCAAAATCTGGCGAAGGTTGAACCCATTCCCAATCTGCGTTTCAGGCAATGCATTTTCACGGAGCGCCACCACGTTGCCTCCAGCAAACAGCGACAAAAAGGGATGCAAAGCCAGCAGCCGGGTTTCCAGATCTTGTGCCAGTTCGCCAACCTTGACCGGGTCCTGCTCCACCCGCAGCGCCGTCAGCAGGGTGTCCAATCCACCGTCTTCAATCCCCGCGAAATTCATGCCGCGCCGCGCCCGGCTCGAATGCCAAAATTCCATCTGATCCCAACTGCGCTCAAAGTTCAATCCCATCAAAGCCGCATCGAATTGTCGCGACGGAAGCTGACGATCCAGCATCTCGTCCCATGGCACCGCCTTCACCACCAGCTCCACCCCCAACTCACGCCACAGTTCCTGCAGGCGGGTCGCCAGATTGATTCGCTGCGCGTTGCCTGCCACGGTCAGCAGTTCGATCCGCAGCGCGCTTCCGTTTTTGCTCAACATGCCTGCCGCATCCGGCACCCAACCAGCATCATACAACATCTGCCGCGCCTTCGCCCGATCCACTGCCTGATTGGGCACATTGGCCGCGAACCACAAACCTGGTTGAAAAATGCCTTCCACCACCGAGCCCTGCCCTTGCAACCATTCCTGCACCAACGCTTCACGATCCAATCCAAGGGCTAGCGCTTCGCGCACCCGCAAGTCATTCAGCGGGGCCTTGCGACAATTCCACATCACCAACAACCGGTTGCGCGGCGGTGCGGAGCGCAGGGTGACGCCACGTTCCCGATCCAACATGGCCGTGCTGCCAGAGCCGGGCCAGAACACATCCACACGATTCATTGCAAATCCGGCGCGAATCGACATGGGATTCTGATCCAACAAAAACTGCACGCGTGCACCGCCGCCTTTGCGGCTGAGGAACAGCGATCGCTCCACATCACCATCCAGCTGAAAAATGCCCGCTCCCACCGGCGGCAGATCGATAAACGGATTCTCGCCCGCTGCCACCCGCTTCGCATAAGCTTCTACCCAACGGTGCGGCAGCACTGGTAAATCCACGAAAGCCATCAGCGCCGGACCATACACCTCACGAAACGTCACCCGCGGCCTTCGCGGAGCGGAAGTGTCCCATGCTTCGATCAAACGCAACGCCTCCACCCCGTCCACCGGCCAGCCCTGACTGAGCACCAAGTTCACCGAAGCTTCCACGTCTGCCGCCGTCACCGCTGAGCCATCTTGAAACACCGCGTCTTCGCGCAACGCCCACTCCAGCCTCGGCCGGTCCTGCATCGGCACCCGCCGGACAAACCTCAACCTCGCTTCCAGGTCCGGGAGGTTGCGGAAATACTTGTTCAACTCCTCGAAAAATTTCACGGTCTCCCCGCTCACCTGAAGTTCATAAGCCGTGGATCCTTCAAACCGCACACCTTTCACCTGTGCCGCTTCCACCGCACCGCTCATGAAAAACTCATGATGTTCGCGTGCCTCGCCATTCAACTCCACCCGCAGCACTTCGACCGGCAGGGGACCAAACTCGGAAATCAACTCATGCACCGCCGGTCCCGTGGTGGTGTTGACCGCGCTCAATTGCAACCGCAACTCCGCGTCGACCGCAACGGCTTCCTGAAGCTGCCACAACTGCCATTGTTCGGGAGACAAAGCCTTCAGTTTTGCGGCCGCTTTGGTGGCAAACGACGCATTCGAAAACCAGAAACGCGTTTGCTGGGTCCATGACCACGAACTTGCCAATGCTCCTTCCAGTTCTCCAGTCGCGCCAATTCGCAGCAAAGGCTCATGCACCAGCGCCGCGACTTCGCGATCGACCGTCGTCATGGGCAAAAAAGGGTTCAACGTCGGCGGCACGCCTTCGCCCGACGCCACCACCAGCTCGTCTCCGCCGGAATCACGACTCGCCACGGATTGCAGCGCCGCCCAAACGATGAGCAGGGCCAGCAAGGTCGGAAGTCCAAAAATGATCCATCGCGTCCAGAGCATGCAATAAAAACGCACCCTACCTGCCCGTGCTGAAAAAGACAAGTCGCTTGAACAACCGTTGTTGGGTCAGTCAGAGTGGCAGCGAGTAAATGCGCTGAAAAACATGCTCCAGTCCTTGTTCGGCTCGCGTGGGATCGATGATGGTGATGCCATCGTCGCCGAAGCGGGCAGTGACCGGTGTGCCCTTGCCCTCGTTGAGGTATTTGAAGTTGAGGTCGCGCACGATGGCGGCGGCATGGATGATCGCCGTGCTGATGCGGGCGTCGGCGGCGGTGGGGTAGATGGTGGCAACGTCTGACGGCGAATCGTTGAAGCGGGCCACGCGACAAATGGCGGCGACGCAGGCGGTGAGGCTGTCGACTCCATAACCGAGGTAGGCGCTGGAGCCATCGGGACGGGGGATGTCGCGGGTGAAGTGGTTGTTGCTGGTGCGAGAACCGCCACCCTGATTCCAAAACCGGAAACCGCGGTATTGCTGATCGCTTTCCACCTTGCCATCGGTGCCGACGATTTCGTGGCCTTGATTGACCGGGCCTTCGAAATCGGAGGGGGTGATCCAGTTGTTGTGAAAATGAATGCTCATGCCGTTGGCGTAGTCCACGCGGACCTGCACGGCGTCGTAGGCATCAATGTTGTCGCGAATGAGCCGTCGTTTTTGTCCAACGGCGGTGAGGGCGACGGGTTTGCTACGGTAGTAGTGCCAGATGAGATCGGTCCAGTGCGGGCCCACGTAGCTGAAAGGATCGCTGGATTCGACCCATTTGAAGGTGGAAGCGCTGACTTCCAGCGGTTCCTCCAGATAGGCGGAGCCGTAGAGTGGAGTGCCGATGCGATGTTGGATGTCGTGGCGGATGCGCAGGTGATCGGGATCATAGCGTTTGTGCATGTCGACGGCGACGATGCACTTCTTTTGCGCGGCGAGTTCGATGATGGTGTCGGCCTCGTGAATGCTGAGGCACATCGGTTTTTCGGTGATCACATGCACGCCACGTGCAAGGGCGGCAAGGATCGGTTGGGTGTGCAGATGATCGGGAGTGGCGACGGCGAGAATGTCGAGATCGGGCACGGCATCGAGCAGTTCAAGCCAGGGCTCGTCGCCATGAAAGATGAGGGGGCGGTGGCCTGTCGAATCATGAAATTGCGTCGCTGCTTTGACGGCGGACTTCTCTGTGCGGGCGGCGATGGCGGTGAGTTCGAAGTGCAGTGGGGCGAGGTCGCGGGTCCAGGCGTCGAGACCGATGCGCGCAAGTTGTCCACCAATGCCGAAGCGCTGCAGATCTGCATAGGTGCGGGCGTGGACATCGCCGCCGAACATGCCGACGCCGACGAGGGCAATTTTGATGGGTTGGCTCATGATTTTGTGTGTGCGCATGAGCAGCATAAAATGGTCGCCGGTCAGATGGCGAGCCTGTGGCTAAATAAATTTTCATTCATCTTGTCGAAACGGCGTGGGAACGGTGTCAGTTTTCGCGGATCAAGTGACGACAAGACCTTGTGCCTTGTGCCAATTGAGTTTATCAATCGGTATGTCCACGCTTCGAATTCTTGGTATCTGCGCCTCCGGCTTGCTGGCTTGCTGCTCATCTTCACCGACCCCTGGCGGCATTTCGCGGACGCAGGAGTTTAATCCATCGACCAGTCAATGGGTGACCAGTGAACGCGTGGTGGTGACCGCCCCGGCACAGCTTGCCAAGCCAGTGGCAGTGGCTGAGACGGCTCCGGCTCCAGATGGAACAGAGGAAACGCCCGAGCCCGGCCTGCTGAAAAAAACTGGCGGAGCGCTTAAGGCTCCGTTCAAGTGGATTCCGGGCGTGAATTAATTTCCCAATTTGGGGGCCAGCCAAAGACTGAACCACCAATCAGGATGGCAAAAGCTTCCTAGACAGCGTCAGCATATTCGCGATCACGAAGTTTGCCGGGGATGGGAACCGGGTAGCGGCCTTCGGCGTTTTCGCGAATCGGAGCGGGTCCGTCGAGGGTGAATTTGTCGGCTCCAGGCGCGAACTCGTGGGGGCAGTTGAGCATTTGATCGTAGGTGATGATCTGTCCGGTATGCGCTGCCATGCGACCCATGCAGGTGACCAGACTGGCTTTCACCCCGCGCTCCATTTCGTTGTAGTCTTCGTTGTTGCGGATGGCCGCAAGGAAGTCGTCCCACTCCAATTGATACGGGTTTGGCTCGGGCTGTGGGGCGCTCCACACGCGATCTTCAACTTTGCGACCAAGGCCTTTGAAGATGGCGCTGCGGGCTGGAAGGTGACCGGCATTCGAGACGATGGCATTGCCTTTGGTGCCATGGATGTGCGTGGAAAATTCGTTGCGGCAGCCGGTGATGTTGCGGCCTTCGAAGAAAAATTTGCTGCCGTCCTTCCAGGTGTATTCGACCGAATAGTGATCGAAGTTCTGGTCGACAAACTCGCCGCGATCAGTGCGTCCGCCGCTGGCCTGGGCTTCAACCGGCCAGTCATTTTTCATCCAGCAGGCTTCGTCGATGTTGTGAATGAAGAAGTCGCTGTAAGCACCACCGCTGGCCCAGAGGAAGGAGTGGAAACGCTGAATCTGCCAGATCAGTTCCGGGGTTTCCGGGGGGCGTCGTTTGGAAAAGCAGGAGGCAACCGGTGCCTGCATGCGATAGGCGCGGGCGAGAACGATGTCGCCGATTTCGCCATCCTGAACACGATTGTAAAGATCTTTGCGCACCTTGCAGTGGCGGCACATTAGGCCAACAGCGACTTTGAGCCCTTTCTTTTTGGCTAGCTCGTTCAGCTCCAGCATGCGTTTGGACGTGGGGCCATCAACGGAAAGAGGTTTTTCCATGAAAATGTTGATGCCGCGTTCGATGGCGTATTGGTAATGCACCCAGCGGAACGCCGGAGGGGTGGCGAACATGGCAATGTCGCCGGGCTTGAGCACGTCCACCGCTTTTTTGTAGGCGTCGAAGCCGATGAATTTGGCATCCTCCGACACGGACATCTTGTCGGGATGCTTTTTGGACAACGCATCGTGCGCCGCATTGAGCCGGTTGGGCTGCACATCGGCCATGGCAACCAAACGGGTGGGCGCCCCGTTGACGGAGAGGGCGTTGCTGGCGGCACCGCCTCCACGTCCACCACAGCCGATCAAGGCCATGCGCACCGTGTCATCCACGGCGGCGTGAACATGGGGGAGCGTGATGCCCGACAGCACGGAAAGTCCGGCGGCTGTTTTGGTGGTGGTTTTGAGGAAATCGCGTCTGGAGGAGGATGATGAGGGGGAGGAAGCGGGAATATTCATGTCGATGATCGTGCGGGCAATTGGCGGGAATGGATTCGCATGCAATGGCGTCCATCAGGTGATGGGCTTCCTTGCATGCGATCAAGCGTTGGATTATCAACGCGTTCAGACAGCCACTTCCATCATGCCGCTCGAAATAGAGGCGCTCTCACCGCCCAAAATTTCGTGCACGGCCTCGCTAAAGGCGTCGATGCTTTCCACCAGAGCAGCACGACTGATACTCAACGGCGGGGCGATTTTAATGGTCTGGCCCCAAGCTCCGACTGGGGCAAAAAGGAGAACACCCTTGTGGAAGCTGCGTTCGATGATGGCGTGTGCCGTGTCGTGGTCCGGTTGTCCGGTGACAGGGTCGACCATCTGCAATCCGCCGACCAGACCTTTGGCCGTGGCGCGGCCAATATGCTGTGGGTGGGCAGCCTGGAGTTTTTCCAATGCAGCAACCAGCAATGGCTCCAGCGAGGCGGCGTTTTCGGTAAGATGGTGCTCGAGGATTCGGCGAACCGAAGCCGTGGCGGCGGCGCAGCAAACCGGGTTGCCGGTGTGTGTGCTGGTCATCGCTCCAGGCGGAAATTGATCCATCACCTCGGCGCGACCAATCACGGCGCTGATGGGCAGAGAGGAGCTGATGCCTTTGCCGCAGCAGATCAGGTCGGGCGTGATGCCGTAATGTTCGAAGGCCCAGAATTTGCCGGTGCGACCGAACCCCGCCTGCACTTCGTCCATGGCGAGAATGACGTCGTGTTGTTTGCACCAGGCCGCCAGTTCCTGGACATAGGCCACCGGGGCGAAGTCCGGGCCCACACCCTGGTAACTTTCCATCATCACGCCGGCAATGTCGGCAGGTTCGAGTCCGTGTTCCTGCAAGGCGTCGAGGAAGGTTTCAAATCCCACCTCTTTCTGCCAGTAACCGTCGGGGAAGGGCACCTGGATGAAAGCGGGATCCGTGTTGACGATCCATGCCTTTTGTTCGTCCATGCCGCCGGCTTGTTGGGCACCCAGGGTGCGCCCGTGGAACCCTCGGTCAAAACCGATGATGCCAATCTTGCGCCTTCCACCGACCTTGATGCCGTGGGCGCGTGAGAGTTTGATGGCTGCCTCGGCGGATTCGGAACCGGTGGTCAGGAGAAAGACTTTATCCAGTCCTTCTGGGGCAACGGAAGCGAGGAGTTCCACCAGAGTGGCGCGTTGTTCGCTGGGGAAAACGTAGTTGTGAAGGAGACCGTTGCGCACCTGGTCGATGATGGCCTGGCGGATTTCCGGCATGCCATGACCGGCATTGGTGACGAGCACGCCGCTGCTCCAGTCGATCCAGCGATTACCGTAGTCATCGTAAACGGAAAAATCTTCAGCACAGTTCCACACCAACGGCGGCATGCCACGCATGGAGGCCGGCTCCAAGGCGCGAAGTTTTTCCAAAACAGGCACGCTGTCCGGGTGGGGAAGTGGCGTAACAATGGAGCGATGACGCGTCAGAACGAACGGCACGTCGACAGGTGTGATGCAAAATTCTTTTCCCATGATGTAGGTAGAACGAATGAGCGTCGTTCAAACCTGTGCATCGGATCATGGATACTAATACTTTTGTGATGTGTTCAAAAATTCACGCACAAAAATAGAAGGCTCGTCTCGAGCCTTTTGGAGTTGGATGAAAGGCCCGAGACGGACCTTCTACTTTCCTTAATGGCAGCAGCCACCGCCGCCGCCTCCTTCGCATTCGGCATCTTCGTGATCATGCCAGTCGGGGAAGCGGGCGTCGCAGGTGAGCTGGATGCCGCCGCGCGCGCCAAATTCGCCACGCACATGCACTTGTTTCGGTGAGCAGGCTTTCACGAAATCGTCGAGAATCCGATTCACAATCACTTCATTGAAAGCGGGCAGATTGCGGAAGGAGGCGAGGTAAAATTTGAGGGATTTGGTTTCGATGCACCGTTCATTGGGCACGTAAACGATTTCCAGGCTGGCGTAGTCCGGCTGGCCGGTGACGGGGCAGACGGAGCTGAATTCAGTGCAGTTCAGGGTGATGCGGTAGTTGCGGCCAGGCGTGCGATTCGGAAACGATTCGAGCTTGGCATCATCAGGGGAGGAGGGCAGCTGGTTTTCAGAGTGGCCCAAAAGCGTGAGGTCATCGGCGAGGTTCGGCATGGACCTCAGATTGCCCAGATTTGATGGGGTGACCAGCGGTAATTTGCGGGGGCTGGTTGAGGTTGACACCCGCATGGAAAAGAGGGAGTGGTTCAGACTTTGCAGCAAATCGTTCATACAGCAAGGATCGCGGGTGCCGGTAGTGCGGGGGCCATGTGGGAGAGTGTTGAGCAATCGATTCCGAAGGTGTTTGAAGGGGTGGTGCGAAGCTGGGGATCGAAACGCGCCATTGGTGCCGGTGGCTGGCAGCCAACTTTCGCGGAGTTGAACCTGAAGGCCAATCAGGTTGCCCATTTTATATTGGCGAATGGCGGCGGGACGGGAGATCTGGTGGCAATTTTGATGCGACATGATTTGCCTCTTTTTGCGGTGCTGCTGGGAGTGTTGAAGGCGGGCAGGGTGGTTTTAGTTTTAAACACGGCGGATCCACCTGCAAGGCTCGGGCAGGTAGTCGAGGATACGAAGCCTCGATGGTTGTTCGTAGACAAGGAGCATGAAGACTGGCTACCGGGGCTGGCGGAGCATGCTTTTGCCACCTGGTGTTATGATGACAGGGATTTGGACGTGGGTTTGAGTGCAGACGCGGATGCGAATCCACGAATGGAGCTTCGGCCCGAAGCGCCTGCTTATCTGATTTTCACTTCGGGATCGACGGGAAGGCCCATGGGAGTGATCCAGAATCACCGCAACCTGTTGCATTCGGTGAGGGGTTACCGCCGAAGGTTGGGTTATTGCGAGTCAGACCGGGTGGTGTTGCTGGGATCGCTTTCGGGGGGGCAGGGAATGATGACCACTTTTTGCGCGTTGTTAAATGGGGCGACCCTGTATCCATATGCGTTGCGCAAGCGGGGGGCGGCTCCGCTGGCAGACTGGGTGGTGAAACACAAGATCACCGCATTTGTCTCATCGGCCTCGGCGTTCAGGCGTTTTGCGCAGGCGGTGCCTATGGGCGTGAAGCTGCCTCATCTGCGGCTGATCCGACTGGGGGCGGAGCGGACACTGCTGGCGGATTTGGAGGCGAGCCGAAGGATCGCGGAGGAGCATTGTCAGTTTGCCAACGTTCTCTCTTCCTCGGAAACGGGGAATGTGACGCAGTTTGTCTGTCGGGTAGGGGACGCGCCGCGAGGTGGGGTGATTCCCATCGGGTCTGCGGTTGAGGGCAAGCATTTGATGATCATGGACGAGAACGGCCAGTTGGTCACGGATGGAACGGAGGGGGAACTGGTGGTGGTGAGCGATTTTTTGTCTCCAGGCTATTGGAACAATCCGGTGGCCACAGCCCAGTCCTTTCACATGGTGCCGGGAAGTCGTGAGCGAATGTTTCGAATGGGCGACCGCGGAAGAATGGGGGGAGACGGTTTGATTGAACATCTGGGACGCAGGGACCGACAGCAGAAATTGATGGGCAACCGCGTGGATTTGCGGGCGATTGAAGAAGTGTTGTTGTCGATGCCCATGGTCCGGGAGGCGGTGGTGGTCGTGATGGACAAGCCTGGTGGTGGAGTGGAGTTGTGTGCATGGTTGGTGCCGGACGAGGGTTGTGGCGAGGAGGTGGAACAGAAGGTGCGGGATGGTTTGCGAAGTTTGCTGCCGGCTTATATGGTGCCTGGCAGAATTGTTTCATTGCCGGCCATTCCATTTACGGCGAATGGCAAGCCGGACCTCTCGGCGCTGAGGATTGAGGACGAGAAACGGATTTCGACCTTCGAAGTGCTGCCCCGAACGCGCACGGAGGAGCGGATTGCGAAGGTGTGGTGCGAGGTGTTGAATCGATTGTCGGTCGGGGTCTATCAGAATTTTTTTGAAACAGGGGCTGACTCGCTTCAAGCGGTGGATCTGTCCCTGCGGTTGTCAAAAACGCTGGACCTGGAAATTGATGCAGGGACACTGATTTACTTTCCCACCATTGCCCAGATGGCCGATGCGGTGGACAGCGGGATTGTTCGACAAAGGCGAGAACCTTGGTTCCGCAGGGTGACGGCGAGTCTGCTGGAACTTCGGCCTTCCGGCACGGGAACTCCGCTGCTTGTGATTCCCGGTGGGTATACCGGTGAGGCAGAACTGTTGGTGTTCATGCAGCTGATCGCAAAAATGGAAACAAAATGCCAGGTGTTTGGAATACGGTTGAATCTGCGGGCCAAAAAGGTGATTCCTCCGTGGTCCCTGTGTCAGCTGGCGAGGAAAGTGGGGCAGTCCTGGCACGAGCGTTTTCCGATGCAGCAACCGGTGATCGTCGGCGAGTGTCAGGCATCGACTCTGGCGTGCGAAACGGCCCGTTGGTTCGCGAAAAAGGCCGGTGTCACTCCATCCCTGATCCTGCTTGATCCCTGGCTGCCGCGTTTTGCACCGCCCAATGATGTTCGGCATGGCGCGGCAATGGATCGCTACTACAAGCTTTTGCGTTCAGCGGCTCCCGGGCGGTATCCCAAGCCGGTGCATTTGGTCTGTTCGCAGGAATCGAAGCGGCTTGGCCCCTGTCTCGAATGGTGGAGTGCCAGGCTCGGCAGCGCCTGCATTGGCCGCGTAGCGCCTGGCGATCACGCCACTTATCTGCGTGAGCGTCGGGCGGATCTGGCCAGGGTGCTGGATGAAATTTTGTCTGAGGATGGCGCGGCGTCGCGCTGAGGTGGACCGGGCTGGATCAGACCGGACCGGGAAGCAGTGACTTTTGTAATACCAGTTTGCGCAACAGGGAGTCGTGTTCTTGGACAGGATAAACTTTGGGGGGCATGAAGGTCTCTGAAAAATCGGTTCGACAGGCACCCGTGTATCCAAGCATGAGCTGGAACCTCGGCTGGATGGAGTTGCGGCTGCCAAAATGCAGGCAGCCTGAAGATTCGATAAAGAGCACGGTGCCACGTTTACCGGTGAACTCGATCGCATCGGCGGGGTTGGCGACGGAGAATACTTCTTCGTCGCTGAGACGGTAGCCACGAGCGTGTTTCCAGTAACCCAGTTGTTCTTTCACATGCTGGGAGATGGATCGGGGCAGGAAGGTCCAGGGTCCGTGTTCACGAGTGGTGTCACGCAACAGCACCAGAACGTAGACATTGGGCAGGGAATAGTAGTCGATGTGGTAGAGCTGGCTGTCATGGGGGCGGTCGGGCTGATCATCGAAAGCGGCATTGGATTCAACAAAGCGGATGCCCGAGGGGAGTGTGGTCGACAGCGCCGGGATGCAGCCCACGTAGTGGCAGATCGGGGCAAGGATGTCGCTGGAGGTGGCGAAATCGAGGAATTCCGGGTAGTCGAGAGGATCGCTGCCTGGCTTCCACACATCTTGAAAGTAACTGCGATAGGTTCCGGGCTCGGACTTGCGCTGGCCTGACCGTTCAGCGATGATTTTTTCCGAGGACGCAAGGATGCGGTCCAAATGGGGGAGCGACATGGAATCATCGATCGCCCAGCCGTCGTTGAGGTGGATGGCGGGGACGGTGAATTGCCCGTTGGCCGTCATCAACTCCTGCAGCTGATCTTGGTAAAGCTGCCGCCGCCACTCGTCTTGCGCGCAATTCTCGACCTGGTTGCAGGCGTAAGCGAGCCGCATGGTGTCGGCGATGCCCAGTTGTTCCATGTGATTGTGATGAAGCTTGCGACCGAGATCCGGGGGAACAGGGCGCAATGATGGCAGGTAGTGGTCGGTGGTCAGGCTCATAGGTAAACGGTTTGGATGCGCGTGAAAAAGTCAAGATCGTGGCTGCCATGTTCGGGCGGTCCGCTGCCCGAGGCCTTCCATCCTCCAAACGGAACGTCCACCATGGCATCGGAAGTGGAGGCATTGATTTTGAGAATGCCGGCCTGGGCCTCGTCGAGAAAGCTGCGGATGAGGTCAGCGGAAGTGGAAAACAGAGCGGCCGCGAGTCCTTGTGAAACGCCGTTGCACAGCGCGAGGGCGTGTTCCCAGTCGCGGGCGGTCTGCACGACCAAAACGGGGCCGAAAGTCTCCTCCTGGACAATTTCGAGGCCGGGATCAGGGCAAATGATCACCACTGGAGCCAGCCACGAATGGGACCCGGTGAAATCTGACGTGATGAACGGCTGCTGACCCAGGGGATAAAAAGTGGAACACCCTTCGCGGATGGCGCGTTGCACCAGCAAGTCCACACGATCCCGCTGCGTTGCACTCACCATCGGCCCGATGCGGGTGTTGGGGTCAAGTGGATCCCCCCAAGACATGGCGGCGGCCTTCTCAATCAGCAGGCGCATCAATTCCTCCATGATCGATTCATGAACGATCACCCTGCGGTTGGCGGTGCAGCGCTGGCCGGTCATTTCGAAAGCACCGGCGGCGATTTTTTCGGCAGCCAGATTCAAATCAGCATCCCGCCATACGATGGCGGCATTGTTGCCACCCAGTTCTGCCTGAAATGGCAGGTGGCGCCGGGCGCAGACTTCAGCCACCTCGTAACCTGCCCCCGATGAAGCGGTGATGGTCACTGCGCCGATCTCTGGTTGTGAAAGCAGCGCACGACCTGCATGGGCATCTCCTTCAACCACCTGCAGCAGGGCAGGTGGCCAGCCGCACTGCCGGGTTAACGCCATAATCTCGCGGGCGATGGAGGCGGCTTCTGGGGCTGGTTTCCAGAGGACGGTGTTGCCGGCGAGAATGGCAGGGATGATTTTGCCGAGCGGGATGTAGACCGGATTGTTCCACGGCGTAATGATCGCCACCACTCCGTGCGGCTTTCTGCGCACTTTGATGACCGCATTTTCGGCAGGAGTTTCCAAATGGACGAAACGCCTGGCAATGGCTTCGATCATTTCCGCTGATCGCAGCACTTCCATCTGCCCAAAATGAACCGGCTTGCCGATTTCAACCGCCATTTGACGGGCGAGCGCTTCCGCACGTTCCCGAAGCGGCTGCACCAACCGCATGGCCAGCCCGGTCCGATGGGCAAGATCGGTGCGACGCCATTCGCGGGCGAAGTCGGATGCGTCGGACGACAGCGTGCGCAGCGTGGGCTTGTCAGTCATTCGGCCACCGGGTGGCTTGCCCTCCAGCAAACGGGCCGCCAGGGTGGCACTGGGGGCAAAGTGGACCCCGCGCTCCTCAAAAAAACGTCGTGTTGAAGCTACATGCAGTGGGTCGTCACTGCCTGTGGCATCTTCGGCGACAAACACCTCATATCCAGCCTGGAAAAAATCCAGCACGGCCTGACGCACGCAGGCATGGGTCATCACTCCGGCGATCAAGACTTTTGATGAAGCATGGGCGCGAGCCTCTTCCACCAGACGGGGTGCCGCGAACCCCTGTTTGTGAAGCAGCTTTTCGCCCTCGATCTCGCGCAGGGAGGGCGGCGGTGAGTGTCCATCGCTGCCCTCAACGCAAGTCCAGCGATCGTCTCTACGCCAATGGGCCATGCGATTGTCGGGATCTTTGGTCACCGTGGTGCGGACATGAATGACGGGCATGGCGTGGTGCCGGTAGGCATTCAGCAGGAAACCCGCACGTTCAATGATAACGCCCGCCGCAGGGCGCAAATCGGCACGCCCCAGGAAGTCGTTTTGCAAGTCCACCAAGACTAGCATGGATGCTGGAACTGGCAGGTCCATAAATCAGGAATAAGCAGCCGCTGAACTTTCCCTGCCCAGTTGCCCGTGGACTTGTTCGGCCACCATGGCTGCCAGTTCCCCTGTGCGAACAACCCTGCAGCCGGACACCGCCACATCCCGCGTTCTGTAGCCGTTTTTCCAAACCGTCTGCACGGCTTTTTCCACCGCTGCAGCTTCGCGCCACAATCCAAACGATTCGCGCAGCATCATCGCCGCAGAGAAGATCTGGCCCGCAGGATTGGCCACTTGTTGGCCTGCCAGGTCATACGCCGCTCCATGGTTGGTTTGGTAGATGGCGCGGTGACCGTCCGCTGAGTAATTGCCCGAGAATGAGATCCCGCGCGCGCCCAACAACACCGCCCCCAGATCACCCAGAACGTCGCCAAACATGTTGGGAGTTGCGATCACATCAAAAGCCGAAGGTTCACTGATCAGTCGATAGGACATCAAATCAATGTCCACCATCGAGAAGGTGACGTTCTCCGTCTCGGCGACCTCTGCCATGCAGCGTTGCCACAAACGACTGATGCCCGGCACGCCCGACTCCTTCCAGACCACGGTAAGATGTCTGGACCGGCTCGCGGACAACCGCGCTGCCGCCGTCAAAAAGCGACGCACCCCCGCCGCTGAATAGCTGAATTCGTGATGCGCCGCCTCGTCGGTTTCGCGCCAGATTCCCTGATAAGCTCCGCCGCAGTTTTCCCGCACCACCAGAATATCCAGATCACGCACCCATTCCGGTTTCAGGCGGCAGATATCCGTCAACCCGTTGATCTTTTGCAGCGGACTGATCTTGAAAAACAAGTCGAAGGCCATCCTTGCATCATACACAAAACGACCTCCTCCCGGCCCACAAAGCACCGCGCCGCCAGCATCAAAAATCTCGTGGCAAAACTCCACAACATCCCGGGTCAATACCTGTCCACATTGCCGTTCCGCATCCCTTCCAATGGCTCCTCCCTCGCGAACCTGCAGTGTCAGTCCTGTCGCAGATGCGACGGCTTGCAGCACCTCAAGGCTGGCGGCAATCACCTCCGGACCCACCCCCTCCCCGGGAATGGCTCCCAGAAGCAAATCCCTGGTCGGGCACCGGGACGCCCTGCTTTTGTCCCCATGCAGGCAGGTGGTCCAAAGTTGCGGAGGCTCAGCGGGATTGAGGCGTTGAATTGACATGGATGACAAAAAAGGGAGTTTTGGCGGTTCGGGAGGGCCGGATTTCTAACATCTCCTGCCGAGTTTTAAGAAGTTACGCTTATCTCCTTAAACATAACCATCAATGGAAAACATTGACCGTTGCCGACAACCTGCGCCCTCCGACCCCTACAACACCTCGCCGCGAGAGACTTGGTGAATCACCCCAATTCTTTGGGTGCGCGTCAATTCTGCAAGGCGTAAAGCTAAACATGGAAATCGATCTCACCGGCCCCCATCGCGAAGACGCCTACTCGATCCTAGCGGGGCTGGTCACTCCGCGCCCTATCGCGTTGACCACCACCATCGATCCCGAGGGACGCATCAACGCCGCCCCGTTCAGCTTCTTTAACGTGCTCGGCGACAGCCCGCCTATTGTCGGCATCTGTCCCGGCGACCGCGAGCCTGGAGTCCCCAAGGACACCGCCCGCAACATTCGGCTCACGCATGAATTTGTCGTCAATCTGGTCGATGAAGGCATCATGGAGCAGATGAACCTCTGTGCCGCGACCCTGCCGCCCGGTCAGAACGAGCTTGAACATGCCGGACTCACCGCCGTTGCTTCATCGGTGGTCAAACCACCCCGCATTGCGGAAGCGCCCGCTTCGCTCGAATGCAAAAGCTGGGGCATCCTCGAGATTGGCGATAATCGGTTGATCATCGGCGAAGTTCTCCGCGTTCATGTCCGCGACGGCATCTTCAGTCCAGGGAGCTGGCTGATCGATCCGGCCAACTATCATCCCATCGCTCGCATGCAAAGTCCCGGCTGGTATGCCCGCACCCGCGACATGTTCGAAATGAAGCGTCCCGCGTGAAACTATGCCCCGTCTGTCCCACCACGTGAAATACTTCAAAGTTTTTTTGAAATTTTTTTGACAGAACCTGTAACACCATTAGGTTGCCCCCCACTTTTTCGGTAAAAGCGGGAAATTTTTGTCTTTGCGCCTCGGGGTGCGGTTGCAATTTTTCTGGTTTTTACCGCTGAAGTTAGGCGTTTCTACGGCAAGTGGTGCGCTCGTGTAGCTCAGTGGTAGAGCACGTCCTTGGTAAGGACGAGGTCAAGGGTTCAAGTCCCTTCACGAGCTCCATCGGCCCTCAGATTCGCGCTCAGTCTCTCCAAACCCAAACGTGCATTAATCACAACCCAACACCATGGCTAAAGAAGCTTTCCAGAGGAACAAACCACACGTCAACATCGGCACGATTGGCCACGTTGACCACGGCAAAACCACGCTGACCGCCGCCATCACGAACACCTTGGCCGAAAAAGGTTTCGCCCAGGCGAAAAAGTATGACGAGATCGACGCAGCTCCAGAAGAAAAAGAGCGCGGCATCACGATCAACACGGCTCACGTTGAATACGAAACCGAAAATCGTCACTATGCGCACGTCGACTGCCCAGGGCACGCTGACTACGTCAAAAACATGATCACCGGTGCAGCGCAAATGGACGGCGGCATCCTTGTCGTTTCCTCCGCTGACGGCCCCATGCCTCAGACCCGTGAGCACATCCTTCTTGCCCGTCAGGTCGGCGTTCCCGCTCTTGTCGTGTTCATGAACAAAGTGGACATGGTGGACGACGCAGAACTCCTCGACCTCGTCGAAATGGAAGTTCGCGAACTCCTCAGCAAGTATGAATTCCCTGGCGACGACATTCCGATCGTCAAAGGTTCCGCCCTCAAGGCTCTTGAAGGTGACGCCGAACAGAAGGCCAACATCTACAAATTGATGGAAGCCGTTGACTCCTACATCCCGCTCCCTGAGCGCCCGATTGACCAGGACTTCCTGATGCCAGTTGAAGACGTGTTCGCGATCGAAGGTCGTGGCACCGTTTGCACCGGCCGTGTGGAGCGTGGCATCGTGAAAAAGATGTCCGAAGTCGAAATCATCGGCATCCGTGACACCGTCAAAACGACCGTCACTGACATCGAAATGTTCCGCAAGCTTCTCGACGAAGGTCGTGCTGGCGACAACGTTGGTCTTCTCCTTCGTGGCATCAAGAAAAACGACATCGAGCGCGGCCAGGTTATTGCCAAGCCCGGTTCCGTGAAGCCACACCGCAAATTCCAAGCCGAAGTCTACGTCCTTTCCAAGGACGAAGGTGGCCGTCACACGCCTTTCTTCAGCAACTATCGTCCACAGTTCTACTTCCGCACCACGGACGTGACTGGCACCGTCAAGCTTCCTGATGGCGTTGAAATGGTGATGCCTGGTGACAACGTGACCGTTGAAATCGAGCTCATCACTCCGATCGCCATGGACAAAGCTGACAAATTCGCCATCCGCGAAGGTGGACGCACCGTCGGCGCAGGCCGCGTTGCCAACATCCTCGATTGATTTTAAGCCGTTTGGGTGATGCCGCCGCAGGGCTCAAAAAGTCCTGCGGCGCTCTTGTCGCCCGGTAATGGCATAAAATCTTGCAATTTAAATCTTTCAATTTATCCTGAGCATTCCGTCAAGTCTTCAACACGTCAGTAGCTCAATTGGTAGAGTAGTGGTCTCCAAAACCATTGGTTGTAGGTTCGAGTCCTACCTGGCGTGCCAACCTTGTAATTTGCTCTTTGCTTGACGAAAAAATGAACCGTGTATCGCGCTACTTCTCCGAAGTCTGGGCTGAGCTCAGAAAAGCCACCTGGCCTTGGGACCCCAAAGAAAAAGGGTTCGCTCGCTACAAGGAACTCACTGACGCCACCACCGTGGTGCTCATCGCCATGATCATCCTTGCGGCATTCACTGCGTCTTTCGACTTCGTGATGCGCAAATTTTTCCAGTTCTTCATCAGCTAATCAACTTTCGGCTCCGAAAACCACCATGCCCGCCATCCCAGAACCCAAAGACCAGTGGTATGTGCTCCACGTCCGTGCCGGATTGGAGCAGCGTGTGCGTGAAAACATGGAGCGCCGCATCGCCACCGAGGAGATGAGCGACCTGGTTTTTGAGGTCGTTGTCCCCACCGAACGCGTTGCCGAAGTCAAAAAGGGCAAGCGCAGCGAAACGACCCGCAAAGTGTTTCCTGGCTATATCCTCGCCAACATGTGGTTGCTCGACGAGAACAACAAGCCGGTCGTCAAAACCTGGCACTTCATCAAGGAGACCGATGGTTTCCTCAATTTCGCCGGCACCAAAGATCATCCGATTCCGCTTCGTCCGAAAGAAGTGGAGAGCCTCCTCGCCCAGGTCCGTGACCGTGAAGAAGGTGTCAAACCGAAGGTCATGTTCTCCGTCGGAGACAACGTTCGTGTGGCCGATGGTCCTTTCGAAAGCCAGACCGGCATCATCGAAGAAATCGACCCCGACCGCGGCCTGCTGCGCGTGGCCGTCAACATCTTCGGGCGCTCCACTCCGGTGGACCTCGAATACTGGCAGGTCGAAAAAGCCTAAGTTAAGCCCCCCAACCAACCTCGCCCCCCTTTACTCCTTCAACGTTCACACTCCTGCATTATGGCCAAAGAAGTCGTCAAACAAATCAAACTCCAGATCAAAGCCGGCGCCGCCAACCCAGCGCCACCCATCGGTCCTGCCCTCGGTCAGGCTGGTGTGAACATCATGGCCTTCTGCAAAGAGTTCAACGCCGCCACCCAAAAAGTCGCCGGTGACATTCTACCAACCGTCATCTCCGTTTATAAGGACAAAAGCTTCACCTTCATCACCAAGCAGCCACCTGCTTCCGTGCTCCTGAAGAAAGCCGCCAACCTTGCTTCTGGTTCCAAAGAGCCCAACAAAGTTAAAGTGGCCAAGCTCACCAAAGCCCAGCTTCGCGACGTGACCAAGTTGAAGATCGAAGACATGAACACCAGCGACCTCGAAACCGCCACCCGCATCATGGCCGGCACCGCCCGTCAGATGGGTATCGAGATCATTGACTGAGCGAAGCATCTCAAATCTGAGATCTCAAATTTCAAATCCGTAATCCCAACCAAGCAGGAGAGTCCTGAAACAACGATTCGCTAATACTGCATCCCAAACATGAGCCAAAAACGCAGCAAACGATACAAGAAGGCCGCCGAGATGATCCCGGCGGACAAGAAGTTCACGCTTGAAGAAGCCGCTGAACTCCTCAAAAAACTTCCCGCCACCAAGTTCGACCAGAGTGTCACGCTCTCATTCCGTCTTGGCGTTGATCCACGCAAATCCGACCAGATGGTTCGCGGCACCTGCCCGCTCCCCAACGGTTCCGGCAAAAGCGTCAAAGTCGCCGTGTTCGCCGTGGGCGACGCTGCCGACGCCGCCAAAGCTGCGGGTGCTGAGTTTGTTGGTTTCGAAGACCTGATTGCCAAAGTCAAAGAAGGTTTCACCAACTTCGACGTCGCCATCGCCACTCCTGCCGCCATGGTGGAAGTTCGTAAATTGGGTAAACAACTCGGACCTCGCGGTTTGATGCCCAACCCAAAAACCGGCACCGTCACCGACGACACTGCTGCTGCGGTCAACGCCGTCAAGGCAGGCCGCGCCGACTTCAAACTCGACAAAGGTGGCAACATCGCCGCCGCCATCGGCAAAACCGCTTTCACTCCTGAGCAGCTCGCTCAAAACGGCCAGGCCCTGATCGACGCAGTCGTTCGCGCCCGTCCCGCCACCGCCAGAGGCAAGTTCATCCAGAACATCACCCTCACCGGCACCATGTCCCCTGCGCTTCCTTTGGATGTCGCCAAATACGTCAAATCCGCTGCCTAACCTTTAGAATCTACCAACGATGAAAGCTGAAAAAACAGAGATGATTGCGGCCCTTCTTGAGAAGGTGAACGCTTCGCCGTTCTTGCTTGTGGTGGACTACACCGGGCTGACCGTGGATAAATTCGACGAACTCCGCAAGCGCCTTCGCGGTGCTGGTGCCGAGCTTCACGTCTACAAAAACACCCTGGTGCGTAAAGCATCCGAACAAGCCGGTTACCCAGAGAAGCTCGCCAGCGTGCTCTCCGGTCAGTCCGCTTTTGTGACTGGTGAAAAAGACGTCTGCGCTGCCGCCAAGGTCATGAAGACCTTCGCCAAAGAGTTCCAGAAGCCCGAAGTTAAAGGTGGTGTGCTTGACGGCCAATACCTTGAGCCATCCGGCGTCCAGGCTCTTGCCGATCTTCCTTCCCGCGAAATCTTGCTTGCCAAATTGCTTGGAACCCTTCAAGCCCCGGCCAGCACGCTCGTCCGTTTGCTCAACGAACCCGCCGCCTCCCTGGCACGCGTTCTTCAAGCCAAGGCCGACAAAGCCGCTTAAGGAGATTTCAGATCTCAAATTTGAAATTTCTAATCGATTATTCCAACCCTTTGATCAGATAGCAGCTTCACCGCTGTTTGAACCGTTAAAATACCAACCCAGTTCCTTGCCGGATCAGCGGCTGCTGACCTTAAAATGAGCGATGCTTCGCCCAACGGACACACTGAAAGATAATATTATGGCAGACCTTACCAAACTCGTAGATGAACTCAGCGCCCTTACCGTCCTGGAAGTCGCTGAACTTGTGAAAACTCTTGAAGACAAATGGGGCGTTAGCGCCGCAGCTCCTGTCGCCGTTGCCGCCGCTGGTGGTGCCGCCGGCCCTGCTGAAGCCGTTGCTGAGAAGACCGAATTCGACGTCATCCTCACCGACGCTGGCTCCAACAAAATCGCCGCGATTAAAGAAGTTCGCGCAGTGGTTCCTGGCCTCGGCCTTGCTGAAGCCAAAGCCCTTGTCGAAAAAGCTCCTCAGCCTCTCGCTCAAGGTGTTACCAAGGAAGTCGCTGAAGAGATCAAGAAAAAGATCGAAGCAGCCGGCGCCAAAGCAGAAATCAAATAATTTCGCGTTTTCGCAAAGTCCCAACTTGTGCTGCGTCGCCATCGCGGCGGCGCAGTGCCAATCCTCATCAAAGAAGATCAACATCCGCAAATGCTGCCCCTTTCGACTCACTGCTCCAAACCCCGCGTTCCCCAGGCTCGCTTCCGTTTGGTCCACAGTGTCAACGTCGATCAAGCAACTTTGCGTGACCACCGCGGCTGCAACAGCAACCGTGGGTCTTTTTGTCTCTGTCTCCTGACATAGGCGGCGACGGTTGACCATTCCGGTCACCATCGCCTCCGCCCCAAATCACTTCACCACCGGACGTTTGTCCGGTTTTGCCCCGTCCAGTAGTTGCCACACCCAGCCTCCCCGTCTATGTCCCAGCGCATTAATTTTGGCAAAATCAAAGAAGTCGTCGAACCTCCGAATCTTATCGAGATTCAGATCAAGTCCTACGAAGAATTCATGCAAAAAGACATTGCGCCCACGAAGCGCAAGGACCTCGGTCTGCAGGCAGTTTTCCGGGAAGTATTCCCCATCGACAGCTACGACGGCAAAATGTCGTTGAACTTCACCCAGTATGAAATCGGTGAACCCAAGCTCAATCCGCTTCAAGCGATCCGTGAAGCCGAAAGCTTCAGCGCCCCGCTTTACGTCACCTATGAACTGAAGGACGAAGCCGGCGCCAAACAAGAGCGCGTTTACATGGGCGAACTGCCCATGATGACCACCCGCGGCACCTTCGTCATCAACGGAGCCGAGCGCGTCGTCGTTTCCCAGCTTCACCGTTCCCCTGGTATCTGCTTCGAAACTCAACAGCACCTCAATGGCCGCTGGTTGTTTGGCTTCCGCATCATTCCTGACCGCGGCACCTGGCTCGAAGTCCAGTTCGACACCAACGATCTGCTTTACGTCTACCTCGACCGTCGTCGTCGTCGTCGCAAATTCCTTGCCACCACGCTTCTGCGCGTGATCGGCTACCCAAGCGACGAGGACATCCTGAAGTTGTTCTATCCGATCGAAGACCTCAAACTTCGTGAGAACCTCACCGAAGAAGAACTCGCTTCGAAAGTGATCTTCAACGACATCCTCGACGGCGAACTTATCGTCGCCCGCGCCTACGAGCCACTTACCCAGGGCATCGTGCGTCAGTTGATCCAGCTTGGCACCAAACACGTCAAGTGCGTGACCGCCACCCAGGACGACCTCATCATCGCCTCGCTTCGCAAAGATCCTGCGCACGACGAAGATGAAGCCCTTAAGGAAATCTACCGTCGTCTCCGCCCTGGAGATCCTCCAACCGCCCCGAACGCCCGTGCTTTGGTGAAGCGTTTGTTCTTCGATCCCAAACGTTATGACCTGACCCGCGTCGGTCGTTACAAAATCAACCAGAAGCTTGGCATCAAAGTAAGCCCTGATGAGCGCATCCTCACCTCTGAAGATGTCGTTTCCGCCTTGCGTTACCTCTTCAAATTGCGCGCTGGTGAAGGTGTTCTTGATGACATTGATCACCTTGGCAGCCGTCGCGTGCGGGCCGTGGGTGAACTTCTTTCCAACCAATGCCGCGTGGGTCTTGCCCGCACCGAGCGTCTGGTCAAAGAGCGCATGACCCTGTTCGACGTGAACATGGATGTGATGACGCCCCAGAAACTCATCAACCCGAAAGCGCTCAGCGCCGTGGTGCGTGATTTCTTCGCCCGTTCCCAGCTGAGCCAGTTCATGGATCAGATCAACCCTCTGGCTGAACTGACCCACAAACGTCGTTTGTCCGCTCTTGGACCTGGTGGTCTGAACCGCGACCGCGCCGGCTTCGAAGTGCGTGACGTTCATCCGTCCCACTACGGCCGTATCTGCCCGATTGAGACCCCTGAAGGTCCGAACATCGGTCTGATCAACTCCCTCTGCTCCTACGCCCGCATCAACGAATTCGGGTTCATCGAGACTCCTTTCCGCAAGGTGGAAAACGGTATTGTCACGGACAAGATCGACTACCTCACCGCGGACATGGAAGAAAACCATTACGTGGCGCAGGCCAACAACGTAATTGATGACAAAGGCAACTTCGTCACCGAACACGTCACCGTGCGTTATCGTGGTGACTTCTTGGAAGTCCCGCCGACCCAGACGACCCTCATGGACGTCTCGCCCAAGCAGATGGTGTCCGTCGCCGCCTCCTTGATCCCGTTCCTTGAGCACGATGATGCCAACCGCGCCCTCATGGGTTCGAACATGATGCGTCAGGGTGTGCCTCTTCTTCAAGCCGAAGCACCGCTCGTCGGTTCCGGCATGGAAGGCAAAGCCGCTCGTGACTCCCAGTCCGTGATCGTGGCCGACGCCCCAGGCGTGGTTGCCAGCGCCACCGCTGACTTCATCATCACCACCAAAGACGGTCAGCTTCCGATCACCGAGAAAGCTTTTGCCGCCGATCCTAACAAGGTTCACACCGATCCGGAAAAAGGCGTGCATTTCTATCCGCTGCGCAAGTTCATGCGTTCCAACGCCGGCACCTGCGTCAACCAGCGCCCTCTTGTTGAGCGCGGCCAGAAGATCAAAAAAGGCGACGTGATCGCTGACGGTCCTTGCACCGACCACGGCGAACTCGCCGTCGGACGCAACATGCTCGTCGCGTTCATGCCTTGGAACGGTTACAACTTCGAAGATGCCATCGTCATCAGCCGTCGTGTGGTGAAAGAGGACATCTATACCTCGATCCACATCGAAGATTTTGAAGTTGGAGCCCGCGACACCAAACTCGGCCCTGAAGAGATCACCCGGGACATCCCGAACGTCGGTGACGAAGCCCTTCGTAACCTCGGCGCCGACGGCGTCGTGCGCATCGGTGCCGAAGTGAAACCTGGCGACATCCTCGTCGGCAAGATCACTCCGAAATCCGAAACCGAACTGGCTCCTGAAGAACGCCTCCTGCGCGCCATCTTCGGTGAAAAAGCCGCTGACGTTAAAGACACCTCCCTGCGTGTGCCATCCGGCTGCACCGGCATCGTCATGGATGTCCGTGTGTCCTCCCGCACCGGCGCCGACAAAGAGCGTCTTTCTCCTGCCGAGCAGAAGAAGCAGCTCAAAATCATCACCGAAGAACACAAAACCAAGGTCGAACAACTCACCGAACAGCTCACGGAAAAACTTTCCGAGATCCTGCTCAACGAGAAGATCAACCTCGACGTGGTCAACGGCGAAACCGGCGAAGTCATCATCAGCGCCAACAAGAAGATCACCAAGACCCTTCTTCGCACCCTTGCTGAAAACTACCGCACGGTGGAAATCGACCAGTCCCCGATCCGCAACAAGATCATGGACATCATCGCGGCGTTCGAAACCAAATTCGACGAAGCGGACATCGAGCGTGAACGTTCCCTCGACCGCATCGAGCAAGGCGAAGAAATGGAGAGCGGCGTCATCAAACAGGTGCGCGTCTTCATCGCCAGCAAACGCAAACTCAGCGTCGGTGACAAAATGGCCGGACGTCACGGTAACAAAGGCGTTGTCGCCACCATCGTTCCAGAAGAAGACATGCCGTTCCTCGAAGACGGAACTCCTGTCGACATCTGCTTGAACCCACTCGGCGTGCCATCCCGTATGAACGTCGGACAGGTGCTTGAAACCCACCTTGGCGTTGCTGCCAAGGCCCTCGGTTTCACCGTCGCCACCCCTGTGTTCGATGGGATTAAGGAACCCAAAATCATGGAATACCTCGCCCAGGCGAAACAGGTTCCCGGTTTTGAATGGATCGGCCTCAACGGCAAAAGCAAACTCATCGACGGCCGCACCGGCGAAGCCTTCGCCCTCGAAGTCGTGGTGGGTTACATCTACATGCTGAAACTCGCCCACTTGGTCGCCGATAAGATCCACGCCCGTGCGGTCGGACCTTACTCGCTCGTCACCCAGCAACCGCTCGGTGGTAAAGCCCAATATGGTGGTCAGCGTTTCGGGGAAATGGAGGTCTGGGCGCTCGAAGCCTACGGCGCCGCCTACACCCTTCAGGAACTTCTCACCGTCAAATCCGACGATGTTCAAGGACGCACCCGCATCTACGAATCCATCGTCAAAGGCGACAACTCACTGGAAGCCGGCACCCCGGAATCCTTCAACGTGCTCATCAAAGAAATGCAGTCCCTCGGCCTCGACGTCAAAGTCGTCAACCGCGAGACCGGACAAGAGGAGATCCTTGGTGGATTCACTCCTTCTGCTGCCGTTGGCATGTAAGTAAGTAACCTTCAAACCACCGATTCATCCCATGCAAGAAATTAGCTTTGACAATCACTTGAAGGAACTCTTCGGCGAGTCGCACAAGACCGGCGGATTTGATATGGTGTCCATCACCGTCGCCTCCCCAGACCGCATCCGGTCCTGGAGCAATGGCGAAGTGAAGAACCCAGAAACCATCAACTACCGCACGTTCAAGCCCGAAAAAGGCGGCTTGTTCTGCGAACGTATCTTCGGACCCACCCGGGACTGGGAGTGCGCCTGCGGCAAGTATAAACGCATCAAACACAAAGGCGTGATCTGCGATCGCTGCGGTGTTGAAGTGACCCTCAGCCGCGTCCGTCGCGAGCGCATGGGCCACATCGAACTCGCCGTTCCTGTCACCCACATCTGGTTCTACAAATGCATGCCTTCACGCATCGGCCTCATGCTCGACATGACCGCCCGTTCGCTTGAGCGCGTCATCTATTACGAAGATTACATCGTCGTCAGCCCAGGCAACACCCCGCTCACCCGCGGCCAGCTCCTCACCGAAATGGAACTTCGCGAAGCCGAAGACCAATACGGCGACGACAGCTTCAAGGTCGGCATGGGCGCCGAAGCCATCCGCGACATCCTGGCCCAGACCAATCTCGTCGAGATGGTCAAGGAACTCGAGGAAGCGATGACCAAAACCCGCTCCAAGCAGCTTCGCAAGAAGATCGCCAAGCGCTTGAAACTCTGCCAGGGTTTCGCCGTCTCGCACACCCGTCCGGAATACATGGTGATGGAAGTCCTTCCCGTCATCCCTCCCGACCTCCGTCCGTTGGTGCCTCTCGAAGGCGGTCGTTTCGCGACCTCCGACTTGAACGACCTCTACCGTCGTGTCATCAACCGCAACAACCGTCTCAAAAACCTGCTCTCGCTCAAGACCCCGGATGTCATCATCCGCAACGAAAAGCGCATGCTGCAGGAAGCCGTTGACGCCTTGTTCGACAACGGCCGTCACGGTCGCGCCGTCACCGGTGCTGGCAACCGTCCGTTGAAGTCCATGAGCGACATGCTCAAAGGCAAGTCCGGTCGTTTCCGTCAGAACTTGCTCGGCAAACGTGTCGACTACTCCGGTCGTTCCGTCATCGTTATCGGTCCCGACCTCACCCTCAACCAGTGCGGTCTGCCGAAGAAAATGGCGCTCGTGTTGTTTGAGCCCTTCATCATCCGCCGCCTCAAAGAGCTTGGCCTCGTGCACACCGTGCGCTCCGCCAAGAAGATGATCGAGCGCCGCACCCCGGAAGTCTGGGACATCCTTGATGAAGTCACCAAAGGTCACCCGGTCATGCTCAACCGTGCACCTACGCTGCACCGTTTGTCCATCCAGGCCTTCGAACCGAAACTCATCGAAGGTGAAGCCATTCGCGTTCACCCCCTCGTTTGCACGGCTTACAACGCCGACTTCGATGGTGACCAAATGGCCGTTCACGTGCCGCTTTCCATCGAAGCTCAGATGGAAGCCCGCCTGCTCATGCTTGCGCCGAACAACCTGTTCAGCCCTGCATCCGGCAAGCCCGTCAACACCCCTTCCCAGGACATTCCCCTCGGCTGCTTTGCGCTTACCTATTTGCGTGAACTTCCAGGAGCTGATCCGAAAGCCGTCCAGGCCCGCCGTCCTCTGTTCAACGATCCAAGCGAAGTGGAGTTCGCGCTCAGCGAAAACTCCGTCGAGGTCAACCAGAAGATCCTTTACCGCAACCCTGACTACCAGACCAAAGGCCGCACTTATGGCGACCCGACCAAGGCCGTCATCGAGACAACCCCTGGTCGCGTGCGTTTCAGCGAAATCTGGCCTGAAGAACTCGGATTCTACAACAACACCGTTGGCAAAAAACAACTCTCCGACCTCATTTGGCGCTGCTTCCAGCGCTCCGGTCACCAGGAGACCGTTGCCGCCCTCGACCGCCTCAAAACGCTCGGCTTCCGCGAAGCCATGCGCTCCGGTTGTTCGATTGGTATCACTGACATGGTGATTCCCGACGCCAAATACAAGACCCTCGCCCGTGCTCGTGGTGAAGTCGATGTCGTCGAGAAACAATACAAGCGTGGTATCATCACCAACGGTGAACGTCAGCAGAAGGTCATCGACATTTGGACCGGTGCTGGTGAAGAGATTTCCAAAGAAGTGTTCCGCACCCTGGAATACAATGAAGGCAAAAAACTGCACAACCCGCTCTACATCATGGTCACCTCCGGTGCCCGTGGTAACCAGACCCAGATCAAGCAGCTCTCCGGGATGCGTGGTTTGATGGCCAAACCTTCGGGCGAGATCATCGAACAGCCCATTACGTCGAACTTCCGTGAAGGTCTGACCGTGTTGGAATATTTCATCTCCACCCACGGTGCCCGTAAAGGTCTTTCCGACACCGCTCTCAAAACTGCTGACTCCGGCTACATGACCCGTAAACTGGTCGACGTGGCACAGGACGTCATTGTTACCGAAGAAGATTGCGGCACCGTCAACGGCATCACCCTCGCCTCCATCTATCAAGGTGACGAAGAAGTGGTCGACCTCAAAACCCGTATTTATGGCCGCGTCTCCTGTGAGTCCGTCCATAACCCGCTGGTCAAAGACGAATACATCGTTCAGGTCAATCAGCTCATCGACGAAGTCTGCGCCGACTCGCTCACGAAAATCGGTGTCGAAAAACTCAAGATCCGCTCCGTGCTCACCTGCGAAAGCAAGCGCGGTTGCTGCTCCAAGTGTTACGGCCTCAGCCTCGCCACCAGCCGCCCCGTCAAAATCGGGGAAGCGGTCGGTATCGTCGCCGCCCAGTCGATTGGCGAACCAGGAACGCAGCTCACCATGCGAACCTTCCACGTTGGTGGGGTTGCTTCCGGTGCGTTCAAAAAACCGATCATCGTTTCCAAAAACGCCGGAACGCTCAAATTCAACGAAATGCGCGTGGTGCAAACCGCCGAAGGCTGGATCGCTCTCAACAAGAACGGCACCGTCAGCATTCACGACGACAACGGCCGCGAACTGGAATCGCACAAACTGGTTCTTGGCGCCATCATCGCCAAACCCGAGGGCGACAAGGTCAAGAAAGGCGAGACCGTGGTCACTTGGGATCCTTACAACGTGCCGATCATCACCGAACGCGGTGGTAAGATCGAGTTCCGCGACATGATGCCTGGTGTTACCATCACCAAGCAGATCAACCCGGAATCCGCCAGCGAAGAGATCGTCGTCATCGAACACAAAGAAGATTTGCACCCGCAGATCGTCGTGGTCGATCCGAAGACCAAGGAGATCATCGCCAGCTACACCATCCCTGCCGGTGCCCACTTGGCCGTCAAAAACAAGGAAAGTGTCGAGCCCGGCACCACCCTTGCCAAGACTCCACGCAAAGCGTCCAAAACCAAGGACATCACCGGTGGTCTTCCCCGTGTTGCCGAGCTTTTCGAAGCCCGCAAACCGAAAGACGCCTGCGAAATCGCCAAGATCGACGGTGTCGTCGAAATCGGTGGTCTCGTCCGCGGCAAACGCAAAGTCATCGTCACCGATGCCAAAACCGGCCAGCAGGAAGAGCATCTCATCCCACGCAGCAAACACCTCCTCGTTTCCAACGATGACGTGGTGGTCAAAGGCGACCAGCTTACCGAAGGTCCTGTGGTTCCCCACGAGATCCTCGACATCCTTGGACCTCAGGCCCTCCGCGAACACTTGGTCAACGAAGTGCAGGAAGTTTACCGCGCCCAAGGTGTGGAGATCAACGACAAGCACGTCGAGATCATCATCCGCCAGATGCTGCGCAAGGTGAAAGTCACCGATCCAGGCGATACCACCTTCCTTTGGGGAGACCAGATCGACCGGCTCGAGTTCGAAGGCGAGAACAACCGCATCGTCGACGCCGGTGGCAAACCTGCCACCGCCGATCCGGTCCTGCTTGGCATCACCAAGGCTTCCCTCGAAACCGACAGCTTCATCTCCGCCGCCAGCTTCCAGGACACCACCCGTGTTCTTACCGAAGCTGCCACCCTGGCGAAGAACGACTTGCTGCGCGGATTCAAAGAGAACGTCATCATGGGCCACCTCATCCCTGCCGGCACCGGTTTCCACAGCAACCGCGAATTCCAGGTCGTCGAAACCGAGAAAGTCGTCTACTCGACCGCCTCCGACGAAAACGCCGCCGCCACCGCTTAACTGCGAAGCGTCTCGCGCCAATCAGACAATTCTACCGAAAAATGCCGCCCCACCCGGGCGGCATTTTTTTGTCATAAATATCGATCACCCCCGACATGTCGTCGGCAAACACCCCATCGGACCACCGACGTGTCGTCGGTCGTGCAATAGAGTCAGACCCGTCGGTCAACCAAAGTCCACAAATCCCAAAGCCCCGCCCCCAACATCACAAAGCCAACCAAACCCCAGCACCCTCCCCAAACTCCCCACCCCCCATTCCCCAAACTAAACCCACGACATCCCCAACCCAATCTGATACCCTCCCTTCAATATCCAAAAAAAACTCGGTTGCCCGGTGCCAGCATCTCGCCACCAATGGCGGCAGCATCCCCAGAACTGACAAAAAGACAATTCGAGTCCCGAAAAATTCCACTAGCGGATTGAGCGATGACCCGAGTAACGGACCGCGAAGTTGCACTTCGCATTCAATCAATTGCCTTCACGCTGACTGCCAAAACTACATAACAGTCCTCCGTCCGGATTGAATAATGCCGTTGTCGAATCGCTTCGCGGAGACGCGCTTCCAGCTTGATTTTGTTCGAGGGATTCATCCTTAAATAATAATGTTCAAAAGAACACACTATCAAGAATTTTGTTATTTGACGTGTAAAATAACACCTCAATTCTCGTGTAAATCTCCAAATTTGAAGAATAACACCCGAAAATCCGTGTTATTTTGCATACGAAATCGGATCAACTCTCGAAAAATCTTCAAATTTGAAGGATATAGGGTGATATTATTCTACAAATCATCAAATTAACCCTCTGTTCGCCCCAAAAATGAAGCCCTTCTGCCCAAAGTCGACGAGCTACTTAAAGCCAGGACATTTCTGGAGCATTCCGATTGATGACGACCGATTCGGATGCGGCGTCGTTCTTGCACTTCACCTCAACCGAGAAGGCAAGCGTGAGACCCGTTCGTTTCTCGCAGGTCTTTTAGACTGGAATGGAGATGCGCCGCCGAGAGCATCGGAGATCGAGAATCGAGAGGTGATTGCAACGCGATTCGCTCACATCAAGGCCATTACAATGAGCGGAGGGGAGATTATCGGGGAGGTCGTGCCTTGGTGGGAGTGGCCTCTTGAGGTTTCTGGACGTGACGATATCCCAACCGCTGGCTATAATGTGCTCAACCTTCTGGCTAAGAAGCATGCGACGCTAGCAGCAACAACCAAAGGCGAACAAGACGCTAGTGGCAACCGGCGATAACGTCCTTCTTGAATTCGAGCTTCCATTTCGCCGGTGCCACAGCTAGACGTTCGCTCTATACATGTCCGATCTTGAGGTTTACGTTTTGATTGCGGTTCTAGCTCTTCCGGCGATCGGTGTCGTTTGGATTTGGAGTAAGATCCGGGCGCTCTTCGATAAGAGGAAGAACGACGATTACACCAGAAGGTTCCAAGAGAGGCTACGCTCTCCGGACTTTGCTTCAATTGAAGATCACTTTAACACCAGCCTTCCGGCGACCTTGAAAGACTTCTACGGCGGCGTCCTTGTGATGGAGGGTTGCGACCTCACAATCAATGATGAAGACTGGAGCATTGCCTTCTTCGAGCCGCTCGACGCAGACTCCATGCGTGAGTCGTGGCCTGGCTGTGAACGGTTTGTCAGTATCGCCAACGATGGGTGTGGGAACGAGTATGTGTTTGACCCGTTGGACAAACCTCACCCGATTCTTTTTCATGACCACGAGACTGGTGAACTGGATGTCGTGACACATTCACTCGACGAATTCATGGGATTGGTGCAACGCGCCATCATCAAATCAAAAAGCGAACAAGACGCTTGTGGCAACCGGCGATAACGCCCCTAGTTAAATTCGAGCTTCCATTTCGCCGGTGCCACAGCTAGACGTTCAGCGGAAGAATCGTTTCCGACTCAGTGAGCCATTCGGGGGCGTTTCGCATGTGTTCCGGCACTGCCGATTCTGCGGCCGGGAAGCATTGTTCCGCGATGGCACGCTCTACCATCAGTAGATCCATCAGCGGCCAGTATTGACGCTTCTTGTTGGTGACTTCGAGGACTTCCACACACTTGCGGAAGATGCGTTCCCCAATCTCTCCCATCGTAGCCAGCTTTTTTAGGCCAGCGATCTTTACGGGGACGGGGACGCCGAGCGTGACCAGCGCATCAAGACGCTGAACAAGTCGGTCGAGAGCAACGGGCGGGGCGGTGTTGTTTCGGAGTGGCATGGTGGTTAGAGAGTTTGATCGTGCGGCGGGCTGGCGTTGTCCGCCCGTGCCTCACCTATTGCGTTACAAACATGGCATTGCACTGTCCAGAATGCGGTGAGCAGATTCTCTCTAGAAGAGTAGGGTTTTGTCCCGGATGTCACCGCCCACTACCTGACTCGATGAAACTTACTGATGCAGAGAAGAAGCTGATGGATGCCGAGAATGCGCGAGCACGGCGGACCTCAAGACCGGGAGGCTCAGGGAGCAGCGGTGATGCATCCACGGGATGGGGATTTGACGGCTGTGACGCTGGTGGTGATTGTGGTGGCGACTGAATTAAGCAGCAACAAATGAAGACAAACCGAACAAGACGCTCCATCCAAAGGCGGGCAACGCTCCAGTTTGAATTCGGGCTTCCCTCCCTGCTGTGGATGAGCTAGACGTTGGGCAACAAAATGAGACTCACCCTTCTTCTATTGTTATTTGGGTTGTCACTCTCACAACCGGTCCGCGGCAACCAAGGTGAGAGCGAGGCGGTTCGAGTAGCCGAGGCTTTCTACATCGCTTACGTGAAGCTCGGTCCACGGGGATTGCCGTCAGAATCGGCGATGAAGACATTTGCGCCCATCTTTACGGATGAACTCACCGAAACGATCGAGCAAGCGAGGCGAGCGCAAGCAGCCTTCATTAAGAAATATCCGTCGGATAAGCCGCCTTGGATTGAAGGCAATCTATTCGCAAGCCTTTGGGAGGGGGTTGATAGCTTCTCCCTCGGACGGCCGCTTGTGCATGACCAATTCGCAAGCATTCCCGTCTATTTGGAATGGAGTCTGAACGGCGAGAAGGCTCGTTGGATTGACGTCATCGTGTTGCAGCGCTCTGAAAAGGCTTGGCGTATCTCAGACATCTTCATGAACGCCCCTTGGAGTTTCCGTGCTGGTCCTAGCCTTCGTGCGATTCTCGCGCCAGAGAACGCACCCAATGCCGAACAACCCGGCGCTGGACAAGCCGGCCCTGGGCAACCCGCAACCCGTTCCCAGTTGGAGTCGGAGGGTGGCGAGAAACCTAAACCTGAAGCGGAGGGGCGCTCCCGGTAGCAGGTGCCAGGCCTATCGTTAGCCAAAGAAAGATGAATCCGTCGCTCGCAGTCTATGTCGGACCGAATGCCGTAATCGTCGCGCCGTGCCACTCGACGCCAGATGGCATTCTCTACGAGCAAGATGTGCCTATCGTGTTGCCCGTCGCATCGCCACAAACTATCGGTGCCGCGATCAAGAGAGCATTCGAGGGTTTTTCCATGCGCACGAATAATCTTCGAGATTCCAGGAAGTCCGATTGGCCGGCTTTTCAAGCGAGCGGCGCGAAGTCGATGAGGCAGTTCGAAGCTGAATTCTACCGACTTTCGGTATCATGCCTCAATCCGTCGGGCGCGGTTGCTCGCGCCGAGCTCCCCGTCCCCGGTGACGAAGAGTTTTCTTTTTCCACTGTCTTTAATCCACGATTGCCCGATGAGGAAATTGGAGGTCGTGTGCTTGCACTGGCGGAGCGTGTAAAGCGAATCGGCGTTATGAAGGAAGAGGCTAACCAATCGTCACAGACAACTCGGCCCTTCGGCCCTCGTGTCTGAGCTCCAACGTTAGCCAAAGAAAAACATGCGTTCGATATACACTCTCGCAGCATTTTTGATCGTGTTGAGTCTTTGCGAAGCTCGCGGAGGAGAGAAAGCGACCGTGATGCTCGTTGAAAGCGCTTTGGGTAAGCTCGCGTTGCGCGGCTCGGAAAAGCACCCATGGGCAGTTTTTACGGATTCGCCAAGTGACAAGTTCGTTCAGTTCGGTTTCGAGCAGAATATCCTTTTTATCGATATTCCGCTCGTTGGTAAGTCGGACGAAGAAAAAAAGAAGATAGCGCGCGTTTTTAGAAGCATCGGCGTGGCGCGACCGATCCAGATGGAGTCCCGCGACCCGAAGACATTAAAATCCACGACCATTCAGACCTACCAAGCCGATTTTGAAAAAGACCCCAAAAATGCGACAGATTTTGCTCTACGCATTTTTCACGAGGTTTATGAGATCAGAACTCCGACCCTTACGGTGGATGAGGGAAGTGGCTAACCAGTCGCCAGAGCCAACGGCCCAAGCGGCCGTGGCTCATCTTTAACGCTCTCCAGAAATTATGGGACTCGACGCCGTAGAGTTAGTGATAGCCGTTGAGGAGGCCTTTGGAATTGCTATTTCTGATGCTGAGGCAGGCGCAATGATCACTCCGGCGCACCTGATTTTTCATGTTCAAAGAGCTGTGGGGGCAACACGGGATCGGAGGGCATGTATATCACTACGAGCTTTTCACCGTGTTCGAGCCAGTCTGATGGGATCGGTTGGCGCTAGTCGTTCTGAGGTCGCGCTTCACACTCGGATTGAAACCCTGTTTCCCGTGTCACGCCGATCGCACCTTCGGGATTCGTTCCGACATGATTCCTCTCTTGCCACACTTCCCAACCTTCGATTTGGGAGAGGGTGGATTTTTTCCCCAACAACTGTGCGAGATCTTGTTACCATTGCGGTCACACAGAACGCGAATGAGCTGAGGGATGAGCGAAGTTGGACAGATGAGGAAGTTCGGCAGGTCGTTCGGCAGATCATCCGAGCTCAATTAGGCATCGACAAGTTTCGAGACTCCGATGAGTTTGTTCATGACCTTGGTGTCGATTAAAAAAGACCGGAGAACAAGCCGCGCCAGAGCAGCCCCTACCAGCCGCCCAGTTTCGATGATTTCCTGACCATGATCCCAACCCGGTGATCGACGCTCGCCCCCGCTGGTAGGGGTGCCTGCGCTCATCGTTCGCATCAAATATGCCCACCTATCAGTTCCTCCTGCATACGACCGGCATCAGTCTGGACATGGGCGATGGGGAGGCTCCTGCAATCGGATTTTATACAAGCAGACGTGCAGCTGCCCCCAATTCGGAGGAAGCATACAAGATTGTGATGGCTGCGATGGACGTAGATCCGGATTTGAAGGACATCTTCACGACGGCACATGATGCAGGCCTGCGACCCCGAACTGTCTCGGAGGAGACTTACATAATTCCATGGTGGCGGGCCATTCTGCCCTGGCGGAAGCCCGGATTGGCATTCTACCCCTTCGACCCCGATGAAGACGACAGCGATGCCCCTGCCTAAAAAACAATGCGAACAAGCCGCTCCATCCAACGGCGGGCAACACGCCAGTTTGAATTCGGGCTTCCCTCCCCGCCGTGGATGAGCTCGACTTTAGGCTTAGATAAGCGCATTCTGTAAATCGCACCATGAGTTCGCCAGCCCCGATCCCAATCACAAGCAGACTCTCGCGATGGGACGAGTGGCGAGGGGTCGTGGTTTTCATCATCATCGTTTCATTTTCCAGCATCGTATTTTGGCACGTTGAAGAGACATCGAACAAGCCTTTTGCTACTCGCTATCCATTTCCAACGTTGCTGTTTGGCGTTGGCTTGCTTTTCGACCTCTTATCATGCGCCTGCTACATCTTCACCCGAGTCACCGGGAGATTCAGTTCCGGCGTTCCTGGCGTCGGGTTTGCATTCTACTGTTGGGCTTGGCTTGCTTGTCCGGCCTCTTTCATTCTCCATACACCGCAGAGTTTGCCGCTGCTGTGGTTGCACAAGCTCCTCGACCTTGTTGCACTTTTCTTGCTTAGTGCCTGCATCCATTCACCGGGATGGTTCCTGTTCCGCGACTCTAAACAAAAGAACACGGGATGACCATCTTTCCTCCCACATCCGCAACAACGAACAACCCGGCGCATCGAACGTTAGGCGCATGATGATCGCGTCCTCTTTCGGCGGCCTCTGGACTTACCCTTCTGCCACGTTCCCCACCCACAATGACTTCATGTTCATCGACGAGGAGCGTAGGCGGATCATCACGTTCGTTGTCTTTATCGCCAACTCGGACAAACGTGCGCCGATGCGGAACTGGTATGAGCCTGCATCAGCCACCTCAATCTCTGCCAGACTGCGACCAACCGACGAATGGCGAGTTCACGAGTTTCAACTCGATGGCGATCGGCTTACCTAGAATTATGGCGGCGGAGTTCACACTTGGCTACGCATTTCTTGGGAGCAGCGGCCCGACTGGCTGGACGCGCGCGTGGCTACTGAATACTCCAAGATGGATGCAACCGAGAAATGCGCCTAACCCCCAAGTCGTGAGTGGCAACCAGCGATAACGTCTCTAGTTGAATCGAAGCTTGATTTCACCGGTGCCACCACTCATCGTTCGCTTTGAAAAATTGATGAAAACTAAAACACAAAACCTCATCGTCGGACTGGTCATGCTACCATTGCTCTGTTTTGCCCAGGACAATCTGGATCGTTTGAAAGCCTCTTATGAAAATGCTGTTTCGAAGGCAGTGGAACCATTGAAGGCCACTTACGAGAGGGAACTACGGAGCCTGATGCAGCAACACGCAAAGGCTGGTCGACTCGACGACGTTGCCAAAGTCTTGGCTGAACTCAAGGCTATCGGAGCTGCTGAGGGTGTTTCCAATGATGGCGCACCGGTCGTAGCTTCTACCTCCACCCAATTTGGATTTGAAGGAACAGTCTGGAAAACCCCCACGGGCACAGACTTCACATTCGAACCTGATGGGAAAGGGACGCGGTCATTCGGTGGAGCAGATCCGACGTCGATCGCCTGGCGGAAGCGGGCTGGCGGCTTCGTTGAGGTGACAGGAGCTGGAACTCAAGGTGGTCAAAAGACTACCTGGTATTTCCTCTTCGTTTCGGAATCAGAAGCCTACTACGGACCAAGCAAGGACGGCGCGACGATGCCACTACAGAGAAAGCAAAAGTAGCGTTCTTCCTTCAGGAGTTGCCAAACCGCGCAATCACGAAAGCGAACACGGCGAGGCTTTGCCTGCCACCTCTTGGACGTTCGGCTACCCCGTAACGACCCCCACAAGCATGGAGCCACTTATCTCATACCTCTCGGTGTTCTTCGTCGCCTCTTTGGTCGTGGGTTTCGTTCTTCGCAAGCACCCAGTCACCGCTGTCCTGTTGTGCCCAGTCATCAGCTTCGTGGTTTATCTCGTTCGGCGCGATTGGAGTGACTTTGATGGGCTTGCCATTTGGGCGACTCCAGGCTCTACTAGTTCTTGGGTAGTTGGTCTTTCAGTTGATTTCATTCTTCATGCCACCCCGTCGTGCTTTGGGGCACTTGTTGGTTCTGTGGTTGGGCACCTGCTAATTGACCGCCGTCCTGAACATCCCCCCTCATCATGATTTCCCAGGCACAACAAGATGCCGAACAAAACGGATTCAGGCAACGGCTCGAATGGTATCTGTCGTGTCATCGACGCTTTCCGCTTGCCGTCACCTGATCCGAGACTTTCTACTAAAAATTGATGCGCAAGTGGATACATAGGGGCAGTAAGTGGCTGCCGTGGTTAATCGTTGGAGTTTGCGCCGTTTACTTCGGACTTCTCGGCGGGTGGCGCGATGCAACGGTTGGGCGCTTCCATCGTAAGGCGATTGAGCTGTTTTCAGATACTGAGGGCATCGCGAAGGTTGAAGTCTTTTTGTTGAAGGGAGAGGCTGTGGATGAGCGAGAGGAGACTTTTCCACTTCGCCCCTATGGATCGACAACCCCTGTTTACGGAAGCGTAACCTTGACCGAGAGCGAGCTTGATGAATTTCTTGAGCTTTGGAGCTATCAGGCGCCCAATTACTGGAGTCAAGCGATGTGCCATGGCGCAGTCTACGGATATCGCCTGTATCGTGGAGGTAGACTGGCTGGTGAGACGTCGATCTGCTGGGAGTGCTGTAATTTTTATGTGACTGCCTATCCCGGCATGTCGGGGTGGTATGGATTCATGGCTGACAGCAAGAGCGCCAAGGATCTGCTTGCGTTTTGTGATGCGCGTCTACCCTATAAGCGATACGAAAAGGCCGCAGAAAAAGAAGAATCAGAACAAGCCGGCATTGATCAACCCGCTACCCGTTCCCAGTCGAAGTCTGAGGGTAGCGACAAACCTCAACCTGAAGCGGAGGGGCGCTCCCGGTAGCGGGTGCCAGGCCTCGACGTTACGCCGCACAACCACACCTACCGCCCTCGTCATGCGACTCAATCAAGTCACGGTTCCTGCACTCGACATAGCTGCCTCCGTGCAGTTTTACGTCGGCCTCGGCCTGAAGCTCATTGTCAGCTCGCCTCACTACGCAAGATTCGAGTGTCCCGATGGAGAGTCGACCTTCTCGGTCCATCTCAGTCAGGACAAATCATCAACAGGTGGTGTGGTGGTCTACTTCGAGTGTCCGGAACTAGACCATAAAGTTGAGGAACTCAAGGCAATGGGCTACTCGTTTATCAGCGGTCCAAAAGATGAACCCTGGCTTTGGCGCGAGGCCCGCCTGCAAGACCCAACGGGCAATGCGGTCTGCATTTACTGGGCTGGCGTAAATCGCCGGCATCCGCCCTGGCGTCTCAATGCATAGTCCAAGCCCCTGTGCAGTTATCAAGTGCGGCCTAATCCCTCGGTCAACCTGACCCCCTACGGAAAGCGGCGTAAGCCCGGCCGCCGCACGCGAGCTAACCTTGCAGCCCGGGCTTACGCCGCTCGCCTCCGCGGGCAGGTTAGCTCGAACGTTCGCCCAACTTCGAGAGCACCATCCGAGAATGACTCATGTATGCAGATTGAGCATCCCGATTTACGAGACCGTCCTGTGGCTCGCCTACTCTGGTGCCGCTGACAGATTGTTGCAGTCTTTCCCAGAGGCCGTCCTTGAGGATGAGTGGCTGGAGGTTGCCGAGTATCAGCAATTGGAGTGCTTACTGGAGCAGTCAGAGACAGACGCTACGATTGGTAGCACGATGCTCCGTCAGCTCCGCTCCAAGCAACTGAGCCACGGGCGGACAGTTGCTTTTCGTTTAGCCACTTCAGAGGCTGCGCCGATTTGCGGCACCTTCAATCGTTGGGGATTCACCTTTACCTCTGAGGAGGCATTTGGTGAGGCTACTCGTTTACGCATCGTTGTTTTTCTGCAGTCATTCGGCATTGGCACGATGGAGTGCTACACCATTCCGGACTCAGACACACCCCCACGATGAGGCAGCCGCACACATCAGAATCACCAAGGACGAACAAAACGGATGCAGGCAGCGGCTCGTATGGCATCTGTCGTGTCATCGACGCCTCCCGCTTCGCCGTCGCCTGATTCGAAGAGTTAGGCGACAACGCGCGTCTTCCTCGTAATGCAACATAGTCTCCGACCAGCAACCAACGATGACCGAGTCGCGGTCGAGAACCTAGTCTTTAGCGTCTTGGCCGAGTATGGCCTCACTCCCGACCCGGACGGAACAGACTGCGACCTGCACGACATTCACGCCTCCTATCACGCCGCGGGCGGCACCTTTGATATTCTGGTTGGTGATTCGGGTCAGGTGCTTGGCACAGTCGGACTCTTTCGGGTTTCACCATCCACCTGCGAACTCCGTAAGATGTATTTGGCCCGTTCCGCACGAGGGCAGGGTCTGGGGCGCCGCCTCCTCGAACACGGTTTGGCGAGGGCGTCTGCTCTTGGCTTTACGCGAGTGGTGTTAGAGACGGCCTCTGTGCTACGCGAGGCGGTGTTGCTTTACGAGCGATACGGCTTTCGTCCCTATGTTCCCGAGCATCTGGCTGCTCGGTGCGATACCGCTTACTACCTTGAACTCACGCCAACAACCGTCGCCTAACAAGTGTTGCAGCGAACCACCGCCGAGCTCACGGCCTCTGCTCCGCTTCGCTCTGGCACAGCCAGCGCCACTCGGCGGTGGGCTCCAAGCTTGGATCGTTCGGCCAAGAAAAGAGTCCGCCTGCCACGATGAAAACGCTGTTCAGCTTAGTCTTGCTTCTCTTTTGTGTGGTGTATCCCGGCGGTCAAGCGCAGGAGATCGATAAGTCAGTGACGACCGAGGAACACACCGTCGGGGGCGATACCAACAAACGCTACTTCCTGATTCGCCACAAGCTGGTTCCCGCTGAGACCCCAAAAGAATATGGGCTACTTGTGATTCTTCCTGTCGGACCGGGTGGTGCCGAGTTCTTGCCATTTTGCGCGAAGGTCATTATTGCCCACGGCACCCCGCAAGACTTCATTGTGGCGCCACTGGTTGCGCCGGTCTGAGGGACACTGAACGACTCGACGATCTTTTGGCCGAGCAGGGCGTTTCCCAGCAAGGAAGCAAGATTTACGAGTGAAGATTTTATTGCCGATGTCATCAAGGATGTCGAGATGTCACACGCGATCCGCGAAGGTTGGGTGTTCACGCTTGGATGGTCGTCGAGTGGGCATGCAATCTTATCCTCATCGTTTGAGAACCCGATGATCCGAGGTTTCTGTATCGCCATGTCTCGCTTTCAGCAATCATGGTTTGCGCATCCCCAGAACGCAAAGGGCAAGAGGTATTACTTCTGGCATTCACCTGAGGGTGGTCACGGCTAGATTCCCTACACCTTCTATGCCGGCCGAATCAAGGAGTCGTTAGAATGGTTTAGGACGGGCGATGACGATGCGTCTACAATCAAAATGAAAAGCGAGGAAACCAAGAGGAGCAAATAGCCTGGCGAATGCGGGGCCGCACCCTCAAGCGCCCGCCTGAGGTCCCTGACATCTTTGTAAACCCACCTTGTTCATGTCGATCCACGTCCCGCACCAACCCCACCCCCGCGAAGCGGCTTCGTTCAATTTTGACGTTCGCCCGAAGAACTGTGTCCAACCGCCCTGTCATTCATAGCGAGGCATCAGCCAACCATGCCATTCTACCAGAGCATCATCAACGCCGAGGGCCTACACATCGAATGTGAGGGAGACGAGAATCCACTCTACGGATTTTTCACGGGGCGGAAGATCTTTGCACCCGACGAGTTGACCGCTCGCGAGCGGATGTGGGCCAGCGTGCAGAGTGAGGGGCGAGTTCGAGAGATGGTGCGCCAAGCCCGCGCGATCGGTCGTGCGCCCACGTTCAGAGTGACAAAATTGTATGAAATCAGTTTCTGGACCTTTGTATTTGGCAGTTGTCCGAAGGGATTTATTTTCTACCCGGAATTCGATGGGGAGGAAGACGATTATCGCATTCTTGGTGGATCTAGCCCTCTCCGATAGCAAGCTTGGCTGGCAGCGTCTGGGCCTGTCCAGACGAACTGCCGATCAAGAACTACGGCTGCCGGCTGGAAGCACAATGAATCACCGACAAGAGAGCGAGCAAAACGGATGCAGGCAACGGCTCGGATGGCATGTGTCGTGTCATCAAAGCTTTCCACTTACCATCGTCAGATCCGAAGCGGCCGGCCAAAAAATTTGACATTGGCCCAAACATGGTCATGTTCCTGTCCATATGACCGCCATTACCTACACCGCCGCTAGGGAGAATTTGGCTTCCACCATGAATCGAGTTTGCCTGGACCGGGATCCCGTCATCATTACGCGCAATCGAGATCAAGCGGTGGTAATGATCTCATTGGATGATTACGAGTCCCTTCAGGAAACCGCCTACCTTCTTCGTAGCCCCGCTAACGCAAAACGCCTTTTTGACTCGATTGAAGAAGCTGAGAAGGGCAATCTGATCCACAAAGATATTGACCTCGACGCGTGAACCTCTCTTTCACCGCACAGTCTTGGGAAGATTACCAATACTGGCTTCAGATGGACAAAAAGGTGCTGAAGAGAATCAACGAACTGATCAAAGACACTCTCAGATCACCTCTCGAAGGGATCGGCAAACCGGAACCTCTTCGGCAAGGGCTCTCGGGTTATTGGTCTCGCCGGATCACCGAAGAGCATCGTATGGTGTATCGACAGATTGAGTCAGGGATACTGTTGATCCAACTTCGCTACCATTACAAAAAATAACCGAACCCTACAAAGTAGCTTTGGTTGATGAGTGCCGGGGCTGCTCTGTCGGCCATACTTTTCATAGGTTGACCCGCCCACCCCGCACGGCGGTCCGCACAGTTTAGACGTTCCGCACAAATGACTCCACCTTCTACTCTGCAAGACGAAGCCAAGCGGATCATGAGAGAGCACCGCTGGGAGGATGCACTACCCATTCTTTTGGAAGACATCGAAGCGAATCCGAGAGATCCGTGGAGTCCGATGTATCTCGGCAGTTGCTACTACGAATTGCAGGACTACCAGGCAGCGCTGGATTGGTTCAGAAGAGCAGAGCAGTTGGAGCCGGAGAATCCGACGCCAATTGGCTTGCAGGGTGACGCTCTGCATTGTCTGGGAGATGCTGATGAAGCCCGAGAGCTGTATCTTCGGGCATTGGAAGTTGCACCCGATGACGAATTGGCAATCAAGAACTGGAAACGCTTCAATCAGATCGAACAAAAAGCAGAACAAACTGGTCGAGGCAACGACGACAAACCGTCAATTTGAAAGGGGATCTTGCGTGCCGCGCTTCATCCATTACGTTCTGCCAAGTCATGAAGACACGGCACGACGAACGCTATGAAGGCGATCCTACTCCGAGTCGCGAAGTTGCGCAGCGCTGTCGTGAAGCCATTGATGACGATGATCGTGACGTGCTCTTGGCGTTGCTGCACTACCGGGGCGGTGATGAGGAATTCCGCCTCGGCAGGGATTACAGTCGTAGCGACGATGCAGGGAATCGCGCAATCGGGGCCGATATTCTGGCTCAACTAGGCTGGAGCGATCACACTTTTCAGGATGAGAGCGTGGCGATACTGACCGAATTGCTTGGTGATTCCGATCCTCACGTCATCCATCGCGCGGCCGTTGGGTTGGGGCACCGTTCCGCAGAATCAGCGATCTCCGCCCTCGTCAGTCTGTCCATGCATTCCGACCCGCTGGTGAGGTATGGAGTGGTGTTCGGACTTTCCGGGCACCAGGACCCTCGTGCGATTGAGGCACTCATTGAGCTGACCCGCGATGCTGACCGTGATGTCAGGAGTTGGGCTGTCTTTGGGCTAGGATCTCAGATCGATACAGATTCGCCGGACATCCGCGATGCCCTGCGCCAGGCATTGAGGGATGCTGACCATGAGATCCGAGGTGAGGGCCTGGTTGGTCTGGCCAGGCGAGGAGACTCTGCTCTTCTGCCTGAGTTGATCAACGAGTGGAGAGACGATGAGGTCAGCATTCTTAGCATTGAGGCTGCTGAGCAGACCCGTGATCCTCGATTGTATCACCGCTTGAAGAGCTTCACGGAGATCCTTACACTTGATGATGATCCCTACTTCGCACGACGATTGGCAGATGCGATTGAAGCCTGCAAACCCAAAGCAGAACAGGACATCACTCCCAACGCTTGACCCGCCGTCAGGACCACTACAACTTCAACTCGCAGTCAGAGCCTCGACCCAGGTCAAGTGTATGAAGCTCGCCATGTCTCAACGTTCGCCTAATCACAAAGCATGACACCAAATCCAAAGCTAGGAAACCGCATCATCCTTTTGAGCGTCGCCATCGTCTTTGCCGTTGCATCTCTATTCGCGCAGTGGGGAACGATCAAGCTGACGGCAGACGATCTGCGAGACAGCATGACGATCAATGGCCAGAAGGTTGGAATGGAAGGCATGCTCTCGGGGATGATGTCCTCGATGTTGACTGGCATGACCGTTCCATTGACCGGACAGAACGGTAGTGTGGGTCTAGGCCCGATCAAGTTACCCTATTGGCTGGCCATTGCTGCGGTGATTTTTGGCCTTGCCGTGACGATTACCAATGCAACAGGCATCTCTGACGTGCCCCGGAACATCATTCGTGGACTCCTTGGATTTGGTCTCGTCATCAGTCTCTGGGCACTTGTGGTCATGCTGCTTCGCGGTTCCATTGGCCTCGGAGCTTTCATGTTGATTGGAGCAGCCATTGCTGGATTGCTACATCAACAGAACCAAAACCGTAGTGACATTTAAACGAAGGCGAACAATGGCGCTGCTGGACAACGGAGGGGGCGTTTGTTGTTGTATAGAGCGGGGTTCTTGGCGGGCGGGCCGGGACGGATTGACTACCAAGTTTGGTCTGGGCGACGGGCTGGTTTTCCAGAGGGGGCGAAGGTTTTCCAAATGTAGGTCAAGATGCAACCCAGCCCGATGAGCCCGCCCAAGGCTGAAAGGCCGACGAATAAGAGGGTGGTTGTGTGGTCGGACTCGCCAGCGATCCGGTTCTTGGTGGGATCGGTGGGTAGATGCTGAACCTGGAGGCTTTCTTGTTCGGTGGATTTTTCCCACCGTGTTTTCGACACGGAGTTCTCGGTCTCGATTGGCTGGCCTTGGTCGGTCGTGAAGGCATATGTCAGGTAGTAGGTGGTGATGATTTTTTCTCGCTTGGTCTCGCGATCCCACTCTCTTCTTTCGTGGACTCTTTTTGAAGTGACAATGGCTGGTGCTGAGATGCCTTCGGCATCAAAACGCCTTTCCTCTTCGAGGGAGCGGGCGCCAAGGGGAATGAAGATGACGGAAAACAACATCGCGACCAGCCCGAATATGAGCATGATCTTGCTGCCTGATTTTGTCCGGGAACGGATTACGGTCATGGTTGATTCTTTTGGTCCACCATCTCCTTGAAGCAAGGGATTTTTTTGACACGGAGCGTCGAACTGCAAGAGGGATTTTAAACAACCGGGCCTGGATGTGCAAACCCACTGTGGTCATTCCAATCCGCGCACCACGCGAACCTCTTTAGCGAAGCTGCTTCGGTCAACAAGGCGCTGTAGCAAACCGCTCTGTGCATCACGCCATCTGCTTCCGCCGCCGCCTTTCCTCCCACCATGCAGGTGGTGAGCCGCACTCCGCTGCCGCTGTGCCTGGGGTTGTTGGCTTCAAGATTCATTTGCCACTTCGTCACAATCACGATAAAATTCTCAATCATGATCGAACAGCTTCCAGAAGTTCAACAACTTACCAATGACGAGAAGTTTCAACTCGCTACGGAGCTATGGGAACAGCTATCAACCTCTTCGGATATTACTCCCAATCCTGAAATTGTGGGTCTGTTGGAGCAGAGACATGCTGACTTTAAAGCGGGAAGCCACGCTTCTCGGCCGTGGACTGATATTAAGACAGTTATCGGAAAATAATGGAGTTTGACGTTGAGTTCCTGCTGGGGGCCGAAATTGAGTTTCTAGATCTATATTCTCGTCGAGGGGATGCGTTCTATTTCGTCTTCGACAATTGTCTTGAGCAAATTCGCCATTTCCCCAACTCCGCTCCAATTTACTCTCATCCGTTTCACAGCCTGCTCATCCCGAAGACACCTTTCGGCATCTTCCACGCGATAGAGGGGAAAAGAGTTTTCGTGCATGCAGTTCTTGACCTGCGCATGAGTCCAGAGCGAATCGCAGAAAGCTTAAAAAGCAGGAGCTAATCCTCAAGTTTGCTTCGGTAGCGAATCGCACCAGGGTTAGTAGTCGTTAAGAAAAATATGCCGCGACGTGACAATCCGTATCAGCCGTTCAATTTCGATGATTACTGGCACCTGCATCCCGACCCCCATTTCGACCTTCGTCCCCGTCGCTGTGCTTCACGTCTGGTGCTGAGATTCGTTGCCAAAACACTCCAACAGTAAACCAACCAATGACCAAAGTCCGCGTAGAAAGCTTCAGCATCTCGATTGACGGCTTTGGCGCAGGCCCCGAGCAAAGCCTGGAGAACCCGCTCGGCGTCGGCGGAACAGCCTTGCATGAATGGGCGTTCGCCACTCGCACGTTCCAAACGCAATTGTTTGGCAACCAAGGCGGCGAGATCGGGATCGATGACGACTTTGCGGCACGGGGTTTCCACCATGTCGGTGCATGGATTTTGGGCCGCAACATGTTCGGACCAGTGCGCGGTCCCTGGCTGGATGAGAGCTGGAGAGGTTGGTGGGGAGATAATCCGGTGTATCATACGCCGGTTTTTGTGCTGACGAATCATCCTCGTGCGCCACTCGTGATGGAGGGCGGCACGACGTTTCATTTTGTTACGGACGGGATTCGCGTCGCACTTGAACGAGCCCGTGAAGCCGCCGAAGGAAAGGATGTCCGCATCGGAGGGGGAGCAGCGACCATCCGGCAGTATTTACAGGAGCGGCTGATTGATGAACTGCATGTGGCCATCGCGCCCGTCTTGCTCGGCACGGGCGAGCATCTGTTCGGCGGTGTCGATCTACCGAACTTGGGATACAAATGCGCGCAGCATGTCGCATCGGAACGGGCGACTCACCTCGTGTTGACCCGCGCTTGACCCCGGGTCCACTGGTTGCTTGGTTCATGCGTCAGATGGGTCGATGGCTCCCCAATTCCTGCACCAAGCGATCCATCCTCAACTGGACGATGCACCAATTTTAGAATCCCCTAAACGATGGAGGATTTTGGACGGTTTGAGTGGGTTAAAGGTTGTTGCGAAGAATAAGTCTTTTGAATGGTAAACCTTGGTTCTCAGAATTCTGGCAGGTCTTATCGAGGGGGGGAGACCTTAAGACCGTAGGACTATGGGTCTGACCGTCGTCTCACTCGAATCTTCCGTTTACGCCACCAGATGAACACTCCGCTGACTGACAGAGCTGCGATCAAGAGGCCGATGAGGTTCAGGATCATTTTGTAGGGAAGGCCTCCCACGTCGCCCAGGTGCAAGGCGATCAGCCAGCTGCTGAAGCTATTGGCGGTTGTTTGGCCTGTATGGGAATAAAATTTTTGTTGGTCGCCAGTATCGCCGTCGAGCCAGAGCGTGGTGCCTGGGAATTTGCTTCCGAGGTCGAGGCTGCCGAAGACGGAATAGGCATACAAGCCGGTGGCGGAATTGTATCTGAGGTGCGCTTCGCGGTGGATGGTCCATTGATTTGCTTGGGCCTCGTTTTGCATGAGGCCTCGGGCGATGGCGTGTGCGGCCTGATAGTTGAGGACGGGCGTGTCGCGTGGGACTGTCAGCTCTGGCAGGTCGAGGTTGCGATACCCAAAGGTGCGCATCACTGGCTGGTAGACGGATTGAAGATTAAATCCAACCGATGACCAGGCAAAAACAAGCAGCATGGCCCACAACCAGAGTCCGGTCGCGCGGTGGAAGGTGAAGATGCTGCTGAACAGGTTTCCGGTTTTCACCGTCCAGGAGGGCAGCCAGCGACGAAGCCAGGACTTGCGACTGTCGGGTGCTTTGAGGCGGCGTTTTGGTGGGAGGGTTAGCCAGATGCCGACAAAACAATCGAGCGTCCACAGCAGGGCGACGATGCCGAAGAGCCATGTTCCGACATCGCCCAGGGCGAGGCTGAAGTGGAGTCGCAAGACGAAGGGAATGAGGTTCAGTCGAAAACCTTCGCTGAGATTTCCCCATTCCCGTGATCCAAGAATGGAGCCATCGTGGGGATTCACATACGTTTCCCTCCCTTCCACGAGCACCTTCCAAACGTCCCCGGGGTCGAGATCCAGTCTAACCTCATTCACCGCCTTGCCGAGATTTGCTGCGACGGTCTCGCGCAATTCGAAGGGGTTCACCACTGGTTGAGAGGTGGAGGACGGAGGGAGGTGGTGGAGGTGAGGATTGATCCAGGCATCCAATGAATGACCGAATGCCAGGATGCTTCCGGTAACCCCTGCAACGACCAGAAAGATGGCGATGCAGAGGCCGGTGTAGCGATGAATCAATACAAGAACATCCCGTGCTTGGGTCCGACGATCAGGCGTCATGGAGGAGGGGTGGTTGGCGGCTTTCGGACGGGATGGTTCAAGTCTGTCGACGGAGCATTTCTCCGTGGATCGGTTGGAACCCAATCAAAAATCATACTGAAGAGAAACCTTGAAGGTGCGGGGTTCGCCGTGGGCGATGGTATAACTTCCGCCAGCCCAGTAATTTTTTCCTCCGATATTGTCGATGCTGAAGCGCAGCAGGGCGGGCACATTCCAGGTGGGCTTGAGGTCGTAGCTCATGCCGACATCGAAAACGCACCAACTGGGAATCTGCTGGCTGTTGTCAGCGAAGATCTGCGCTTTGTCGGCGTAGATCATGCCTGCATTGAAGGCGAGTCCGGGGACCCAATCCGTGAGGCGGTATTCGGCGAATGCACGGACGGACCATTCGGGAACGCCAACGGCTTCATTGCCTTCGACCGAGGGGTTGTTGGCTCCAAGTTCGGTGTCAAAGTAGGCGACGGTCACGATCAGGGAGAGGTCACGACTGAGATTGCCGCCAGCGCTGAACTCGACTCCACGATGAGTTTGGTCGCCGTCTTGAACGAAGGTGTTGCTGGAATCCACATATTGCAGCGCCTGGTTCAGTTCAAAAGCGGCAAGGGTGAAATCCATTCCTCCTGCGCGGTGTTTGATACCAAATTCAAACTGGTTGTTTTCGCGTGGTGGCAGTGACTGGTTTTGGTTGGTCGTTCCCACTGGCGCGATGGCACCTTGCTCCAAGCCTTCGGAGTAGCCGACATAGAAGGAGGTGTTGTCCCATGGTTTGAAGATGATGCCGCCCAGGGGAGTGAAGGCTCCATCATCGAACCCTGAGTTGCCATCTTTGAAATGAACATGCGCCATGCCGCCCATGACGGTGAGCATGGGATGGATTTCAATGAAGTCGGTCACTTGGGTCACGTGTGAGGTGAAGTTAGGTCCGAAGCGGCTTGTCGCGCTGGCCGTGGAGGGCACCGGAATTTGAACCGGGCTGTAGAGGTTGGTCGATGTCGTGGGGTAGGGGAAATATTCTCCGATGGCCGTCTGGCGGTTGAAGTTGTAGCTCAGCGACATCTGATGACTGAGGGGTCCGGTGTCGAATTTTCCCGAGAGGAGGACACGCGCGGCCCAGGTTTCATAGGGATCGACAAAACGGGTGGTGCCGCCAATGGCATCGCCGTCGCCATTGGGTGCGGTGATGAAGATGAAAGAGCTGCGATACGGGTCTTGCATGCGGGCGTAACCGCCGTCGAGCTCGAGCGTCCAGTCGCTCGAGAGTTCAATGTCGGCCCGGAGGTAGGCGTAGTCGGTGTCACGGTCATAACGCGACCACAGTTGGGCGGTGGACTGGCTGAGGTCGGGAGGCGCGGGCAGCTTCACGCCTGGAGTCAGCAGCACTCCGTCGCGGTAGCCATTCTTGCTTTCGCGAATGTGGCCGAGGTCTGCCGTGAGGGTGACCGCGTCCGTGACGCGCCAGTCGAGGGAAAGGCCGATATAATATTCTTCGGGTTCGTAATTGTCCGTGGCCCGCTCTCCGTAGTTGCCGCCGAAGTTAAGCCGGTAGCCGAACTGATTTTCTTTTCCCAAACGTTCACCCAGGTCGAGATTGCCGAGCCAGTGATTTTGAGTTTGCCAGCCGATCGTCATTCGGCGGATCACTTCTTCTCCTTGAGGGGCTCGCTTGGGAAGCAGGTCGATGGCACCTGAAAAGCCCGTAAAAGTCGCACCGGCACCGAAAAAGGCCGAGCTTGGTCCTTTGAAGATGTTGGCGGAATCTATCATGAAGGTCTGCGTGATCGCCGGACCTGTGAGGCCATCAATGAGGTAGTTGTTCGACTCGAAGCCTCGAATATTGATGATGGGAATGAACGTGTCTGAACTGGTGGCTTCGTAGCTCGAGGCCTCGTATTTGAAAATATCGCCGATGTCGCGCACCTGGCGGGTGTCGAGCATTTCGCGATCAATTCGTGATATGGAGAATGGCACGTCGAGAATGTCGCGTTCGCCAAGCACCCCGACGGTTGCCGCTGGTGGCATGAAGGTGGGGTTGTTAGCGGTAACGACAACCGGAGCCAGTTCCTCGGGATCGCTGGTGGCGGCGGAGGGAACGGATGCTTGAAGGGACGACCCCTCGTTGGCAGTGGCGGGGTTGACCTGAGCGCTTGCGCCAGCAAGGAGCAGGAATTGGGTGGCATACAGACAGGCAATGACGCGGCCAGCGTGGGAGCGCGGCTCGGCAGGAGTTGGTCTCATTTGATTTTGGAGGATCGTTGTTGAATTAAGTCGAGGCAGTTTGAGGCGCAACTATTGAGAATGAAACTCAAAATATCTACCTGCCTAGGTCCTTTTATTCCCTGCTGAGGACCACGGATCTATCGGTGGGAAGAACTCCTCAGTTGTTTGAGGAATTGCTGTGGATTCAGTCCGAACGTCGCTCTGAATGCCGCCGTGAAATTGCTTGGGTTTGCATAACCAACGAGGTCGGCTGCTTCAAGGACACTGGTGCGGCCGGTTTCGAGTAGCATGCGGGCATGTTTCATTCGCTGTTCGCGGAGATAAGCGAAGGGCGGTTTTCCGAATTCTGCAGCGAACCGGCGTTTGAGGGTGGAAACGCTGAGGCCCACTTGGGTTGCCACGTCGGAGAGTTCGGGTGGGGATTGAAGATTGGCCAGGAGCAGATCACTGGCTTCTTTCATGCTGTCTCTTTCCGAGGAACGCAGGGGGCGGATGGGTTCAGGCTTGTCGCCCAGGGCGTCGATGACCTCAATGGCAAGATCGTGGAATCTGGCTTCCATGAACCAGGCACGGAGGGGGCCGGTGTAGTCGCAGGCCATGGTGTTGCGCACCAATTGTGCTGCTTTCTCGGTGATGGGCCGGGAGATGATGGCGTGGTCGTTTTGGTCAAGGAATTGTCGTAATCTCGCCACGCCCTGAGGTTCGTTTGCTTCGATCTGACCCAGCCACTGGCGCAGACGTGCTTCGCTGATGACCGCCGTGAGATGCACGTAGGAATCGCTGGCCATCCAACCAGGTTTGCAGTCCCATCGCGCATGAAGCACCCCCATCTGGCCGGCGACCTGACCATAGCTGCGTCGTTTGGGACTGGAAACGCGTGATTCCCAGGCACCGGTGAGGGTGAATTGGAAGGCAAACCATGCGTCTCCGGTTTCGACCGGCATCCAGAGATCTGAAGCCAGCTTGAGATCTGTCCAATGCATGAACATGTCGTCGTTAAAAACGACTTCCTGATACAAGCCGGAGAGCAGGGTGTTGTTGCCTTTGCAGGACCATTCCGTTCCCGTTGTGCCGATTTTGGGTGAAACGACCGGCTCCCAGGGGGTCAATTCGCCAGCGTCCCAAGGATCCAGGTCATAGCTGCTCTTGAGGCGTTTCATGGCTGTCGAGAAAGATCATCAGTCATGCTGGAGGCATTCTGTTCAATAGACCGTCCGGCACTGAATCTGCCGATACGGTAATTGTTGGGAAGATCAAGGCGTTTTGGAACGACCGTGCCGGGATTGCTCCGGGTTGGTTACTCGCGATGTCAGCCGTCGGGGTGGGATTGGACGACGGGTGGCTAAGGGGACGATGGGTTTGGGCTGGCGTTTGAACGCTTGAGAGAGAGGGTGAGGGTGGTGTTGTCGGGAGAGGAACGGGCGGTGAGGGTGCCGCCGTGGGATTGGGCGATCCACAAGGCGATGCTCAAACCGAGTCCGCAGCCTTCGGTGCTGGTTCCCCGGGAGGTGCCGCTGCGAAAGAAGCGGTCGAAGATTTTAGGGAGTTCCTCGGCGTCGATGCCGCGGCCGCCACTCTGGACATCGACATGGTGGTGGACGGCGTCTTCGCGAATGCGATAGGTGACGTAGCCGTTGGGGCGGTTGTATTTGATGGCGTTGTCGGTGAGGTTGAGGAGCAGCTGGCGAAGGCGGTGGCGGTCGGCCTGGAGGATGTGAGGACTGTTGATGAGGGTGTTGACGGCGATGTTTTGAGACTGGCCGAGGATGTTGGCTTCGTTGGCGGTGTCGCGGACGAGTTCGGCGAGGTCGACGGTTTCGAAGTTGAGTTCGATTTGCTGGGCATCGGCCTGGGTGAGGAAGGTGAGGCCGGAGACGATGCGGTTGAGCCGGTCGGTTTCATCGAGCCAGAGGCAGAGTTTGTCGCGGTGGGAGGGGGTGAGGGTGGGATCGGAGAGAGACGTCTCGAAGCCGTTGCGGAGGATGGTGAGGGGGGTTTTGAGTTCGTGGGAAGCGTGGAGGGTGAATTCGCGGACCCGCTGGAAGGAGGTGTCGAGCCGGCTGGTCATGTCATTGAGGACGGAAGTGAGCCGGTCGATTTCGTCGCCAGTGCCGCGCAGGGGGATATTTTGATGGAGGCTGTCTTCGTGAATGTGTTCGGCGGCGCGGGTGAGATCGATCACTGGCGAGAGCGCGCGTCGGGTCAGCCACCAGCTGGCGGAGGCGATGAGGAGGACGGGGGCGCAGGCGACGAGGGCGGCGGTGTAGAGCGCGCGCCAGGCCTGCGCGGTGCCGGGGTGGTGTCGGTGTTCGAGCTCATCCCAGGTGATGAGGATGGTGATGATGCTGGCGATGAGGAAAAAGCAGGCGTGCCCCCAAAACAGGCGGGTTTGCAGGGAGCGCTTCATCGAAAGGATAAAGGATAAAGGATAAAGGCTAAGGGATAAAAACGGAACGGAATGATGAGGCGAATTTAAGGGGTTTTGTCGCTGAGCTGGTAGCCGACGCCGCGGACTGTGTGGAGAAGGGGGAGATCGTAGCCGTAATCGACTTTTTCCCGCAGTTTGCGGATGTAGACGTCGACGAGGTTGGTGCCGGGATCGAAGGCGTAGTCCCACACCTGGCGGAGGAGTTCGGTGCGGGTGCAGACGTTGCCGACGTTTTGAAGCAGGACTTCGAGCAGGCGGAATTCGCGCGGGCTGAGTTCGATGCTGCGACCGGCGCGCTGGGCGGTGCGCTGGGGAACGTTGAGGGTGAGATCGGCCAGGCGGAGAAGGATCGCACCGGCCTCGCCGCCGCGACGGGTGATGGCGCGGACGCGGGCGATGACCTCGGCCATGGAAAAAGGTTTGGGGAGGTAGTCATCGGCTCCGGCATTGAGTCCGCTGATGCGCTGGTCGACATCGCCCCGGGCGGAGAGCAGGAGGACGGGGGTGGAGTTGCTCATGTTGCGGAGCTGGCGGACGGCGGAGAGTCCGTCGCAGCCGGGGAGCATGATGTCCATGATGACGGCGTCGTAGGCCTGGGTGCTGATGCGTTGAACGGCTTCGTCTCCGCGGGTGAGCAGGTCGGCGTTCCATCCTGCTTCTTCGAGTCCGTGACGGATGGCGTCGGCGGTGCGGGGATCGTCTTCCACGGTAAGGATGTTCATGGGGTGGGGCGGTTGGGCAACCTGAACAGGATGGATGATTTTTGGACGAGTGAAACGGGAAAGGCCGGACGGGGTCAATTATGAGCGAATCTTCACTTCGGAGCGGGGCGGGATTGGAGGATGGGATGGCGGTCGGAGGCAAAGTTGGCCAGAGGGGTTGCCTTTGTGATTTATTTGTTTATTGATGCTCCGGATTTGTTTCCATCTGCATGCCTATTTTTCGCCAAATTTGTTCCATGGTCTTGAGTTTGAAGGGTTCCCGATGGGAAGGGTGGTTTTGGGCTTTGCCACTGCTGGCGGTCATCGGGCCGGTGCTGCTGGCGGTGAGTTTGACGTGTCAGGTGCCGAAGGCGGATCATTGGTTTGTGGTGGGGGATCCGTATCTGGGGTTTTTGCAGGATGGCAGTTTTGGCAATTTTCTGCACAGTCCGGGCAATGACAGCCGGCATGATGCAGCGAGGATTTTGCACTGGCTGGTGGTGCGGTTGACGGATTGGAATCTGGTGGTGGAGTCGCTGGTGTGTGTGGGATTGGGACTGGTTTCGTGTGCGATGGTGTTGTCATTGTGGCGTCGGAGTCATCCGGGGAGCTGGGGGACGCGCTGGCTTCTGGGGGGGTTCAGTGTGGTGCTGCTGTTGTCGCCGATGCAGTGGATGAACTGGACGTGGGGGGTGCAGATTTGTTACATGCTGGTGATTGCGGCGTCGGTGGGGGTGGTGTGGGTGTTTGAGCGGGGTTGGCCGTTGTGGTTGCGGACCTTGGTGGCAGGGGGCTTTGCGGTGGTGGCGGCGTTTTCGTTCATCAATGGCTGGCTGGCCTGGGGGTTGGGTGGGGTGTTGCTTTTTTGGGAATTGATCAAACGGCGCGGGCGCGGTGGAGAAGGGTGGACGGCACTGGGATTGTGGGGGTTGATGTTCGGGGTGACATTGTGGGTATTTGTCAGCGGGTGGCCGGAGGAGAAGGCGCTCAGTGGTTCGGAGAGCGGCATGTCGATGGAGAAGGCGGAGAAGGTGGTGGTGTTTTTTGTGAGGTTGTTGGGGGCACCGTTTGCAGAGGGGTGGCCGACTTTGGATCGTGAATTGAGGTCGCAGCTGGTTTTTGCGTTGTCGAGTGTCGTCGGGGTGTTTTCTCTGGTTTTGTTGTTGGTAGTGGGGTGGAAGTTGTGGGCTAAACTGCGGCGCGGTGAGGTTGAGGTGGGTCAGATGGGGCCGTGGTTGTTGTTGTGTGGATGGGGGTTGGCAAATGCGGCGGCGATTTCGCTGGCGAGGGTGGATTCGCCAGGGTTCTTGCCGTTTCAGTCGAGGTATCCGGCTTACACGCTGTGGTTTTACATTGGGTTGTTTGGGTTGCTGGCGATGGTCATGACGGGTCCGGGCTCGAGGTGGTTGCGATGGGTGGGGCGTGGGTGGTTTTTGTTTTTGGTGTGGGGCTGGGGAGTTGGGGCGGTGCAGGGATGGCGGGACGGGGTCAAGGATGCGAGGTCGTGTGGATTGCTGGAGGCGTCGGTGTCGTTGCGTCAGGTGGTGGTGGAGCCGCTGTTGCTGGACAGCGTTGATCCGGGATCGGGGTTGCGGATTGGAAAGGCACTGGACGAACTGGATGCGGCAGGTGTGTTGAGCGTGGCGACGGTGCGAAGCAGCTTGGTGGCGGAGGCGACGATGGCACCGGAAGGGATGTTTCAGGGCAAGTTGGTGAAAGGGGAGTTGGAAGGCAGTGGCGTGAGCATTGAAGGTTGGGCAATGGAGAAGGCTTCGCGTGATGCGGCGCGGTCGGTGGTGATTTCGATTGAGCAGGCGGGGGTTCCAGAGCGCTGGTTGGGGATTGTGACGCGCAGGAAACGGGAGGCGAAGGTGGCGAAAAAAGTGGATGCGCGGGCGATGGAGGATCGGATTGGCTGGGCCTATGTGCCGATGACGGGCGAGGAGAGGGTGGCGGTGTCGGGGGCGAAGCTGACGTTGCAGCGGGCTCCATTGCCGTCGGGTGAGGCGACTTTCAGGGCGTATGCATTTGATCCGAGAACGGGCGTTTTTTCGCGACTCGATGGGAGCGTGACGTTGCCATTGCCGTGAACTGATTCATTTTGACTGCTTATTCTCATGTCGCTATTTCCTGCCTATCCGCTCGCTGATTATCAAGCTCATCAAACGGCCATTGATGCGGCAGTGCAGAAGATGCTGGCGGGAGGACATTACATCTTGGGTCCGGAAGTGGCGGAGTTTGAGCGGGAGTTTGCGGCGTTTGTGCAGGTCGGTGAGGTGATTGGGGTGGCGAACGGGACGGATGCGATAGAGTTGATTTTGCGTGGGTTGGACATTGGGGCGGGCGATGGGGTGGCGGTGCCTTCGCAGACGGCGGTGGCGAGTGTATCGGCGATTTCAAGGACGGGGGCGAAGCCGGTTTTTGTGGATGTGGATGGGGAGACGGCGACGATTTGTCCGAAGGCTTTGGAGCAGGTGCTGGTGGCGGATGACGAAAGGAAGATCAAAGCGGTGCTGGCGGTGCATTTGTATGGTCATCCTTGTGAGATGGGGGCATTGCAGGCGGTGGCGGGTCGATTTGGTGTGGTGGTGGTGGAGGATGTGGCGCAGGGACATGGGGCGACTTTTGAGGGACGACCGGTGGGGTCGCTGGCAAGGGCGGCGGCTTTTAGTTTTTATCCGACCAAAAACCTCGGAGCGATTGGGGATGGCGGTGCGGTGGCGACAAATGATGCGGTGCTGGCGGAGAAGATGCGGGTGATCCGGCAATATGGCTGGGTGGAGCGATACATCAGTGCTTGTGTGGGGATCAACAGTCGGCTGGACGAGCTGCAGGCGGCGATTTTACGGGTGAAGCTGGGGTCGTTGGCGAATAGCATCGCTCGGCGTCGCGAGCTGGCGGCGTTGTATGCGGAGCGGCTGTCGGAGTGTTCCGTGGTGAAGCTGCCGGTGCTGCGGAAGGGGTGCGAGCATGCGTATCACTTGTATGTGGTGCGTAGCGAGTGCCGGGATGAGTTGATGGCATTTTTGACGCAGAAGGGGATTCCGGTGGCGTTGCATTATCCGGCGGCGGTGCATCAGCAGCCTGCCTATTTTGCGGAGGCGAAGCAGTCGGCTCGGTTGCCGAATACGGAGCGGTTGGTCAGAGAAATTTTGACGTTGCCGTTGCATCCGTTTTTGAGTGATGAGGCCGTGCTGGCGACGTGTGAGGCGGTGCTGGATTTTGAGCGGCTGCGTTTGGAGTGATGGGCTTTTTTCAATACTGCGATGCTGGCTCACGAATATGACACGATGCGGAAGGTGGAGGACTGCCACTGGTGGTATCGGGCTTTGCATGGTTTGGTGCTGGGGGATTTGCGTGAGGCGCTGGAAAAGAAGGCGAAGGCTGAGGTGTTGGACGCCGGTTGTGGGACGGGTGGATTGATGGAGCGGTTGCGTGTGGTGATGCCGGGCTGGAGGTTGAGGGGGGTGGATGTTTTTGAAGAGGCGTTGGCGCATACCAAAGCGCGCGGATTTGAAGAAGTGATGAAGGCGAGCGTGGAGTCCGTTCCGGTGGAGGACGAGAGTTTTGATGCGGTGACAAGTCTGGATGTGCTGTATCACGAAGGGGTGGACAACGGTCGGGCGATGCGGGAGCTGGTGAGGGTGTTGAAGCCGGGCGGGGTGTTGATTTTGAATTTGCCCGCGTTTGCGTCGTTGTCGGGGCGGCATGATGTGGCGGTTAGTGGGGTGAGGCGTTATCGGGCGTCGGAGTTGAGGGCAATGCTGGTGGCGGAGGGATTGCAGGTGCGGCATTTGCATTACTGGAATGCTTGGTTGTTTTTTCCGGTGTGGTGCTGGCGGCAGTGGAGCGGCAGGCGGCAGGATATGGTGGAGAAGCAAGAGGCGGGGTCGGCGAAGTCGGATTTGGGGCTGCTGCCGGGTTGGGCGAACGCGTTGCTGACAGGGGTGACGCGATTGGACATGGGATTTTGCAGGTTTTTTCGTTGGCCTTTTGGGATTTCGGTTTATGCAGTTGCGGTCAAACCCGTTGATTGATGAGGGATTTTCGTTTTCAGCATGAGTGAATTGCGTCCGTTGGTGAGTTTTGTGGTGCCTCTCTATAATACAGGGAAGGCGCTTGAACCGTTGCTGGAGGCGTTTCGGGACCTTCCGATTGAGGGTGGGTATGAGCTGGTATTGGTGAATGACGGCAGCCCGGATGGATCGGGCGCGCGGGTGCCGGCGTTGGCGAGGGAGTTGCCGGTGCCGGTGATTTTTGTGGATATGGCGCGCAATTTTGGGGAGCATGCGGCGGTGCTGGAGGGGTTCCGGCATGCGCGTGGAGAATACGTGATCAACCTGGATGATGATCTGCAGAATCCGATCAGTGAGGCGTTGAAGTTGCTGGCGCATCTGCGGGCCACGGACTCGGATGTGGTGTATGCGAAGTATGAGGAAAAGAAGCACAGCAGATGGCGCAATTGGGGCAGCTGGTTCACCAACAAAATGGCGACGTGGTTGCTCGACAAACCGCCGCATTTGTATCTCTGCAGCTTCCGGGCGATGCATCGGGATCTGGTGCAGCGGGTGATTGCCTACACGGGTCCGTTTCCCTACATCGACGGATTGATTTTGGGCGCGACGAACCGGATTGAGGAGTTGACGGTGGCGCATGATGAGCGCGCGGATGGGAGCAGTGGTTACACGTTGCGCAAGCTGGTGAGGTTGTGGATGAACATGTTTTTTAACTTCAGCATCATGCCACTGCGGATGGCGAGTGTGATGGGGGCGGTGTTGGTGGTGTTTGGGATGGTGATGCTGCTGGTGGTGTTTTTGGAGCATTTTTTCTCGCGACCGCAGACGCAGGGCTGGTCGTCGTTGATGGCGGCGATTTCGATTTTTTCAGGCGGGCAGTTGATGATGCTGGGGGTGATTGGCGAGTATGTGGGACGCGCGTTCATGACGGTGTCCGGCAAACCGCAGTCGATTGTGCGCAGGGCGAGGCATTTTCATGGGAAAGAAAATGTAAATGGCGCGGCAGCGGAGTCCTGATAAACTGGATACTTTTGACCGATATGAGTGAAAGATTGATCAGCATTTCTCCTGCGGCGTCCATTGTGCCGGATGTGCAGATCGGTCCATTTGTGGTGGTGGATGCCGGGGCGGTTTTGAACGCGGGGGTGATTCTGGAAGGGGGAACAAGGATTTGGTCCGGCATGGTGGTGGAGGAGGGGGTGCGGATGGGATATCAGGCGACACTGGTCGGAAGTGCAACCGGCGGGAGCAGTCGGACACGGTTGCGACGGGGATGTCGAATTGGAGCCAATGCCACGGTGGAGGAGGACTTGGTGATCGGCGAAGAAGCCGTGGTGGAGCCGGGCGCGGTGGTGAAGCAGGATGTGCCGCCGTTTGCGATTGTGGCGGGCAATCCGGCCTCGGTGGTGGGTTTTGTGAGCACGGGTCAGAATGGGCTTTGCGATGCCGCAAGAGAGTCGGCGGCCGGGGTGCAGGTGACGGAATCGCGGGTGCGAGGAGTGTTGTTTTACCAAATGCCGTTCATCGGTGATCCGCGCGGCAATTTGACGGTGGGGGAGTTTGGGACGCAGCTTCCGTTTGTCCCAAAGCGGTATTTCATGACGTTCAAAGTGCCGAGCGCCAAGGTGCGAGGGGAGCATGCCCACCGGCAATGTTCGCAATTTTTGGTGTGCGTGCACGGCTCCTGTTCGGTCATGGTGGATGACGGGCTGAGGCGGGAGGAGTTCCTTTTGGACCGGCCGACCTCGGGGGTGTTGGTGCCGCCGATGACGTGGGCGGTGGAATACAAACACAGTGCGGACAGTGCGCTGATGGTGTTTGCCTCGGAGCATTATGATCCGGGAGATTATATCCGCAGTTATGAGGAGTTTTTGTGCGAGCTGCGGGCGAGGCGGGATCGGGATGTCGCGGCGGTCAGTTTAGAGACCTGATGGGGTGGACTCGATGCCGAGGGCGGTGAGTTCTTCCATAAGCTTTTCCATGGGGAGGCCTTTGACGTTGGACCAGGAGCCGGTGACGGAATGGATGATCATGGCGCTTTCGTCCTGAACGGCGTAGGCACCGGCCTTGTCGAGGGGTTGGATGCGCGAGTGGTAGTCGGCAATGAGGGCATCATTGAGAGATTTGAAGGTGACCTGGCTGAGGACGGCGAAGGTTTTTTCGAAGCCGTCGGAGCTGGCGATGGCGACGCCAGTGCAGACGGTGTGGGTGCGGTTGCTGAGTTGGCGCAGCATTTCGGCGGCGTGGCTGAGGTCGTTGGGTTTGCCGAAGGGGATGTTGTCGAGATAGACGAGAGTGTCGGCGGCGATGACGAGGGCTCCGGGTTGCTGATGGGTGATGACGGAGGCCTTGAGGCGGGCGTTTTCGAGGGTGAGGGCTTCGCAGCTAAGGGTGGGGTCGTGGCTTTCTTCGACTTCGGGGATGCGGACTTCAAATTGATAGCCGGCTTCGCTGAGGAGTTCGACGCGACGGGGCGAGGCGGAGGCAAGGATGAGGCGTTGGGTGGGCATTGATGCAGGGGCGGACATGATTACATTTCGTTGATCATGAGCACTTCGTCGGCGCGGATGAGGGCGTCTTTGTCGGAGAGGCTGCGGAACTTGTAGTAGCCGGTTTTGCGGTTGAGTTCGGGCTGGCTGGCGGTCATGAATTCGCGTCCGTCGCGGAGGGTGATTTTGTAATGAGAAGTTCCACAGGAGGCGAGCAGCAGGCAGGGCACCAGCAGCAGGATGAAGAATCTCGTTTTGATCATTTCAGCGAGGTGGTTGAAGGGAGGTCGGATCGACGAAGGTGATGGGAAGGTTATCAACCAAAGGCAGGTGGGGGGCAACCGCAGAATTCATTTGGATGAGTGACAAAAGGGTTCGCGTTGGATGAATCGAAGGATAAGGTTGGCACGGATGTCGTGGACGTTTTTTCGTCAATTTATGCTCAACTGGAAGACGACCGGGGCGATTGCGCCGTCGTCGCCGGAGCTGGCCGATTTGATCGTTGCAACCGCAGGGGTGGCGAAGGCCCGCACGATCCTGGAACTGGGCACCGGCACCGGGGCGTTCACGCAGAGGATTGCGGAGGTGATGGGGAAGGAGGCGCGTTATTTGGGGATCGACTTGAACGAAGGTTTTGTCGAGCGGCTGAGGGCGCGGTTTGACCGGATGAACTTTGAGTCAGTGGCGGCTCAGGAGTGTGATTTTGCGGCGTTTTTGGGGGAGGGGAACCGCTTTGATTGCATCGTGAGCGGATTGCCGTGGGCGGCGTTTCCGCAGGGATTGCAGGAGTCGATTCTGGATCAGGTTCTGCCCTGGCTGGAACCGGGGGGGAAGTTTGTGACGTTTGCGTATGCAGGGTTGCATCTGCTGCCGTCGGGCCGGCGGTTCAGAACGTTGCTGAAGGGGCGTTGTGTGGAGTTGGAGACCACCAAGACGGTGCTGAGCAATCTGCCGCCGGCTTTTGTGTATTCGGCCAGTGTGACCGGAGCGGGTGCGGCTTCGAACGCAGCGATTAACTCTCGCTCTCGCCGTTGAGAAGCTTGGGCAGCACGTCGGCGACCTGGGCTTTCATTTCCTTGCCGGGCTTGAAACGAACCACCGCGCGAGGCGGGATCTTCATTTCGGTGCCTGGCTTGTTGGGATTGCGCCCTACCTTGGCTTTGGTGACACGAACTTCGAAAGTTCCGAATCGACGTAGGGTGACTTCGTTGCCTTGAGCGAGTTCCTCGGTGATAAGGTCGAGAGCATGTTGGAACAGGTCAAATGCCTGACTTTGGGTCAGCCCCGTCCTGTTGCTCAGTTCAACTACCAGATCTCGTTTTGTAACCCCTGCCATGATTCGTTATGCATGTGGAGCAATTGGAGCGACTTTGCAAATCCAACCTCGATAAAAAAACCCATTTGTGACGTGAAATGATGCTTTTACAGCAGTTCGTGTTTACGATGAATTTACACCGTTACGGTGATGGAGGAGTATTTGGGCTGGCGGGCGAGGGGGATGGGATGGGATCGACCGGCGTGGTTGGAGTCTCCGTTGCACTAGCGGGGGAGGTGGCGGGAGGAGTGGTTGGTGGAGATTCCGGCTGGGCTGGATCAGCTGCGGGAGCAGGTGCAGCAGGCGGTGTGGCGGGTGCGGGTGGGGCGAAGAGATCCTCCCATTGATGGAGGGTGTAGCCGGTGCCGAGTCCGCCGCATTCTTCGAGGTAGGCGGAGACTTTTTGGTGCCAGTGGTCGAGTTTGGGGGGACCGAAGGGGCGTTCGGCGGTGCCGGGAAAGATGAGATAGGTCACGGTGAGGTCGCTGACGGGACGGCGGTAGGGGGAGGAGTTTTCGTTGATGGTTTTGGCCATGCGCAGGGAGGCTTCGCCCATTTTGAAGGTGGGCCCGTAGTCGCCGCAGATGGCGGGGTAGATTTTGTCTTCGAAGATGACCGCAGCGTAATCGCCCATGCCGGGGGCGTGGGGATGGGTTTTGGGATAGTCGCGGAACAGCAGGGAGAGAACGATAAAGGGATCTTTTTCGGCAATGAGGCTGCTGCGGGTGCGGAGGCCGGTGATGACACGTTCGGCATGGTCGATTTCGCTGCGCAGTTCGGCGTTGCGGGCGGCGGAAAGTCCTTTGACGGCGAACTCTTTTTTGGCGGTATCGAGCGATTTGAGCCAGAGGGGGAGAAGAGGGTTCTGGGTTTTGCCTTTTTTGGCCCATTCGTAGCTCGTGGAGGGCTGGTAGTGGGTGCTCTGGTAGATCGAGGCGCTCATGTTGGGCATGCGGTCGCCATCGGATCCGTCGGCAACGACGTCCATGTCACTTTGAATGAGCAGGGCGCGGCGTTTGCTCTGGGGGTGGGTGAGTTCGAGGATGGTTTCGGTGTCGAAGAAGTTGTGCCGGTCGAGGACGCGGTTGAGGCGGGTGAGTTCGCGTTGGACCCGGGTGGTTTTGAGGTCGTAGAGCTTGTGGTAGAAGCCGGAGACTTTGGCACCTTCGAGGAGGCTCGGGAAGCCGGGGAGCATTTTGGGAAGGTGCTCATTGACGCGGGCAAGCTCGGGCAGGGTGTCGTTCGCTTTGGGGATGCGGACGGAGAGCTTGAAGTTGACGGTGAAGGCGTCCTTGTCGAGGCGTTCGGTGCTGGCATAGGTGCCTTGCTGGGCATCCAGCTGGGTTTGAATGGTGATGCCGTTGTAGAGGGTGGCAACGTCGACCTCCTGGCGGGGGATGAAATTGGAGGGAAGCGGTGGCGGCGGGGCGGGGACTTCTTTAACGACTTCCACTTCCTTGATGACTTCGCGGTCGACTTCCCGGGTGATGGTGACTTCTTTGGGGACGTCGCGGTAGACGATTTTGGAGGTGCGGGCCTTTTCGACGAGGTCGTCGATGCTGCGTTTGATGCGGCCTGCGTAAGGAGTGAAGGGGAGGACGAGCAGGGCGAGGACAATCAACAGCAGCAGCAGGCGGCTGAAAGCACTGAAAAAGCCGGGGCGGCGTTTTTGCCAGTTTTCGGGAATGGCAAAATCGTCGTCGTGAGGAATCGACGTTTTTTTGGTGCGGCGCTTGTTGGAAGGGGGAGTGGAATTGGGATCTTTGGGCATGATCAGTGCGAATGAGTTATTTGGATTGGCCCCGTTGGAAGCGGGCGGCAAGGATGAAGCGCATGAGGCTGCGCGGCATGATTCTAAATACGGTGGCGGCGAGGGTCACGCGTTTGCCGGGATAAACGATGGGGCGTCCATCGCGGAGGGTTTGCAGGGCGGCTTCGACGACGCGGTGGGGTGGAATTTTGAGGACGTCTTGTCCGCCGCGGTCGATGTCTTTCTCGCCGGGGCGGCGGGCGTTGTTGCCGAAGTTGGTGGGCGTCGGCCCGGGGCAGACGGCGGCGACCTGGATGTGCCGCGAGGCGAGTTCGATGGCCAGCGATTCGGTCAGGCTGGTGACGTAGGATTTGGTGGCGGCGTAGACAGCGAGATCGGGGACGGGAACGGCTCCGGCAAGGGAACTGACGTTGAGGATGGCGGCGGGTCGTTGGGGAGTGGGACTGATGTGGTCGAGAAAAGAGCGGGCGAGCAGGGTCAGCGCAGTGATGTTGAGGTCGATCTGGCGGCGGATGCGGTCGCCGCTGGCGTCGGCAAAGAGGCCATAGTCGCCGAGGCCGGCGTTGTTGATAAGCAGGTTGGGCTTGGTCGGAAGTTGGGCGACGTTTTGCCAGAAGGTTTCGCGACCGGCATCGGTGGAGAGGTCGCAGGGACAGATGACCAATTTGAGATGGGGGTGCTCTTGGGAGAGTTCGGCGGCGAGGGTCTCCATGGTTTCTTTCGTCCGGGCAGCGAGCAGCAAGGTATCGGCCTGCGGGGCGAGTTGTCGGGCGAACTCGGCACCGAGTCCGGAGGAGGCTCCGGTGATGAGGGCGACGCAGTGTTTGAAGGAAAAGCCGCGAACAAAGGGCTGGTCAGCATTGGGGGATGAGGATTCTTCGGACATGCGATCGGCGTGGACTAGGACTTGAGATGGCGACGGTTTGAGGCCAGCATGCCCCCAGCCATGATGACAATCAACCAGCTTTCCGAGCAAGCGCCTTTTACCACCAAGGACGGGTCGACCATTCGCAGCATTTTGGACAGCACGAACGCTCCCGTGCAGCAGCAAAGTCTGGCGGAGGCAAGTCTCCCCCCGGGGGCCAAAACCGACCGGCATTATCACAAGGCGAGCGAGGAGATTTATTTCTTATTGGAAGGTCGTGGAACGATGGAGATCGATGGGGAGGTGCGCGTGGTAGGCCCCGGTGACGCGGTGTTGATTCCGGCAGGAGCCTGGCATCAGATAGAAGCGCTGGAGGGGTTGAGATTTTTGTGCTGTTGTGCACCACCGTATCGGCATGAGGATACGTTCTTTAGTTGATGTCGAAGTTGAAGGAAAAGCAACCGCCCATTGAGCCGGTGGAGGGAACGGTGGATCGCGGACCGGATTTTGTGGCGATTGTGGCGCTGGGATGTTCACTGGGCGCGGTGTATCCGACCATGGGATCGATTCCATTGGCGATCGCCGGGGTGCTGATTGCGCATCTGGGATCGAAGCGGAATGAGGATCGGCGCTGGCGTGCGTTGGCGAAGCGGGTGAGCTGGTATGTGGTGGTGATTTTGGTCTTGATGCTGTTGATGGCGTGGTTTCGGGGATCAGCACGGTGAGGTGGGTGAAAACGTTGGAAATCGGGAGCAAGCGTTCCATGGTGATGCTCGTGAAGATGGTGTCGCCATCTGTTTAACGGAATTTCCCTCGTGATTTATCTCGACCACAACGCCACCACCCCTGTGCTTCAGGAAGTTCGCGAAGCGATGCTTCCGTATTTGTCTGACGAATGGGGCAATCCGTCGAGTTCCTATCGCTTCGGTTCGCGGATGAAATCCCGAGTCGAAGAAGCGCGCGAGCAGGTCGCGGGCTTGATCGGTTGTAAAATGCCTCGTGAAATCGTGTTCACGAGCGGAGGCACCGAGAGCAACAACACCGCCATCCATGCGGCGATCATGGCGCAACCTGACAAGCGGCACATCATCACTTCGCAAGTGGAGCATTCGTCGGTGCTCACGTATTGTGGATACCTTGAGCGTCACCACGGCTACCGGGTTACCTACTTGCCCGTAAACCAAGAAGGATTGCTTTCTTTGGTCGACCTTGAAAGTGCGCTGGGTGATGACGTGGCATTGGTTTCACTGATGTGGGCCAACAACGAAACCGGGGTGCTGTTTCCTGTCGCTGCCATTGCCGAACTCTGTCGTGGCAGGGGCGTGCCTTTTCATTGCGATGCGGTGCAGGCGGTGGGGAAGCTCCCCGTCAATGTCCGAGAGTTGCCAGTCGATTATCTCACTCTTTCCGGTCACAAACTGGGGGTGCCCCAAGGTGTCGGTGCTGTTTATGTGCATAAAAAAGCTCCCTTCGTGCCCTACTTGCATGGTGGCCATCAGGAGCGAGCCAGACGAGGAGGCACAGAGAATGTCCCTTACATCATTGGTCTGGGTAAAGGAGCCGAATTGGCCCGCAAGAAACTGCCCTCGTATGACCGCACGGTGAGAGTTATTCGAGACGAGTTGGAAACCAGAGTTTTGAACTCCATTCCGAACACGGAAATCAATGGCCATGCCGCGCCTCGCCTGGCGAATACCAGCAACATCACGTTTCATGGCATCGAATCTGAAGCCCTGTTGTTGTTGCTGGATCAGGCAGATATTTGTGCCAGCAGCGGCTCCGCGTGTTTGGCGGATTCTCCCGACCCATCGCATGTCATCGCTGCGATGAATCCGGGATCTGCCGCAAGGCAGTGTGTGCGGTTTTCGTTGGGTTTACAGACAGGTGCTCAAGATATTGCCAAGACATTGGAATCACTGAAACAGATCGCGGACACGTTTGGGGGGCAGTTGTCATGAGTGAGCAGATGAAACGGATACTTGAAAGCAAGCGCGACCACCGAAGTAAACTCGCGGCGCTACGTTTTGAGGAGAAAATTGTCTTTTTAGAGAGGCTCCGTTTGAGGAGCATGTTTCTCAAATCTGTTCGGGAGGCGACATTACTCGATCAGAAAACGCAGTGAAGAGAAGGGTCTCTCCCGTGCCGCTCGCTGGATAAGTATCGAAACTGAAAGGTGCCAAATCCTTTGCGCGCAAAATACGCTCGAAGAAAAAGTCGTAATCCATTCTTGGTCCCGTCGGCAAGCTGATGCCTACATGTCCGAGTTTAGCAAGTAATCGCATAAGTGCTCCAAATCCAATCGTCCGAGCCAGGGGGGATTTAAGCGAATTCCATTCTTGCGGAAACACATCCCGAACTGCCAGGAAGAAATTATACACAGTTTTTTGAATCGCCCAATCTTCGCCTTGTTCGAAGAACTTCCAAAAGATCCGGGAGCTGTTTTCAGCGTGGAATTTTTTTAATGATTCCTTTTTCTTGATTGAGATACGGACAGCTTCTGAATCCTTGGCGATGAGCGGTAGCAAGCGCTTTACGAAGGTGGCTTGTGTTAGCCTGCCGCCCTGTTCGGGTGTTTTCACCCCTAATACTTTAATCTCCCTGTAAAATGGGGAATCTGAGTCGCGATTAAGATTTTTGGCGACATCGTGTGCGGTTTTTTGAGGCGAACGTATTCTACTTTCCTCAAAAAGGTCAAAAACAAGAGATTCATTCACCTTTGTCTGTTTTAGATTGATAGTTGCGAACAACATTGCTTGATCCTCAGGTGGAAGATCAATGAACACCGAAACTATTAGATCAAAGTTCTCCGCATCATCATTCTCGAGGCCAGCCAAACGATGTTGACCGTCAATAATGCTTGCAGCATTTGGATGGCGCCGAATAACTAACTCCGATTCGGTCAAATTGACGACATCCTCCTGTTTGACGGAAAGTATGAACGAGTTTGGGAAGGATGCATCTGGGGATCTAACATACCTTTTAATTTCTTCCCGCCTCTTGACATTTAAATCGCGTTGAATTCCAGGAGAGGCATCCTGCTCTATCTGGTTTTTACTTCTGACATCGGCAAATGCGATGCTCTTTAGGTCTGGAGCCCGCATTACTCCAACATAAAACTCACCAATAGGCTGTTTTACCGTGAAAATCTGAATCTTCACATTCGATTCGTCGTTCATACGCGCACTCCAGAAGCTTGGTTTCCCGTCTTAGCTTGTTCGGACATTTGGTCGGCATTTTTATCAAATTCCTTTTGAATTTTCGCTGGTGAAGTTGAATCGATTTGAATCATGAACAAGCGAAAATTTGAAAATACCGCGATAACAACAAGAGCAATAGTCACCCATTTAACCAGCGTCATATCCAATTGAAGTGACGGCGTGGTTGGATAGAGGGCGAGCATTGATCGTGCTATCACGCCAACAATCATCGTGAGCATTAATAAGATATATGTGACTATTGCACGTTTTCTTAAAACTAATTGGGTTTCCTTGACGAAGAATCCGAGGGATACCGCAGAAAGTGTCACTGCAAACATTGGAATATCTCCGCTTAAGATAAGTGCCTCCTTCCGAAATAGGCCAAAAAAAGACAATGCTAAAAGCGGAACCCAGATACCTGCAAAACCCAGAATGATATTGTGGAATCCCCATTGATAAACTTCGACACGTCTTTCGAATGTGCCTAGAGGAGAATTAGTCCAAACTTCGCTGCAATACTCTTTAAATTTATGGCTCATAGCTGTGAATGTGGGCATCTATTTCCCTCCCTCCCTCCAGAATTGTCTTGCTGCTCCAGTAGTGGTTTTACCGCCGAGACACATCACGGCTTCGCCTTTTTCCAGGGACTGGGTGACCACGCCGCCGAGGATTTGTTTTTGTTCTTTTGTGCTCAAAGTTTGGGGGGAGAAATGAATGCCTGCGGATGCGAATTCGGAGAAATCGGCGTCGGAACTGACAAATTTATCGGCGTCCTGACTGGCTAACCACAGGGGGAATCCCCAGGAACGGCCTTCGCGGGCGAGTTTTTCCAAGAGTCGGGCTTTGCCGTCTTTGGGGAGTATGTTGTGGGCTTCATCGACAAAGAGAACCATCTGGATGGGCTGGATGCCATTGCGAACGGACAGGTTTTTGTTCAGTCGCTCAATGAAGAAATTGAGGATGAAGGCTACGACGAGGACACGGGTTTCATTATCGAGTCGCTTTAGGTCGATGATGTTGGAATGGCTGATCCAATCTTCGAATCGCTCGGCGGAGGTGGCGCGGGAAAAGATGTTGAGTTCGACGACTTTGCTGAGCACGGATACGGCAACGCCTTCCTGGCCGTTTTTCTTGAGCTGCTCTACCAACGAAGTGAAGTCGGGGTGTTTTAACTGCTGGTAGGCATCGCGGATGGCGGTTTCCTGATTGGGGCCCATTTGCGGTCCAAAGGCGCGAACCAACGCCGCGACACGGGAGGCGATGTTGGCGGTGTCGGCTTTGTTCTTGCCGGGATAGAGGGGATTGACGGGCAGGTTGGAGTCAATGAGTCGGAGGTATCTGGCTCCGGTGAGTTCCAGAAATTTGCGGCGACTCTCGGCTTTCTGCGCATCGTCATCGGCTTCTTCGAGTTCGCCTTTGAGATCAAAGAACAGAAATCGCACGCCTTGCCGGGATAATTGGGCGAGCAAGTCGAGGGCGAGCTGGCTTTTGCCGCGACCCGACTGACCTGAGATGATGAGGAGACCGTTCGGTGTTTTTTCTCCGTTGATGCTCCAGGATTGGCCGTCGGTGAGGAGTTGAAGGATGACTTCCTGATCGATGGCGGTGGAGGTTGAGCGTGAGGAGGTGAGTCCTGGCGATGGGGTGGTTCCTCCCGGATGCTGGGTGGAACGCATGAGTTCCGCCACGAATCGCGCCTGATCGCGACCGGAAAACTCCCAAATTTGTTCCATGCGCATGCATCCGAACTCGAAGGCACGGCGGAATTCCCGTTGGAAGGCGGGTTCATCAAGGGCTTTGCCGGCACGCGAGCGGATGGCGACGCGGAAGACATCCTCCAGCGGGCCGACAAGGGCGTCCCAACTGATGTCTTTGCCAGTGCCCGCAGGCGGTTTGTATTCGGCGGGAATGCTTTCACCGAGGGCCAGAGAAACGGCGGCACGTCCGAGCACGGCCTTGGTTTTGGCACCGACGCGGCTGTGAACGTCTTCAATAAATTTTTCTGCGGAGAGGCTAGGCAGCATAAGACTTCGGAAGATTGGCGTGTTCGGCGGCGCAAAGGGCGGCCACAAAGGTGTGGATGGCCCATTCGGCGGCGCTGCGGTTGGCGAAGCTGCCGCCACCATCGAGAAAATCGTAACAGGCATCGGTGGCGGTGCGACCATATGGGCACCAGTCACCCCAGGCATACCAGCGAGAATCGGATTCGCAGGGGCGAACTTTGTAAACATAGCTGCCGCGAGAACCGGGGACTCGGTAGCGTGCGACTTCCTCGGCTTGGCTGGAAGCGTCGACCTTACTTGAAGGAAGCCAGCTTGGTTCGAAGCCGCCTTCGGCCATTGGAAGGCGGAGGGCGGGCCAATGTTGGACGCAGTGAAGGTCGTCCAAGCAGGTGGGGATTCCGAGGGAGTTCATACGCGTTTACCGAAGTAGTTTTTTTGAATGGTGACTTCGTAATCGTCACTGTCGGCGTGGCCTTCTGGGACAAGGGTGTAGGCGCGTCCGAACTGATCGCGGATTTTTCCGAAGAGCGGACCGTCGGGATCGATCTCGGCGTTGGTGGCGAGCACGATGGACTGATGGCCGTCCCGGCTGAGGTAAAGTTTATCAAGCACGGCGGCCCGCACTTCGCGGTCGAGACGTCCGAGAGGTGTGTCAACGACGAGTGGCGGCACTTTTTGGGCGAGGCGACGGAGGGCTTCGTAAAAGGCGAGCAGACGGACCTGCTTCTGACCGGCGGAGGGGTTGGCATCTTCCCAGGGTATGCGGACCCCATTCTTGCGGATAAGTTCACATTGCCAAAGATCGCCCGTGAAGGTGAGTCCACGGAATTCGTGGGCGCGGTCGGTAATTTCCAGCCAAAGCTCGCTGACAAGCTCGTTGATTTTTTTGCGCATTTGCTCGGAAGCGCGTTTACGCATGAGGCTGGCGGCCTCGCGGTATTGGTGCGCCCTGGAGGCGAGGTCCCGTCCTTTGCTGGCTTCGGTGACGGCTTTTGACCAGCGATCTTCCTCGGTCTTCAGCTGGGTCATTTGCGCTTCGAACTGTCCGTGGGCGATCTGGTGTTCTTCGAGCTCTTTTGCCATGGTTTTCAGTGCGGAGCGGAGTTCGCCACGTTTTTCGTGCAATTCCTTTCCTGCGCCAATGGCGGCGATATTTTGAGATTGCTGGCGGATCTCGTAGTCGAGGTCGCGAACGTCCGCTTCGAGGAGATCGAGTTTGCGACAGGCTTCTTCAAGGCCGGCTAATTCTGGTGATCGGGTCGTTAGCCACTGGCGGACCGAGAAATTGGTTTCCGGACGATCCGTGAGTATGACCTCTACGTCTTCCAACCCGTCAGGCGGTGGGTTGAACAAACTCTGCAAAGCGTCATTGAGTCGCGAGGTATAGAAGCCGTGCGTTTTTTTGGGCAAGACGAACTCACTTGGGGGATTGTCAAAAACCTGTGATTTAATGGCTGGCAGTTTCGGCTCCAGTGCAGATTTTCGATCTAACCAAGCGCGTTTTTGATCTTCTGATTCCAGTTGTGCCACCAATTCGGACCGCATTGTAGACAGCAGAGAAATGGGAAGTGGCGTTTCCCAAGCCGCCGAGAGTCGTTGTTCAACCTCTCGTTTCGCATTGGCAATTTCTTCCCGCTTTTGTCGGTCAGCCTCCAATTTCGATGGGTCAACAGCTCCGATCGTCTTCAGCTGATCTTCAATGTCAGCAAGTTCTGCTTCCGCTTCTTGCTGGCTTTCAATTAGGGTGTGTTGTTTTTGCTCGTTGGATTTGATGGCTGCTTTGAGGGCTTTGATTTTTCCGCCAATTTCACCCTGCTTTTCCACGGCCTCGTTTGCTCCAGTCACGGTGAGATTGCGATTGGTAGTCTGAAAGAGTTCCCGCAAATCTTCCTCAAGTTTTTCGTAAGCCCAAAGTCCGAGAATTTGGCTGATGCCTTTGACGATGTCCTTTTCTCCCAGTTGCACATTCTGGCTCTTCTCTGCATCGAAAAAGAAAAAGCGAGCGAGATGACGTGGAAGAAAGGCGTCACGCAAGCGCTCGATAAGTTGATCATCTTCGACTGCTTCCACATCATTGGAACGTTCGGCCCATGATTTCCATTCTGGAGGCGAATTTGTGCGGAATCGGATCTCGCGATGGAGGGTCAGAGTTTGCTCTTTAATACTATCGGCATCTTGCTGGCGGATAACGACGGAAAGTGAGCATGTATCAACTCCTTCTCTGGCGGCCCGTCGGTTGAGGACACGATCAAAGTTAAAGCGTGTCGCGTCAGAGCCTGATTCAACTCTCCGAAGATCACCGATACCGGCTCTGCCTACCACTGCCAAATACATGGCGCGAAGTATGTGAGTCTTGCCTGCTCCGTTTTTCCCGCCAATTAGCACATGCGGAGGAGCATCTTTAGGAGTGGCTAAATCGAGCCGGTTGGTGCCGTAAAACGGACCAAAGTTAGTGATTGAGACTGAATCAATGGAAATGAGGTGAGGCATGCCAGCTACTCTTGAGGGGAACCGTCTGTTGTGAGTTGATTGATGTCATACTCAAGGATTCTTTTCAGTTCAGCAGGGAGTCCATGAGCCCGGTTGTTTTCGCTGAACTCCTCGACCTTGGCCACGAGTCTTTGCAGGGTATCGGCGGAGAGGCTCAGCTCGTCGGCGACTTCAGCCTCGAGTTTGCGAAGGCGTGAAGAATTGCGCAGGTCATGCATGGGCAGTCCAGAGTGGGCATTGATGATGCGGGCTACGCCCCGACCATCATCGGGTTTGTGCGCGGATTTCCACAACTGCTGTATAAGAAGCAATTCTTCGTCGCTGATCAATCTTAATTTTACCGTATCCTGTAGTTTAAGCAGCTCACGCAATAATTTCCGTCGGCCTTCGATTTTGATGGGGCCGTTTCCCGGCTGGTTGTTCATGCGCATGGGCTCGCGGAAACCATTGGCAGGGTCCTGGATTTCCAGGAGGAGTTCGCGAAACTCGAGCATGGACTCCATGCGTTCATCGCCGCTGGCGAGGAGGCCTTCGCTGGCTTTGTCCCGTTCGACAACGGTGCATGTCCAGCATCCGAAGCGTGAGTTGCCGCAACTTGGCGTGCTGGAGTCGATGTGGATTGGGCACTCGCCGCCGCCGGCGTCCTTGTAGAGGCGATAGAGGTCCTGGTTGCTGCCGCCCCATGGAGGGTTGTTTTGCAGGAGATAGGCCCAGACTTCTCCGGTAGTAAGGTGTTCGATGGGGTTGGAGACATCGACGCGTGGCAGGTTGGGGTGGCGACGCAGGCCGTTTTTGAGTTCGATGCCAGCGAGGGTCTGGGCACGGCTGGAGCTTTCCGAACTTCTCGCGCCCAGATGCAGGATGGCCTGGCCGGTGCGACCGAGTTGGCGTTCCACAAAATTGTTTACCGGATCGATTTTCATCCGTTGCGTGCACCAGCGGAAGGTTCGGTTGGGCGGGGGATATCCGCGGCCGATGATGTTGACCCAAAAGGATTGTTCCGATGGAGGCCTGAGGAGGTGGACTTGCAGGTTGAGGTCCGCCGTGTCTGAGAAGCGCCGCATCTTGAGGAGGGTTCCCTCGATCATTTCCACGATGGCGGGGATCTCGACGCGGGTGTCGGTGCAGACGACGGAGATGGTTTTGGTGCGTTTCTCTTTGGGAATGCTGGCGGCGACATCGAAAATCAATGAGGCGACCATGGTGGAGTCTTTGCCACCGCTGAAGCCGATGATCCAGGGTCGGGGGTCGGAGAGGTAGAGTTCTTTGAGCGAATTTTTGATTTCTGCAAACACGGGTCACTTTTTATGCAACTGGCGGGGTGGTGGGTCAATCCCGGATGGTGAATTGCAGTTTTTATTGTGCGGCAAGGTGACCTGGACCAGCATGGGAAGATGAGTGACTTTCCAGTGGAAGACGGGCGGCACCGGCTGCCGGTGCAGGGGGCGGTGACTGCGGCTGAGAAGCGGGAGGAGGAGCGGTTTAGTCATGCGGATGCTGACCGGATGTTTCTGCGGGGGCCGAACTGGCGGACGACGGACTTGCGATTGTTGATGGGGACGATCCGGGATTTTTTGCGGGCGTTTCGGGCGCTGCATTTTGTGGGGCCTTGCATCACGGTGTTTGGATCGGCTCGCACGCCGGAGTCGCATCCGCATTATCAACTGGCACGCAAGGTGGGGGCCGAGATTGCGAAGTTGGGATTTACGGTGATGACAGGTGGCGGACCGGGGATCATGGAGGCGGCGAATCGCGGGGCGAAGGAGGTGGGTGGTCGTTCCGTGGGGTGCAACATTGAGCTGCCGATGGAGCAACAGCCGAATCCTTGGCTGGATCGCACCGTGACGCTCCAACATTTTTTTGTGCGGAAGACGATCCTGATGAAATACAGCTATGGATTTGTGGTGCTGCCGGGCGGGGTGGGCACGATGGACGAAACTTTCGAGGCGTTGACGTTGATTCAGACCGGGAAGATCCGGCATTTTCCGATTGTGTTGATGGGGGTGGATTACTGGAGGCCATTGATGGATTTTGTCGAACGCATGCCGGCGGCGGGAATGATCGCCACGGAGGATCTGGCATTGATTCATTTGACGGATTCCGTCGAGGACGCGATGGCACATCTGAAGGACCGGGCGATCCGCCAGTTTGGGTTGAGGCGCGGTCAGGTTCCGGAAAAACGGCTGTCGTGGTTGTTTGAAAACCGGTGCGGGAAATTGGCTCGTCAACGCAAGGATTGAATTGAACCATGTGCGGTTCAGGTTGTCTGTTGGTGGAGCAAATTTATCGATCTATGGCAGACTTGCACATTCTTGAGATGGAAAGCGGGCGCAAGCTTGCCTATGCGCAATACGGTGATCCTGAGGGGGTGCCGTTGTTTTATTTCCATGGCTGGCCGAGCTCACGATTGCAGGGGGCGTTGCTGGATGGGATTGGGAAAAAGCGGGGGCTTTGTGTGATTGCGCCCGACCGGCCCGGCATCGGGATGTCGGATGCGCAACCGGGGAGGGCGTTGCTGGACTGGCCCCCTTTGATGGCGGAGCTGGCGGATCGGCTGGGTTATCAAAAGTTCCATGTGGTGGGTGTGTCGGGAGGAGGGCCGTATGTGTTGGCCACGGCCTATGCATTGCCGGAAAGAGTATTGGGGGCGGCGGTGATTTGTGGGGCACCACCACTGAGTGAGGTGGGGGTGGAAGGCATGATGTGGCCGTATCGAACGGCGATGTTCATCCGCCAAAAGGCGCCGGTTCTGCTGGATCAAGGTTTGCGGATTGCCGGGCGGATTTCGCATCAAAAACAGAGTGGGCTGGTGATGCGCCGGTTGCTGGCGACGCTTGGGCCGCAAGACCAGAAGGCTTTGGCGGTGGACGATAACTTCCACGTTATTACCCGAAGTTTTCAAGAGTCATTGAGAAGTGGTGCCGCAGCGTTGCGGGCGGATGGGGATTTGTATTCTGATCCTTGGGGATTTGATCCGGCGCAATTGTCGAAGGTGCCGTATTTCTGTCATGGCGCTTTGGACAAGAACATTCCGCTGGCCTTGGTGAAGCGGTATATCGATCGTATTCCAGGAGCGAAACTGGTGGTGCATGAGCAAGACGGGCACTACTCGCTGCCGACTTTGCATGCAGAGCAGATTATGGATAAGTTATTAGTGTCCTGATTGGAGAAAATGCAGACGATTAGAATTTATTTCTCCAGCTCGTTTACCTGCAAATTCATTCGTATATCTAATCGTAAAAATTGTTCTTTTGAATACCATTTTTATCTTGCGCGTTATTGGAGTGATGTTAGTTGGGGGTGTTAGTCAACACTTACCCAAACTCCTATGAAAAAAATTCAAGCTACGACTTTTGCGATTGCCCTTTTGTTGATTTCCAACATTGGAGCGGCAGAAACGAAAAAACCTACGGAAGAGAAAAAGGCGGCGGCCAAAACCGAGGTCGCGAAAAAGGAGGCGCCCAAGGCGGCAGAAAAGTCCAAAGCCAAAAAGTTCCCTTACTACGGTCAGGTGGCTGCCATCACCAAGCGCACGCTGACGATCAAGACCAGTGAGGAAGCGCCGGAACGAAAGATCGCCGTGACTGCTGAAACGCAAATCATGAAGAATGACAAGCCTGCCACGACGGATGATGTGGTGGTCGGTCAATGGGTAGGTGGATCGGTTGAAAAGAATGCGGCAGGTGAAGAGACTGCGGCAACGATCAATTTGAGTGCCAAGCAGAAAAAGGCCAAACCAGCTGCCAAGCCTGCGGCGAAGACGGAGAAGAAACCAGCACCGAAAACCAAGGCGGAAGGAGAAACGAAGACGCCGAAGAAAACCGCTGAGCCTTCGAAGAAAGCGGAGTAAGCAGGATTGGATCAAGTAGGATGATTGACGCGGCGGGATGAGGTGAGGTAGCCGCTGGCGGCATGAGCCGTCCTTGCAGGACGGTGATGGTGAAGGTTCGGAACCCGGCACCCTGTGCCGGGCTCTTATAAATCGTCCCGCTGGGACGGGAGAAGGTTGCCTACACCCATCAATTGAATGCAGTGAAGGGTGATTGACCCAGTTAATGCATTGTCTTTTTTAAGATCGCACCCGCCCCGCTCGGTGAAGGGTGCGCCCTGCTCGCGGCCTGTATGGATGTCGGATACGCTAACAGACGCTGGCGGGGACGCCTGCTCATGGGCTTCCCAACTGTTATCCATCCTATAAGCGGACGTGGGTGAGCCCTAAGGTGACCGTTTTGGGAGAGGCTGTCTGTTGAAAGCGACGGGCGATGTTAATGCTGAAGGACGACGGAGACCATGACAGGGCTTCTGGCGGGCTCCTTGTAGTTTCAGCATTCATCAGAGCAATGGTATTCTTTGCGGTCATGAAGGTTGTCGAGTTTGCAGGGTTTAGGTAGACTTCATCCATGTTTGAAAAATTCGCACTTGTTTCTTTTGGACTGCTTTGGTTGGCGGGAGGTTCGCTGATGGGGGTTGAGTATCTCGAGATGATGGCCGCTGGAAAGAAGGTGACGGTGTGCAAAGTGGACTTGCGAAAGGAGAAATTGGAGTTGTTCCATCGGGATGATGCGGGCCTGCCCTTGAAATCGTTTGATGGTCTAGGCGCATGGCTTGAGGCGAAAGGCCGGGTTTTAAGTTTTGCGATGAATGCGGGAATGTATCATGGGGATTTTTCGGCGGTGGGTTTGTATGTGGCGGATGGAAGGCAAGTGGTGCCGTTGAATCTTGAAGATGCGGAAGGGAATTTTTTCCTGAAACCCAACGGCGTTTTTTTGATCAGCGACAAAGGAGCGCGTGTGGTGGAGTCGGCGGAGTATTTGAAGGTGCGGGAGAAGGAGAGGGTAAAACTGGCGACACAATCGGGTCCGCTTCTGTTGAGGGCGGGGATTTTGCATCCGATGTTTAATTTGGAGTCGAAGTCGCGTTTGTTCCGCAATGGTGTGGGCGTAAAATCGCCGCACGAGGTGTTTTTTGCGATCAGCGAGGAGCCGGTGAATTTTTACGAGTTTGCGACGTTCTTTCGGGATGTGCTGAAGTGTCCGGATGCGTTGTTTTTGGACGGGACGATTTCGAGCTTGTATGCGCCGGAATTGAAGCGGAACGACAAGAAGATGGACTTAGGGCCGATGATTGGGATTGCGGTGCCTGGGAAATAGGAAGGGTGTTATGGTTTGGCGGGATTGAGGTGTTCGAGGAAGAAGTCGAAGATGTTGGGGTGTTTGATGTCTTTGGCTCCGGTGTGATTGAACTGGTATTCGATGCCGACTTGCTTGAGTTTTTCGACGAGGCCGAGTCCGAAGTTGGCGGAGTGGGGCGGGTCTTTGGCGGGTTGGCCGAGGGCGGGGATGGAGTCGTAGAAGAGGTAGACGGGCGGGTCGTCGGAGGTGGCGAGGTGATAGGGAGAGAGGGGTTCGATTTGGGGGAGGAGCTGGTCGCGTTGGTCGATGAAGGACTGCATGCTGGGAAGTGAGAAGGCGTGATGGCCGTAGTCGTTGTTGGGAATCCATTGTCGCATCTGGACGGGATCGAGCGAGGTTTGAGGGACGAAGGCGATGACGCAGCTGAGTCGGGTGGATTCGCGCGCGATAGGGTCGGGACTTTGGGGCTGGGCCTGGTCGGGATGGAAGGCGAGCCAGAGGACGTTGAAGCCTCCTGCGGAACCCCCGCAGCCGCCGATGCGGGTTTTGTCGATGTGCCATTCGGCGGCTTTGCTTCGGACGAACTGGAGCGCGCGGGCGGTGTCGTCGAGGCAGGCTTTGACGGGAGGATGGACCTTTTGAGCTATGGCGTCAGGGATGAGCCGGTAGTTGATGGAGACGATGGAAATGCCGGATTCGAGGCATTGGTTGAGGAAATCGGGATTGGCTTTGTCGCCGTTCATCCAGCCGCCGCCGTGGACGAAAAACATGAGGGGCGCGGGTTGGTCGTCTTGAGTTTTGGCACGGTAGAAGTCGAGAACCTGGGCGGAATGGGGACCGTAGGAGATGTTGGTTTCCGTGGGGACGGGAATGGGAGTTTGGGCGTGGCTGGAGGCGTGTGCAAATAGCCACGCCAGGATGAGCGTTCGAAGGGCGACGGAAGGATGCATGGGGCGATGTTAGACGTGATTTGCGGGAGTTGCATTGGAAGGTTTCGGCAACAAAAAACACACAACAACGCTGGAATAACGGAAGTAATATTGAGCGATAAACGGCTAGTGTGGAGATGTAACACTTCCTCTCTTTTATATGACTTCGCGCCGCTCTACTGCTGAGATTTTTGAGAAAATTCCGACGGTGATTTTTGAGACTTCATCGGCTGCGGCTGCGGCGCTGGCAGGGGAGGTGAAGGCGTTGGTGGAGACTCGGCAGAAGGAGGGCAGGCAGGTGGTTTTGGGGTTGGCAACAGGGTCGACGCCGGTTCCGTTCTATCGCGAATTGATCCGTTTGCACCGCGAGGAGGGTTTGAGTTTGCGAAATGTGGTGACGTTTAACCTGGATGAGTATCATGGACTGGCGCCGACGCATCCGGAGAGTTATTTCCGCTTCATGCGCGAGCAGTTGTTTGATCATGTGGACATTCCCGATGAGAACATTCATCTGCCAAGCGGGCTGGTGGCGGTGGAGGAGATTTTTGATCACTGCCACGCTTATGAGGAGATGATCGATGCGGCGGGGGGGATTGATTTTCAGATTCTGGGAATTGGGCGCACGGGACATATCGGGTTCAATGAGCCGGGATCGTCGAGGGATTCTTTGACGCGTCGGATCACGCTGGACCGGATCACGAGGCAGGATGCGGCGGGGGATTTTCGTGGGGAGGAGAATGTGCCGAGATTTGCGATCACGATGGGCGTGGGAACGATTCTACGGGCGCGCAAGATTGTTTTGATGGCGTGGGGCGAGGGCAAGGCGGAGGTGGTGGCGCGCGCGGTGGAGGGAGTGGTGACGGAGGCGGTGTCGGCTTCCTTTTTGCAGGAGCATGGGGATGCGCGGTTTGTGATTGATGCTCCGGCGTCGAGGGAGTTGACGCGGATCAAGCTGCCATGGTTGACGGGGCCGGTGCGGTGGTCACCGGAGGAGACGCGGCGGGCGGTTTGCTGGTTGTCATCGACGTTCAAGCGGCCGGTGTTGAAGCTGACGGATGAGGATTACAATGAGCACGGGTTGTCGGATTTGTTGAGCGAGCAGGGTCCGGCCTATCAGTTGAACATCCGGATTTTTAATCAGCTGCAGCACACGATTTCGGGCTGGCCGGGTGGGAAGCCGGGGGCGGATGACACGTTCCGGCCGGAGCGGGCGAAGCCGTATCCGAAGCGGTGTTTGATTTTTAGTCCGGAGCCGCAGGATGCGGTGGTGAGCATTGGGGCGACGATTGACCGCTTGGTGGAGCAGGGTCATGAGGTGATGGTGGTGTGCATGACGAGTGGCAATTTGCGGGTGCCGGACAGTGAGGCTGACAAGTTTGCGTCGATTCTTCTGGAGATTGGTGAGACGTTTGCGGAGGGGTGGGGTCAGCAGGCGGAGTATGCGCGGATGACATTGCAATCGTTGACGGACAAGGGCGCGGTCGGGGAGGATCCGGCTTCGCTTAGGCAGTTGAAGAGTCTGATTCTGCGAGGGGAGGTGCGGGATGCGGCGCAGGCTTTGGGGTTGTCGCATGAGCGGCTGAGGTTCCTTGATCTACCGTTTTATGAGAAGGGTCGGTATCGGCGTTTTGTATTGGGGTCGGAGGATGAGCGGTTGGTGACGGGGCTGTTGCGGGAGTTCATGCCGCACCAGATTTACCTGACGGGGAGTGCGTCTGATCCATCGAGTGTGGCGGCTCTATGTGCAAAGCTGGTGGAACAGGGGCTGGCAAGTCTGCAGGGGGAGACGTGGGTGGATGCGTGTTCGGTGTGGTTGTATCGCGGCAGGGAGAAGGCATTGGAGCCATGGCAGATTGCGATGGCGATGCCGATCAGTCCAATGCAGTTGGAAAGGAAAGCGCGGGCGTTGGCAAGGTGTCAGTCGCTGACTTCGATGGAGCAGGAAGTGACGAGGGTGAACCAGATGACGGCCGAGCAGTATGATGGATTGGGATTGGCGAATTATGAGGCGATCGAGAGTTTTCAGAGACGGGTTGTGGGGAGCTAAAATCCTCCTCTTCCTCTTCCTCTTACTCCTCCTCTTCCTCCCCGCATTGTGGATCGCTAACACCCATGGCTTCCGAGTTAGGGAAAGGGTGTTTCTAACGGTATTCTCGTCCTCGTCCTACTACTCGAACTCGTCCTCGGATGAGGCGCTTTGAATGAGACACAAGTCGTTGTTTTTGGTGGGTGACTTGGCGGCGGGGAAGCTGATTGCCGCAAAGTGGGGAGTAGGAGGAGGAGTAAGAGTAGGAGGAGGATGTCTGAATTGGTGACGCGGGGCGTGAGGGCCGCGCAGTTTCGAGGACGAGTTCGAGTAGGAGGACGAGGACGATTTACTGTTACCTTACTTCGTCGAACTCGTGGATGAAGATCAGGCCGACGGGAATCAGGGCGATGGCACCGGCGAGAACGGGGGCGATGGTCTGCGCGTCGAGACTGGTGTTGCGAAAGGTCAGAATGATCATGACCAATCCGGTGAGCAGAGTGGCCCCAAACACAAACACACAGGTTCGCGAGATGACAAAACGGCGTCCGGTGGGTTCGTCGGTGGGAAGGGTTTTGAGGTATTGCCGGGCGGCGAGGGCGAGGATGATGAAGGCGAACAACTGACTGCCTCCATCGCCACCGTCGGCGACGATGAAATAGTTGTAGAGGCCATGGGCGATGGCGATGAGGGCAAAGGCGACGAGGAAGTCGGTGGCGAGGTGAAAACGGGATCGCAGGAGGCGATGGAGTTGCCAGGCGATGAGTCCGGTGAGGCTGAAGTGGATGACGTTCGCGGTGAGCAGTCGTCCGATGGCCACGGCTTCGCTGTGATTGATGAAGTATTGAAGGTTTTCTTCCAGGGCAAAACCGAGTCCGACAAATCCACCCAACAGGGCGGCACCGCTGGTGGTGAGCCGGGTGAGCATCAGGGGAACAAAAGGGAGCAGCAAAAGAAGTTTCGCGGTTTCCTCGGGGATGCCGACATACATGATCCAGTGGAAAATTTGGTGGACCGGAGTGGATTGTTGTTCGTTTTCGAGGCCGTATTGGAGGGTGTCGATGCTCCAGCGGACCAGCCAGGCGCTGGCGATTCCGCAAAGGATGGCGGCGGCGCAAAGCCAGAGGGTGCGTTTACGACGGTTACCGGAACAAAACAGGATGAAACCCCAAATGGTGGTGGCCAGGAGGGCGATGGCCACGGGGACGGGTTGGGTCCAGTGGTTGAGGACGATGCGCGCATGGGATTGGAGAAGCAGGGAGTGGTCTTTGAGGTCGAGGGCCACCTGACGGAGCATCAGGTAGGGAGTTTCGCTGGCGAAGGAGGGTTCGCGAACGAGGAGTTCGAGGGCGGAAGTGTCCTGAAGTTCGAGGGCGAGGCGCAGGGCGGTGCGTCGTGCGTAGATGGCTTCGGGTTGGGGGGCTTCGCGGAGGTAGGCGAGCAGGGCCTGGCGGGGACGTTGGTCGAGGCGTTCGAGATCGGCGAACAGTTCGTTGGCGAATCGGGGTGGTGGTTCTTTGAGGGAAGATTGTTCGAGCCGGTTGCGGGCTTCGGCTCGCGGATCAAACGCTTTGAGGAAGCGGACGCGGGTGTAGTCGGTGAACAGCTGACGCTCGGTTTCGTTGCGGGTATGCTGCTGGATGAGGACGGGGATCTCACAGCGGAAAAGGGTTTCGACGGTTTGCTCCGGTTCGTTGATTTCGATTTCGGGGACGCTGGTGTATTCATGGAGGATGGCGGCGGAGCGCAGCCAGTCGGCAAGTGCGGCGGGGTCGGGGGATGAGGATGAGGCGAGGCGGAGCCGTTGGTAACTTTCGCGCAGCTGGCTGAGTTCGGAGGTCGGCAAAAGATCGAGGACGGCGGAGGGCTGGGCGCTGCGAAAGAACTGGATGATCCAACAAATCAGAATGGAACTGCCGATGATGATAAGGAATCCACGGCGGAGGAAGGATTTGTTGCGGGTGAGATCGTGGAGTCGCATGGGCAGTGGACAGTTACGAGCCACGTGCAGGGATAAATTTCAAGGATGGAATTTTCTTGATTATGGCAGTGAGATTGGATAAAGGTGAATGATGAGATTTATTCGCAACAAAGTTTCCAAGATGGGTGGTTTGCTGATGGGGGCCGGTTTGATGGCGGTTGGGATCGGGTCGGTTGATGCTTCGGAGTTGAATGTTTATTCGCACCGTCATTACAAGGTGGATGAGGCGATCAACCAGCTGTTCACGGAGCAAACGGGCATTGCGGTGAAGGTGGTGAACGCGGAGGCCGACCAGTTGATTGAGCGGTTGAAGTCGGAGGGTGAAAGCAGTCCGGCAGATTTGCTGGTGACGGTGGACGTGGGGCGTTTGCAGCGGGCCAAGGAGGCGGGGCTGTTGAAGTCGATGGATTCGAAGCTGCTGGACGACCGGGTGCCCGAGGGGCTGCGGGATGCAGACAAGCAGTGGTATGCCTACACGGTGCGGGCGCGGGTGATCATGTATGCGAAGGATCGGGTGCAGGCGGGGGAGATCAAAAATTATGAGGATCTGGCTGATCCAAAATGGCGTGGTCGTGTGTTGGTGAGGTCTTCGGGAAACAGCTACAACCAGTCACTACTGGCATCGTTGATTGCGGCGAATGGTGAGGAGAAGGCGGAGGCCTGGGCGAAGGCGGTGGTGGGGAACATGGCGCGCGCACCGCAGGGCGGGGATCGGGATCAGATCAAGGGCGTGGCATCAGGGCTGGCGGATGTTTGTGTTTCGAACACGTATTATCTGGGTTTGCTGGCGAATTCAGAAGATGCCGCGGATCGCGAGGCGGCGAGCAAGGTGGTGGTGTTGTTTCCGAATCAGGACGGACGCGGAGCGCAGTGCAACATCGGCGGTGCGGGATTGGCCAAGCATGCCAAAAATGTGGAGAACGCGACCAAGTATCTGGAGTTTTTGACCACGCCCGAAGTGCAGAAAATGATCGCCAATGGTTCCCATGAGTTTCCGGTGAACCTGGATGTTTCCCTGAGCCCAACGCATGAGGCGTGGGGCAAATTCAAGATGGACCTGGAGACGTTCCCGAAACTTGGCGAAAATCAGGAAGCCGCCGTGCGGGTGTTTGATCGCGCGGGTTGGAAGTAAGGAAAGGGCGGCAGCGGTCGGGAATTGTGATGAAATAGTGTTCATCGCACAGGTCAAAAGGGCAGAAGGCGATTTTCCGCTTTCTGCCTTTTCGTTTTTGTTTTTAAATGGACTGGATGGAAGAGGAATTTTACAGCATCGAGCACGACGGACCTTTTCAGGAGTGTTCGCGTTGCTCGGCGTCGTTGATTGAGGGTCAGCCTTATCAGATCAACAAAGCCTGGCGTGCGGGGGAGTGCATTTTTGAATATGCGTTTTGTGCCGTGTGCCGTGATGCTTTGCTGGCGGAGTTTTCAGAGGAGTCGAAGGGAAATTTGTTGAATCATCAGGAGCAGCACATGCGCGATGGTTCGAAAGGCACGGAAGAGTGTGCGTTTTGTGGAAGCGGGCGGCCGGGAATCGCCAATCAGGACTTTACCACCACGGCGCTTTGCGAGCGCAACGAGGTTTTGGACAGTTTGCTGATCTGTTTCACTTGTCAGGCGGGGATGCATGAACTGCTGAGTCAGCAGACCAAGGACGTGCGTCGCCGATTTTTTGAGGAAGTCCCCGGGGTGCCGCCGGACTGGGAGGTGTGGAAACCGGATGAGAGCGAGATCCATCAAGTGACCGCCCCGATGAACCAGCCGATCCCATTGCGGCCAACGGTGCCCGTGGGGGCGCTGGCGATTTTGGGCGTTCCGCAGGGGTGAGCGAACGGAATTTGGAGGGTTGGATGATGGTATCTTGTGGTCATGCGAGATCACCGGGGCGAACTGGCATTGATCGTGCGAACAGTTAGCGGGGTGAGAACGAGTGCTAAATGTCATATTGTTCACACGAGCAATATTGAGCCTTGGCCCGACGGAATCATTATTCTCTGAGTCCTTAACCGTCTAACAAATCTTATGTCACCATTATCATCTGCGAGTTTGAGGCATTTGCGTGCAATGGGCGGACTGGTGTCTGCCCTGTTATTGCTGGCAACTATTCAAATGGAGGCTGCGACGATCTACTGGAACATGGGAACTGCCGTTTCCAATGCGAATCCAACAACGATTAACTCCGCAGAGGTGGCAGGTGGGACCCTTTCGGGTTTCACGGCTATCAACACCACATCACCCAGCACTGGCACGGGAACGTATACAGGGGCATCAGGTGAAATGAACGCGGGCCTAAATACTAGAGACACGATTGATGGATTGCTGACGTGGACATTGACGGCCCAGAATGGTGGACAGTTAACATTCACCGATATTACTTTTGGTTCCCGGGTGACGGGCACTGGACCTCAAGATTGGGTTTTGTCTGTCTCTGTCGATGGAGGCGCTTCGACTTCATTGGCATCAGGAGCATTAAACAGAAACAGTGAGTGGAGTTTGATTAATCCTGCCGATTTCACTAGTTCGGCGGGCACCACCTTTGTGTTTTCTTTACTGGGAGACAATGCGACCGCGACGTCCAGCACCACGAATTGGCGCATAGACGATATAACCCTAGTTTATAACTTTACAGCCGTTCCGGAGCCATCTCGCATGATTTTGTTCGGCTTTAGCTGCATAACATTCTTTCTGAGGCGGAAAAGATAGTTGTAATCGGAGATCCGATGGCGGTGGCGGATAGAGTTTCAAGCTCCAATATTTTTGGATCTCGTTCTCACACATTTTACTTGGTTGCCGCGCGCGCTGGCTGATAGCTTTGTTGGGTAAAGCTTATCTAGTTGGCAGTTGCCCGCTCCTATTCCTACCAATCCCTAAACCCTGTCTTGGTGAGATACCAGTCCACCAATTGCGGGCCGGAGAATAGCCAGATCATGGCTCCGCCGGCGAGGTAGGGGCCGAAGGGGATTTTGGCGGTCCATTCGGTTTTGCCGATCAAGCGCGGGAGGATGGCGAGGAGACTGCCAAGGAAGGACGCGGCGACAATCGTGAAAAAAACGGCCTGCCATCCAAGGAAGGAGCCGATCATGGCGATGAGGAGGACGTCGCCGAATCCCATGGCTTCTCTCGGGATGACGATGTCAGTGGCCTTGCCTTCGAGTTTGGTGACGGTTTCGAGTGAGAAGGTTTTGGATTCACCGGAAGAGAGATGGAGTTTGATTTTGTCGACGGTGATTTCGGCTTTCGCATTCGCAGTGGTGAAAGTTTCGTCGTTGATGGTGATCGCGGGGCCGGTGATGATGAGCCGGTCGCTGGGTCGGGTGTAGATGTCGGCCCAGCTGAGTTCGTCGCCGGCGATTTTGAAGATGGGGGGCTGGGTTTCGTCGGGTTGGTGAATGGTCCAGGACTCGGGTTGGTCGAACTTTTGTTTGAGTCGGCCGAAGGCGAGTTTGCCGAGTTCGACAACGGTCCAGAGCAGTCCGAGGCCAATGCAGGCGCTGACAAAAGAAAGGAGGATGGCGCGTCCGCGTTCGACTTCGCCCATCATCTCGGGGATAAGGTAGCTGCCGAGGAGACCGACGGCGAGTCCACCCAGGGTGATTTCATGGGGGAGAATAAAATAATCGATGTCGATGAAGGTGCCGGCGATGAGCAGGGCCGTGAAGATCCAATAAATGAGGACGAGGTCGCCCCAGCCGGTGATGTCGTCCCAGTGGCCGCGGAATTTGAGGAAGATCAGATAAAACAGGACGGCGGTGAGCAGTTCGACGAAGAAATATCGGAAGGGGATGGGGGCTTTGCAGGCGGCGCATTTGCCGCGTTGGAAGAGCCAGGTGAAGAGGGGGATGTTGCGATAAATGGGGATCTGGGTTTTGCAGTGGGGGCAGAAGGAGCGCTTGGGATTGCTGAGGGAGATGCCGAGGGGGAGCCGGTAGATGACGACATTGAGGAAGGAGCCGATGTTGGCACCGAGCACGAAGAGAATGCTGTGCAGGAGGAACTCGATGAGCTGGGTGGACGGCATGGGCGGGTCGGTGGTGAAAAAGTGCTGGCAATGTTAGCCTGCGTGTGGTTGTAGGGGAAAACTTAATTTTATTAATTGAAGGATGATGCGTTGGCTTTGTGTGGTTATTTCAGGGTTGTTTCTCTGTCAGTGTGCAGGTGATCCTGCGGCCAGGAAGGGTTTTGTGCCCGGGGATGTGAACATGCGGGCGGCGCAACGGGCGTTGGTGGGGGTGACTCAGCTGGTGCCGGATGCGGTGGTCGACATGCGATACATCACCAAAGAGAACGTGACCTATCAGGGGCTGTATCCGGTGCATTTGCCGTGTGTTCTGCATGTGACGACGGCGCGCAAGCTGGCGGTGGCGGCGGACATTTTGCGGCCTCAGGGTTATCGATTGAAGATCTGGGACGCGTGGCGTCCGCCGGAAGTTCAGGTGAGTTTGTTTGAGCATGGGGGCCGGACAGGGATGTTTGCTGATCCGTCGATTGTGTGGTCGAGGCATTGCTCGGGCACGGCCGTGGACTTGACGTTGACGGATTTGAAAGGTCGGGAGGTGAAGATGCCGACGGGGTTTGATGAAGGGGGACCGCTTTCGTATTATTTGTATTCGGGGAGTGATCCAGAAGTGCGACGCAACCTGAGTGCCTTGCAACAGGCGATGCTGACGGCGGGGTTCACGATGCTGGACACGGAGTGGTGGCATTTTGATGATGCGGACTACAACAATGCCACGCCGCCGCCGGTGGTGTTTGCTTCGGAACTGGGAATTCAGCTGCCGCAGATCAACAAGCCGAGATCGCGATCAAGAAGGTAGGTTTGAAAAAATTAACGAGAGTCGGTAATGATTGGCCGAATCCGGGGTAGTGAACAAAAAGTCTTTTTTGATGCGAGAGATTGCGACCAGTCTAGTCAAACAGTTGCGCGCGGCCGGACATGAGGCGGTGTTTGCGGGTGGCTGTGTGCGTGACATGTTGTTGGACAAGGAGCCGAAGGATTTTGACATCGCGACGAGTGCGCGGCCGGAGCAGGTGATGGGGTTGTTTCCCGGGTCGCATGCGGTGGGGGCACATTTTGGGGTGATCGTGGTGCATCGCGATGGAGAAAATTTCGAGGTGGCGACGTTTCGTCAGGATGGCGATTATTCGGATGGCAGGAGGCCGGATTCGGTGGTGTTTACCAGTGCGGAGGAGGATGCGAAGCGTCGGGATTTCACGGTGAACGGGTTGTTTTATGATCCGCTGAAGGACGAGGTTCTGGATTTTGTGGGAGGTCGGGTGGATCTGGAGGCGCGGGTGTTGAGGGCGATTGGCGATGCGCGGTCGAGGTTCCAGGAGGACCGTTTGCGTTTGTTGCGGGCGGTGAGGTTTGCGACGGTGTTGGGGTTTCCGGTGGAGACGGGGACTTGGGAGGCTTTGAAGGAACTGGCGGGTGAGGTGGTGTCGGTGAGCGCGGAGCGGATTCGCGATGAGTTGAACAAGATCTTTTTGGATCGGAACCGGGTGCGAGGATTTGATTTGCTGGTGGAAAGCGGATTGATGAAGGCGGTGATGCCGGAGGTGATGGAGTTGCAGGGTTGCGAGCAGCCGCCGCAGTTTCATCCGGAAGGGGATGTGTTTGTGCACACGCGCAAGATGCTGGAGCTGCTGGGGGATGAGGTGTCGTTGCCGCTGGTGTGGTCGGTGCTGCTTCATGATATTTCGAAGCCGGAGACTTTTACGGTGGATGAGACGGGTCGGATTCGTTTCAACGGGCATGATCGTTTGGGGGCGATCAAGGCGGGAAAGATTTTGCGGCGTTTGAAGTTTCCAAATCAGGTGGTGGATCCGACGGTGGAGGCGGTGGCGAATCACATGGGATTCAAGGATGTGCCGCACATGCGCGAGTCGACCTTGAAGCGGTTCATGGCGCGTCCCTATTTTGAGGACGAGCTGGAGCTGCACCGGGTGGATTGTCTGTCGAGCAACGGGATGCTGGACAATTATGAGTTGTTGAAGGAGAAGCGGGCGGGTTATGAAGCGGAGACGAAACCGCTGATTCCGCCGCCGCTGGTGACGGGTCATGATTTGCTGGCGATGGGGGTGGTGCCGGGTCCGAGGATCGGGGAGCTATTGTTGGGGGTGCAGACTTTGCAACTGGAGGGGGTTTTGAACGACCGTGAATCGGCACTGATATGGCTTTCTGAAAGGATGAAGGATGAAGGATGAGGGCGAAAACAGAGGGTCTTGCTGGGTTTTGGGGTTTGTGGTAGCCTCAATCAATGAAGTTTAATTGTTCGTTTTTGCTCAGGCTTGCCATGGGGTTGATGTTGCTCGGGTTGTTGGGTGGCGAGGTGGCAGTGGCGCAGAGTATTTTTTATTCCGGGATTCAGCATGGGAAGAAGGTGTTGCATGATGATGGCACACAGACGGAGTCGGTGAAGGACATGAACAAGGGGGAGATCACGGAGACGACTTTTGATTCGCGCGGCACACCGATCAGCAAAAAGACTTTCCAGGTGAACCGCAATGGCGACCCCATTCAGGGGGTGATTCATGATGGCGCGGGCAATTTGATTGCGAAGGTGCTGTTTGGTTTTGATGACTTGGGGCGCTTGAAGGAGGAGCGTTGTGTGAACACCAGCGGGGAAGTTTTTCGTCGGGTGATTCACCAATATGATGCGGCGGGGCAAAAGCTGCGACCGCTGGCTTATGATTTTAAGGTGAACGCACCGAACATGAAGGTGGCGACGTTGGATTTTACCGGGAGAAAACGGGCACCGGAAAGGGTGACGCCGGGGAATGCGGTGAATGCGCTAAATCCAGGGAATCCGCAGCCGACGGGGGTGGTTCAGCCGGGGGGACAACCGCAGATCATGAGTGTGTCGCCGAGTTCAGGATACGTGCAGCCGACTCAGCAGCAGGCGTATGAGGAGGCCTACCGGCAGCAGCAGATGCAGCAGACTCAGATGGCTCCGGCCCAGACTCAGAATCAGACACAGCAGGCCCCTGGGGCACCGAAGGAAGAGAAAAAGCGCAGGTTCTGGCCTTTTGGGAAGAAGGACAAGTAGGCGCGGATCGGGTGAGCCGGGAATTTGCCAGCTCACACAAGGGGGATGGATGAAAAGATGAGAGGGACACGAAGGTCCCTCCTCCTTGATTTATCTGCCGAGGGCGGCGAGGATTTTGACGACGGCGTTTTCGGCGGTGAGGCCGTGTTTGGCGCGCAGGATGGGGATGGTGCCGTGTTCGATGAACTCGTCGGGCCAGCCGATGCGCACGATGGGAGTGGTGAAACCGGCGCTGTGCAGATGCTCGATGACGCCGCATCCGAAGCCGTTATGAAGCACGTGGTCTTCAAAGGTGCAGATGACTTTGCACTGGGCGGCAAATTGTTCGAGGACGGCGGTGTCGAGGGGTTTGATCCAGCGCGGATTGATCAACGCGGCCTGAATGCCTTGGGCGGCGAGAAGGTCGCGGGTTTCCTGGGCCATGACAAACATGTCGCCGAGTCCGATAAGCGCGATTTCCCCGGCGGGTTCGACGACTTCGGCTTTTCCGATTTCGAGGAGCTGGGGTTTGTCTTTTGGAGTGACGCCGGGTCCGTTGCCACGTGGGTAACGGATGGCGATGGGGCCGGCTTCGTAGTTGGCCATGGTCCACAGCATGTCGACGAATTCGTCTTCGTCCTTGGGCTGCATGTGGACGATGTTGGGGACGGGACGGAGGTAACCGATGTCAAACAGGCCGTGGTGCGTTGGGCCGTCGTCGCCGGAGAGACCGCCGCGGTCCATGGCGAGACGGACAGGGAGGTTTTGAATCGCCATGTCATGAACGATCATGTCATAGGCGCGTTGCATGAAGGTCGAGTAGATGGTGAGGAAAGGTTTGAGTCCCTGGACGGCGAGGCCGCAGGCAAACAGGGCCGCGTGTTCTTCGGCGATGCCGACGTCGTAATAACGTTCGGGGATTTCCTTCTTGAAGACGCTGAGGCCGGTGCCGCCTGGCATGGCAGCGGTGATGGCGACGATTTTTTCATCGGCCTTGGCGAAATCGGTGACGCTGCGGGCGTAGATTTGCGAGTAGGTGGGGGAGGCGGTGGCCTGGGTCTCGCCGGTTTCGATGTTGTATTTGCCGAGTCCGTGGAACTTGCCTGGATCATCAAGCGCAGGGCGGTAGCCGCGGCCTTTTTCGGTGATGATGTGGAGGATGACAGGCTGGTTTTGAGTTTTGAGGAACTCAAAAGTTTTGATCAGCAACGGCAGGTCGTGTCCGTCGATGGGGCCGTAGTAGCGGAAGCCAAATTCTTCGAAGATGACGGAGGTGGTGGGGCTTGGCTGGGAGTTGGTGGTGAGCAACAGACCCTTGGCGCTTTCTTCAACCTTGCCAGCGATGCGGCGGATGGTTTTGCCTCCGATTTTTTCCAGCAGGCCGGCGGCGGTCTGGTGGAGGTGGGCGTAGGTGGGGTGGGTGTTGATCTGGTTGAGGTATTTGGCAATGGCACCGACGTTGCGGTCGATGGACCATTCGTTGTCGTTGAGGACCAAAATGAACTTTTTGGTCTGCGCGGCGACGTTGTTGAGAGCTTCGAAGGTGGGGCCGCAGGTAAAGGCGGCGTCGCCGGCGATGCAGACGACGTTTTCGTCTTCGGCGCCACGGAGGTCGCGCCCAACGGCCATGCCGAGAGCGGCGGAGACGGCGGTGCCGGCGTGGCCTGCGCCGTAGCAGTCGTGTTCGGATTCGGTGCGCAGGCAGAAGCCATTAAGGCCTTCGTATTGGCGGATGGTGTGGATTTTGTCCCAGCGCCCGGTGAGCATTTTGTGGACATAAGCCTGATGGGCGACGTCGAAGATGAACTTGTCTTTCGGGGTGTTGAAGACGCGATGGAGGGCAATGCTGAGTTCGACAACGCCGAGGTTGGGGCCGAGGTGGCCGCCGGTTTCCGCCAGGGTGGTGATGAGATCCTGCCGGATTTTTTCTGCGAGGTCAGCGAGCTGTTCCTGGGGAAGAGCTTTGAGGTCGGCTGGTGAGTGGATGTGAGGAAGTTCCGCCATGGTGGTAGGATTTATTTCAATCGGACGAGCTAGAAGAGGCGGATTTCACCGGAGCCGGCTTTGTCGCCGGGCTCTTTGCTTTTTGAACTGCGTTTGGGAGAGGCCGGGGAAGCGGGGGAGGCTGTTTCCGGGGTGTCCATGGGCGCGAATTCGGTGAGGGTCGCTTGAGTTTTGCCTTCGAGGTTGAGGTTGATGGCTTCGACGCGGCGTCTTGCCGTGTCGATGCGGGAACGGCAGACCCGGAGCAGGGCCATGCCGCGTTCATAAGCGCCGACCATTTCTTCCAAGGGGAGCTGGCCGCTTTCGAGCGAGGACACGAGGGTGTCCAGAGACTCCATGGCTTCTTCAAAGCCGAGTTCTTCGATAGGGCGTTCTTGGTCGGACATGGTGATGGCGCGAGCCGGTTACCATGCCTGCTTGGCGGCTGCTCGCAAGTGGAATGAAGCGGGGAGGTCAATCAGGATTTGGTTCTGTTGTCTCCCAACGCGCCCGGTCGGTCATGAAGACCATTTCGAGGATCAGACGACCGCCGGTGCCGAACCGACCATGAAGGGGGAAAAACCTGCGAAAGGGAAAGGCGGTTTGCTGGGCCATGGTGTCGACCCCGTGCCACTGTCCGGTGCCATAATAAATCTGCGGTGCCCAGGGTTCGTATTCGTTGGTCAGGCCGGAATTGATGGCGTCGCCTCTGGTCGACCATGGGGTCAATACCAGTCCGGCCACGGATTTTTGGCGGCTGGTGGCAAGCGTGCGAATCTCTTCAAGTTGTGCCGGGTCGCGAGGCAGCCAGATGCAGGGTCGGTCGCTATACCAGGCAATCGCCCAAGGCATATCAGACACGAGCACCTCATTCTCGCCCACCATGGGTTTGAGCAGGGCCAAGCGTTCGGGGAGGTAGGGCGGCCACTGCGCCATCATGCCTTTGTTGCGGATGCCGGCGGAGATGGCGGGAGGCAGAAGTTGGAGCATCGGCAGCGCCGTGATGGCGGTGGCGATGGCGGCGATGCTGTGGCGCGCCACCCATCCGTTTCCCTGACCGGCGGGGATCCGTGCCCACAGAACAAACAGAAAGGCCAGACCATAGGCGCTGAAGAGCGGGACAAAGAGGAAATGAAGCTGGCGTTCCGAGGTCTCTGCCTGATTGCTTCCGGCCAGGCCCGTGCCAATGAAGACACCGAGCCACATCAGGACAAGGGCTCCACGGGCGGAGAGGGTTTCCTGGCGTTTGAAGGGATGCAGCAGCGCCAGGAAGAAGATGATGGCGGCGAGTGCCGCACCAAGGTTTTGATAGAGGTTGTTGATCTGGATGACGGTCTGCTGAAGGAAGTGGCGGGTCAGGGCTTCCGGATCGATGGCGGACTGGACGGTGGAGAAGCTGCGCTGGCTGGCCACTTCAGGCTGGCCGATGAGGATGGCCTGGAAGGTGGATTTGGCGGCACCAAGCACATCGCCGGTGAGTTGGTAGTTGCGCATGCCCCAAAAAGTTAAGGCGGCGGCGGTCGGCAACAGCACCAGGATGAGGAACCCGCGCGGTCTTACCAGAAGGGCGACGGCGATGGTCAGTCCGGGCAGCAGCCAGATGGCCATCCAGTTGGTGAACACCATGAGCACGGCGAGGACGCCGATGCCCAGGGCTGACAGGATGTTGTTGCTGCGTTGATCGACATGGCGTTCGATCATCAGCACGAGAAGGAACATGATGGCGCTGAAAAAAAACAGCAGCATCATCGGGGCGAGGGCCGTGGTGGCGAGGTCCCAGAGCAGGGAGCAGGCAGCCATGGTGATGACGGTCCAGTTGGCGATGCGTTGGTCGAACAATCGTTGTGCCGTGAGCAGGGTCAGCCCCATGGCTCCGATGAAAAACAACAGGGACAGCGCGGCGACCACGCGGTCGAGCACATAGACGCGGGTTTCAGCGGTGTTTTCCCAATGAACCTCAAGGCCTTTGAAAATGGGGGCCATCAGCAGCGAGGGCAGCGGCGGCTGCTTGGTCTCGGGCATCTGGTCGACCTCCACGGTCTTGCCGGCCTCCATCTGCTGGCGCAGGGCAAAGGGACGGATCATTTTGGTGCTCAATCCTTCGCCACGGGCAATTTCGCGGGCCATTTGAGCCTGCTCCATGGCGGCGGGTGAGGAAAGTCCGCGGAAGGTGACGAGCAGCTGGACCAGGAAGAGCGCGGCAAATCCGGCGATGATGCTGGCGCGCAGCAACAGTTGCGATGGCGTCGCCTTGGAACGTGCCGGGTTGGATCGATCAATCATCTTGGGGGTGAATTCTATGGCCGATTGGGGGTTTGAGCAACTGGCAGATGGGGTTCTCCGACGTGCTTGAGGTGGGGATTGTCCCCTCCGAATCTGTTAATAGGCGACTTCTTCGTCCTGATCTCCAGGGCGTTTATTGGAGACGGGCGACACATTACGGTGAATCCACACGCTTTGGGTCAGGCCCATCAGGAAAAGGCAGACGACCAGGAAGGTGCCGCCATAGGAGGTAAAGGGCAGGGGCAGACCGGTGATGGGCATCATGAGGACGTTCATGCCCATGTTTTGCATGGCATGGGCGAACATCATGGCCGTGACGCCCACGGCCAGCAGTCGCCCGAGCTGATCCCTGGCATAGAAGGCGACAAAGACACATTGCAGCAGCATCATGGCGGTGAAGGCGATCTGGAACATGCCGCCGCGGAAGCCGAATTCTTCCACGATCACGGCGTAAATGAAGTCGTTGATGGCCTCGGTTTCGGAAAAGAAGGTGCGATGCACGGAACGCTGGTCGAGCACCTTCACGGAGAGCGGACCTTTGCCATCGAAGCCGGCGGAGCCCACGGCGATCTGCACCTTGTCGGCCATCCAGGCATCGCCTTGAACATCGACTTTTTTGTTCATCAGCATGTCGGTGAACACCTCGACGCGTTTCTTCTGGTAAGGTTTGAGGCCGAAAAAGTAGGCGAGCGGCAGCACGCACATGACCACCAGGAAGAGCGTGATGAGGTAGCGGAAAGGGATGCTGCCGACCAGCAGCATGGCGACAACCACGGGACCGTAAACGGCGGCGGAGCCAAGGTCGGGTTCTTTTAAGACCATCGCCATGGGCACGGCGGCGAGAATGCCACAAACTCCGAGGCGCAACCAGTGGTAGCGGAACCACGGGGTGATGCGATGCATGTCACCAAGGATCACGGCCAACACCGCGATGGTGGCAACAATGGCCATTTGGGAGGGCTGGATGGAAACGGGGCCCAGGTCGATGACACTCTTGGACCCTTTCAAGTCGATCCCAAAAAGTTTCACCGCTACAAGGCCCGCAATGCCCGCGATATACATCAATCCTGCTCCCCATCGAATCCATTTGTAGTCGATCAGCGCCGCACCGAAAAACACCACCATCCCCACCGCGCCCCATTGCACCTGATCGCGCCATTTGCTTGCGAGCGCGGCTCCGTCACGAAAGGAGGAGGCGTTGTAAATGGCCCACACGCCCCACACCAGCAGCAGGATCATGTTGGCAAACAACAGCCAGTTGATGCCGAGGAATTTTCTAAAAAGCGGGGTCATAAGAAGACAGAAGACAGGAAGACGGAAGACAGAAGAATTGCTCAGAAAAGACGGAATGGCTCAGGCGGGGTCGCGGCTGGGTCTTCGGTCTTTTGTCTTGAAGTCTTTTGTCTGATTTTCATAGAGACGGCACGGCGGCGAGCAGTTTCTTGGTGTATTCGTGCTGGGGATCGCCGCACACCTGCTCGGAGGTGCCTTGTTCGACAATGCGGCCACGGTTCATCACGATGATGTCGTCGCTCATGTGTTCCACCACGGCAAGATCATGGGCGATGAACAGATAGGTTAATTTGAACTGCTCCTGGAGTTCCTTGAGCAAGTTGATGATTTGAGTCTGCACGCTGACATCGAGCGCACTGACGGGTTCATCGCAGATCAGAAACTTCGGTTGCACGGCGAGGGCTCGGGCGATGCCGATGCGTTGCCGCTGGCCACCACTGAACTCGTGAGGATAACGCCACATGCTTTCAGGCGGAAGACCGACTCTTGATAGAAGTGCGGCGACGGTGTCTCGACGGCCGGCTTTATCGAGATGGCGGAAATGGATGCGCAGCGGTTCGCCGACGATTTCATCAATGCGCATGCGCGGATTCAGCGAACCAAACGGATCCTGGAAAATCATCTGCATCTCTTTGCGCATGGGGCGGAAGGCGGCTTCGCGCAGCGGCAGGATGCTGGTTTCGCGGTAAAAAACTTCACCTTCGGTGGCGGGAACCAGTTTCAGCAGGGCACGGCCCAAGGTGGATTTGCCGCTGCCGCTTTCTCCCACCAATCCCAAAGTGGTGCCTTCTTGAACCTCAAAGCTGACGTCGTCCACGGCACGCACTTCGTCCACCTTGCGACGGAGAAACCCGGCATGAATGGGAAAGTGAATTTTCAGGCTGTTGACCCGGACCAGTGCTGCCATAAGCGCGCATCCTAACACATGTCCCGCTGCCCACAAGAGCGCGCCCGGGGCAGAATGGATGTTTTTTTGACGGAGTTTTGCTTTATGAAGCGGAGGCCTTCAGGGGCCGGGTGATGCGTCGCCAGAAAAATTCCAAGCGGTCCGCCAGCAAAGTTTGCAGGGCTGCTGTCAGTGCGGGGTCGGTTGGGGAGGAGCACTCATTGACCAGACTGCGCAGGGCGATCAGGTCCGCCTGTTGAGGAGGGGTCAAGTTCACTTCGTCCATGTAGTGACGAAGCGCGGAGGGGATCACGGCGGAATCAAAAAGACTCTGGATGGCGACACCCGCAGGTTCGTGGGTGAAGACGACCCATTTAAAATCGGGTGCCGCTTCACCGAACTGATCGGCGGCGGTGGCGAATTCGGCAAGGCGACCCGCGACGTAACTGGCCAGCAGTTGCCAATCTTCGGGTCGGTTCAGCGGAGCGATTCCGAAGATGACTTCCATTCCCTGCCAGGTCCAGCGAGGGATGGTTTGGCCGGTCAATCCCGGCAGTTCCAGCTCGTCGTGCTTGACCAGTGCGGAGCGATGTCCGGCGAGCCGCACGATGTCCTGCAACATGGGTTCGTCGAGATGCGAGCTGGATGCTCCGGCACGCAGTTCTTCAAAGCGGTCGCGCAGTTCCGAAGGCGTTGCCGGCGTTTGTTTGTCGTTGGCCGAGGCCGGTGATGATGATGCCGCCTCCGTCGGTTTGCGTTTTTGCAGACGTGCCATCATCTCGCTCAACTTGAGCAGGGTGCTGGGCGGCGGTGGTGGCAAGAGGTTTGCCAAGGGGATTTCGGCATCCGACTGCGTCTCATCGCCGTCGTCTTCGTCGCCCAGAAGAAAAGAACCTTTCCAGGGCACGTCTTCGGGAAGTGGCACCACACCGACGGGGGCGGGTTCAAATTCGCCGTCGAAAGTCGTGAGATCGACCACCTTGCCACCTGCATCTTGTTGGAGACTTTGGGTCAGGCGATCGAGTTCGGAATCATGGTCGTCTGGAGATACCATCAGGAATGAAGCCGATGCTGTGTCCGCGGTGGATTTTGTAGATTTAACCTGTGAGGGATCGGCATCGGGATGCAGCCAGCGATACCAACGGCGGGCGGCAAACCGGAGCAGTTCGCGAGGGGCGACCGATCCGGCCGCACGTGTGGCAAAGAAGCTGTCGAGATCCACAAACTGCAGAAACGCCCGACTGTCCGCCGCGCCAACCTGTGCTTCCTTGAGGCGCAATTCCACCAGGGCGGTTGCCTCGTCCAATCCGAGACCGTGAAGCGACACGTTGCGCGCACTCAAGCGATCCTGCATGGCACTGGGAAGCTGTCGACCAAGGGTGGTGTCCCACAAATCCTGATTCATGCTCAACACCACCCGCACACGCGGAAGCGTGGTGAGGGCCAAGGACATGCGGGCGACTTCCATGCCGGCTTCGGTGTCGCGATAGAGTCCGTCCATGTGATCGGCCACCAACACCAGCGGTTTCCAAAGGCACAAAAGTCGCAGTAGACATGCGGCGCTTTGTTCGGCCTGCCTGCCTTGAATGCCTTGCAATAGAACGGTCAGAGCTTCGTTCGTCGGAAGGGAAACGGCTTGCATGAAGCGATGCAGCCAGGCTTCGATCCAGGGGGAAGCGGTCAACCCGGTGCTCGCGGCGAGCTTCTTGCGCAGAGCGGTGAAGTGCTTATGAAACCAGTCGCTCAACGGCCTGGCGTCGCCTTCGCGGGAAAAAAGTTGCATGGGTTTTTCCTGCAGCAAACGCAACGCTTTTCCGGGATTGGCGCTCGGAACCTGACCCGTTTGAATCATTCGCCGCAACAAGGTGGCAAGCACGCCTCCGCAAACTTCATTGAGCATGCCGGGAGTGCCACGTTGGGCCGCGAGATCTTGAAGCACGCCTCGTCCGGTGGACTCCCAGGTCAATCCTTCACGCGTTTGCCAAGGCAGGGCCGCAACGACCGAGGCTGGCTGGAGTCGGGCGGCTACGCGTCCTAATAAATGGGTCTTGCCGTGGCCGGCGCGTGGGGCGCTCAACAAAACGATGCGACCTTCGGCCTCCAGGGAACGCATGGTGTCGAGCGCTTCCTCATGCATGGCCACCGAAACCTCGGCCTCGTGCCACGACTCACAAATATCATTCCCGAACGGTTGCAAAAACGCGAGCGGGGAAGCCGTTTTGGAGGGGGCCGAAAAGGGGGAAGCGGGGGATTTCGAGGAAGCCGACATGCGTGAAAAGTTCAGGAAAAAGGCGTCTCCGCTGCGGAACGATAATCCAAGAAAGCCGAAGTTGAATCCTATACAAGTCTAAACTGAGTATAATCACTATAATAATTAACTAACAAATGCGTATATTCTTGGTCGTTTGATTACATTTTTCTTTTGGGTTTGGTGGAACCGGCAAGGGAAGGTCATCGGCACAAAAAAATTGAACGCGCTTGCGCTTTAGGCATCGTATCAATCTGCGGCGACGGCTCTTGATCCTGAAGATCAAGAAAGCCGGTCAAATGCGGCGGCCTGAGAAATTCCATTTTTCAGCGCTGCAATTGCCACTACATTCAAACTCATGGATTTGCATCTCAACACCACCCACATGTGGGCACTGGTTATCGGACTCGTCATTGGTCTGGCCTTTTTTCTTCTCGCGCTGCGTGCCTACTGGAGTGTTTCACGGGAGTTTCGCCGTTACAAAAAAATGTTGGGCGACAAAATGGAGTTGGAGCACCGTCAGTTGAATGAACTTTCCAAAGAGCGTGAAAAATTCCTTAAGGAGAATGAGAACCTGCGACTTCAAGTGGCCCGACTCAACGACCGCACCGACAACAAGGTGCAACGCGAGATGGAAATTTATGCGCGGGCTGAAAAGCAGATGAACATCAGTGCGCCAGGGTTTGCGCCTGCTTGGGAAATTGCCAAATCGCAGGCATTGACCCAATTGGAGACGGAAGAACGTGGCAACAGTTTCCCGCAACGCATGTTCCGCAAATTGGTGGGTGGCAATGCGACGGCTTTGCCTGCGGAAGCAGCGGCAACGGCAACGGCCAAAAATGGCCACGCACAATCCTACGATCAGCAGGATTCTTGAGTCCCGGAGGATTTTTTTACCGCTCCAAGATTCCAAGGCGTATTTTTGAGACCTTTTTCATTCATGCTGGACATACCCGACCGCCCCTATGCGGGCTACATTTTCGACTGTGATGGCACGCTGGTGGATTCCATGCCCATCCATTATGTGTGCTGGATTGAGGCCCTTCGATTGAACGGAGCCGTTTATCCTTTCACCGAGGAAGAGTTCTACAGCTATGCCGGTGTGCCCGAGGCGGACACGGTGCGCATCCTCAACAAACTTCACGACGTCGACATCGACGCCGAAGCGGTGGTGCGGGCGAAGTCGGAGATTTTCCTGCAGCGCATTCCCGAGATTCAGCGCATCAATCCAGTGGCCGACTATGCGATCAAACTGCACGGAAATGCGCCGATCTCGGTCGCATCCGGAAGCGAGGCGCCGATTGTCCAGGCGTGCCTTACCAATACTGGGCTGATCGAATTGTTCTCCATCATCATCACGCCCGAGAACGTCAAGCGCGGCAAACCTTCGCCGGACATGTTTTTGCTCGCGGCTGAACGCATGGGAGTGGATCCGAAAGATTGCCTGGTGTTTGAAGACGGTCGAAGTGGGCTCGAAGCAGCGGCTGCTGCGGGCATGGAGGCGGTGTTTATTCCGCGCACGCTCAGGTGAGCGGTCGAATGATTGATCGATTCAGGTTATTTGGTTCAGCTCTGAAGGCTGGAGCGTAACCATGCTGGCATTGTTTATTCTCATTCAGTCGAACTCCAACCAACCCTCATGCGCGCGCTCCTCATCATCGGTCACGGTTCCACGGTGAACCCTGATTCCAGCACTCCCACCCATCAACATGCCGACGAGATTCGGCGTCGTGGCCTTTATGACGAGGTGGCGTGTGCGTTTTGGAAAGAGGAGCCGTCGATGCGCGAGATTTTTTATCAGCTGCGCAGTCCTGAGATTCACATCGTTCCGAACTTCATCAGTGAAGGGTATTTTTGTCAGCAGATTCTTCCGCGTGAGTTGCGATTGGATGGACCGGTGACGTTTCGCGATGGTCGCTTGATCTATTACACCGATCCGGTGGGCATTCATCCGAGCATGACCAAGCTGCTGCTCAAGCGTGCCGATGAAGTGGCTCCCGGAGTGCCGCGCGGGGAAACCAGTTTGATCATCGTCGGTCATGGCACGACGTTGAACGAGAACTCAACCAAGGCGATTGAAGATCAGGTTGCTCTCATTCGCGATGGCGGACATGGGTTTGCGGAAGTGTTGGGGGCTTACATGGAAGAGCCGCCGTTGGTCGCGAAGTGGCATGAACTGGCCAGCGCTCCGAACGTGGTGGTGGTGCCGTTTTTTATTGCGGATGGATTGCACAGCTACCAGGACATCCCTGTTTTGCTGGGCATTGAAAGCGAGCCTACAGCGGCGCTGAGTCAGAACGATGTGTTTCGCCACAATCCGCACCATCTGTATGGCAAGACCCTTTATTATAGCAGCGCGATCGGCACCGAGGCGTTGATGGCCGATGTCATCTTGGATCAAATTAACGATTTCAAACGCCCTGATCCCGCGCCATCGCCGACGTGGATTGCTCCCGACGAGGGGATTCCTGATGGAACTTTTACGATGGGGCAACTGCACATCGGACCGGCTTCCGGCAAGGAAGGGTGGCTGATTTGTCATGTGGATGATGCGTCGGCATTGGATGATCTGGAGTTGCACACCGATCCGACCGCCGCCCGTGATCTCGGCATTTATGATGATGCAGGGATCTATCGGCCCATCAAAACCGCGCCCAATTTGAAGCGCGGATGGAAGCTGCATCTATCAACGCGGGAGGAACTGCGGCTGGCGATCGATTTTTTCTATCCGGCTGCGCTGGGCCTCTGGGAGCATCGGCAGGCGGGGACTTTGCAACCGGTTTCGCTTCGTGAAACCTTGGGTCGGCAGACCGGCATGTATAAATTTGCCAACACCATCACGGATGAACAGGCGCAGGCGCTGGTGGCGCGGGAGTGTGGGTCCTATGCCAAATGCTCACGGCGTCTGACCTGGAAGCTGGATGACCAGCAGCCGCTCACCCAGATAGCTTTGGAGAAACAGCCGTTGAATGCGGATGATTCCGTTGCTGGTGATGTGGTGCCGTTGTTGTGCGTGGAAGCTTGCACGCATGTCGTGGGTGCCGCCCGTGAGCAGGCGAAGGCGAATTTTCAGGCGGCGAAAAAGTAGCGGTCTGGCATCTGTGGATTCAATGATGGCTCGGAACGTTGAGGTTTCGTGATGGCGAAGCCATAGCAGCCTGTAGCCGGGGGTTGAGCTTGGCGACACCCCCGGTTCAATGATGCAATAAGGTGATCCTGGAGGGATCGCAGCGAGGTGATCCTGGAGGGATCGCAGCGTGGACATTAAGGATCGCGTTTCAGTTCGAGATCGATGCCCATGGCCATCAGGCTGATCTCCACAACGGCGGCCTTGGCTTTGCTGATGGATTTCGATGCTAAAGAGGTGGGAATTGACGCTAAATCCTTGGAACAGAACGGGGAGCAAGGAAAATGGGTTGGACGGCACTGTGTCTATATATTGTGGGGTGATCGACGGAGACACCACAACCTGTTGCGGTTGGAGGCGTTTTTTGTTGCGTGGCGGTCTCTCAGGATTCATAATCATCCCCGCAACCATTCTCAATTTTGACAATGGTGAACCCGTTGGTGAGATGGTGGTCTGTCTTGCTGGTTGGGTTCACAAATCTTCACGCCGCTTTTCCTCATGCATCTCAAGTCTCTCGAAATCCACGGCTTCAAATCGTTTGCTGACAAGACCACGTTTGAATTCCACACGGGCGTGACAGGGATTGTGGGTCCGAATGGCTGCGGCAAATCCAATGTGGTGGATGCGATTCGCTGGGTGTTGGGGGAGACATCGGCGAAGGCATTGCGTGGCGGCGAGATGGCGGACGTCATATTTAACGGGACGGACAAACGCAAGCCGGTGGGCATGGCGGAAGTGACGCTGACGCTGGCGGATTGTGAAGAGGCGCTCAATGTGGAATACAATGAAGTGGCGTTGCAGCGCCGGGTGTTTCGCGATGGACGCAGTGAGTATCGGATCAATGGCACGATCTGCCGGTTGAAGGATTTTCAGGAGTTGCTGGCAGGCACTGGGATTGGCCGTGCGGCTTATTCGGTGATGGAGCAGGGCAAGATCGACATGCTCATCAGTGCGAAACCGGAAGACCGCCGCATGGTTTTCGAGGAGGCGGCGGGGATTACGCGATTCAAGGGGCAGAAGAAGGAGGCTTTGCGCAAGCTGGAGTATACCGAGGCCAACCTGATCCGTGTGGCGGACATCGTGGCGGAGGTCAAACGCCAGATGGGCACCCTGCATCGTCAGGCGCAGAAGGCGAAGCGGTATCAGAGCATCCACAAGGATCTGCGCACGCTGGACATCCATCTCGGCCACAAACATTTCACGGAGTTCAATGCGGAAAAATCCGAGAGCGAGAATCAAATCATCTCGTTGATGACGCAGTTGAACGAGCTGCATCAGAAAATTCACACCAAGGAATCGGAGGTCAGCGAAACTCGCGAGGCCTATCATCAGGTGGAGTCGAGCATCAACACCTTGCGTCAACAGGCACAGGAGCATCGTTCCAAATTGCAGGCGGCGGAAAGCAAAATTGAGTTCAATCGCGAACGTGTGGAAGAGCTGGAAGGCCGCATTCGTCGCAACGAAGAGGACGCGGAGAACAATCGCGAAATGGTGGATCGTCAGCGTCGTGAACTGGCGGCGGCAGATGAGCAGTTTGCGAGCATCCGTCACACGATTGAGAGTCGGCGTTATGATGTGGAAGAGCATCAGGTGGGGCACAACGCGATCATCCCGGAGCGTCAGCAGTTGGAAGTGCAGCGTCGCAATTTGCGCGAAGATTTCCGTCGTTTGGAGAGCGAGGCAGCGTCAGCGGAAGCGCGGGCGCAGAACCTCAGTCAGCAGATGAATGCGGATCGTCAGCGGCACGAGACCTTGCAGCATGACCGACAAAATGCAGCGCGGGATACTGAGGCCAGCCAGCAGGAGTTTGATCATTTGCAGCGTCAGATTGAGGAACAGGAAAGCACCCGCGCGGAGCTGGAGCAGAACCTCAAGGACATCGCGAATCAGATTGCCGAACAGCGTCGTCAGCGCGATTTGCTCACGGAGGAACTGCATCAATTGCAGCGTCAGGGGGCGCAGAAGAAGTCGCGCCTTGAGGCGCTGAGCCAGATCATTGAAAAAGGCGAAGGGCTTGAGCAGGGCACGCAGAATGTCATCAAGGGATTGGATGATCCAGATCGTCTGAAGCCGGCGATCCACGGGATTCTTGCTTCGGCCATTCAGGTGGAGCCGGCCTACATTCCGGCGATTGAAGCAGCGTTGCGGGATCATTTGCAGACCATCCTTCTTGATGACGAGAAGGTGGCCGGAGAGATCATTGAAAAACTCACGGCGGGTCGGCTCGGCAAAACGACTTTGGCCCCGCAATCGTTCTTGCGTGGTCAGCGTGGCAGCGAGCGTCAGTTCATGCCGAACGGTGGCATTGCCTGGGCTTTGGACAAGGTGACGGCGCAGGCACAGGTGCAGCCGTTGATGGAGCGTTTATTGCGTGATGTGCTGATTGTCGCGGATCTGGCGACGGCGTTCCGTCTCAAGGCGGATCATCCCGATCTTTCTTTCGTGACCAACAAGGGCGAGTTGCTGACGGTTCATGGCATTGTTCATGGCGGTGCAACCAAGGATGAGGCGACAAGTGCCTTGCGGCGTGAGACGGAACTGCGCGAGTTGCGCACGGAGTCAGCGGCGTTGGAACAGCAGATTGCCGAGAAGGAACAGTTTCTTGAGGAGCTGGGCTTGAGCCTGGAAGCGAAGCAACGCGCCGAGGCCAATGCGCGGGACAGTGTGCAGCTGAATCGTGAGGCGTTGAGCCAGTTGCAGGGGAAGGTGAGTGTGGTGCAGCGTGCGTTGCAACAGGCGACGGCCAAGCTCGACAGTCTTGAGTGGGAGCAATCGCAGATCAGTGCGCGACTTGCGGAAGCGGAGAATCAGATTGGTCAGCATCGCGAAACGGGCAATTGGGCGACGCGTCAAATTGAGGAAACCCAAGAACGCGAGCGTCAATTGGAAGCACAGATTGAAGCGGTGATCCGGCGTGAGATGGAGTCGACCGAACGCCTCAACGAATTGAAAACGGCTTTGGCGATTGAGACCAATGCGTTGCAAAACATCGAGCAGCAGAAAGCTCCACTGGCGAACCGATTGGAGGAACTGGAAGGCTCGATCAATCGTTACGAGAACGAATGTTTCATCTGGCGTCAGCGCATCGACAGCGCCAATGCGGAAAACGCGCGCTTGCTGGAAGAGACCGAGGAATCGCGTCAGTTGAGCAGTTCTCTTGAAGCGCAGGGATCGGAAGCGGTGGAGCGTCGCAACCAGATGTTTGCTGCGGTATCGAGCATCGAAAGCGAAGTCAACGCGATGCGTAAACGCCAGAGCGAACTCGGCGAACATCGCAGTCGTGCCGAGGTGCAGCAGACGCGCGTGGAACTGAAATTGGAGAATTTGATCGCTCAGATCAGCGAGCGCTACAGCATTCAGTTGGATGCCTTTGAGCCTGATCCGCATGCCCTGTTGCTGGCTCTGTCGGAGCAGCGGAAACATTTTGATCGTGGTGGCCGGAAGCGGAAAGTCGGTAATGAATCGTTCGGATTGGACTCGGGTTCAGCGGAAGATGGCGCGGCGATGGAAGAGCAAGTGGTGGCCGCCGAGGAGACCAGTGAGGTCGTGGCGGAGACAATTCTTGGTGGCGAGTTTGGTGATTTGCCGATCCAATCCGACACCCTTCCCGAACCGGACTGGGATTTGATTCAAGAGATCGTCAATGATCTGCGTCAGCGACTGGAAGGCATGGGTTCGGTGAACCTGGATGCGATCCAGGAGTTTGAAGAATTGGAGGAGCGTCATAACTTCCTCGACACGCAGCACAACGATTTGATCAAGAGCAAGGACGAGCTGTTGCAGGTGATCGCGAAGATCAACGAGACCACGAAAACGATGTTTGTGGAGACGTTTGTGGCCGTGCGCACCAACTTCCGCAGTAACTTCAAAGAACTGTTTGGTGCCGGTGCCCAGGCCGATCTGATTTTGCAGGATGAAAGCGATCCGCTTGAGTGCGGGATCGAGATCATCGCCAAACCGCCCGGCAAAAAACTGCAGAGCATCAGCCTGTTGTCCGGTGGTGAACGCTCGATGACCGCGGTGGCCTTGTTGTTCTCCATCTACATGGTGAAGCCAAGTCCGTTCTGCGTGCTGGATGAGCTGGATGCCCCGCTGGACGAATCCAACATTAAACGCTTCCTGTTGATGCTCGAAAAATTCTTGGTGAACAGCCAGTTCATCATTGTGACCCACAACAAACGGACCATGTCGGTTGCCGATGTGATTTATGGGGTGACCATGCAGGAGTTCGGCGTGAGCAAGCCGGTGGGCGTGCGCATGACGGGAGAGAAGATGTCATTGGAAGATGGACCGACAACGGTGGCTGACACGGTTCGTGGACCGGCGAATGCCAACTCCAAACCGAGCCGCAGCAAGAAGGGTGAGGAGAGTCTGATTTGAATGATGCGTTTGTGATAGTGATACTGGCATTGTTCGCCCACCTGGGTGGTGATCTTGTTTTAGCCATCGTAAGCTGGATCGGCTGATTTAATTCGGCGGAAGTTGCTTTTGGAGTGCTCCGCTCGGCGGAGCTTTCTCACGAATGGTGGACGGCGTTAATTGGAGCGGCAGATATTTGGGGGCAATAGGTCCTGATCCAAAGCGGTGCAGAGCGCCGCACTCCAAAAAGTCCCCTACACCCCGCAGGGATTGAGAGGGACGGCTGGGAAATTTTCGCAACTTATGTCGGGGGGTTGGGTTGAAAGAGGCGTTCATAAACCAAACCAGCCATGAAAAAAACACTGCTTATTTTACCGATTGCTGCCGCGCTGTTGAGTGTGTCTCCAAACTTATTTTCTCAAGAAGATGCCCCCAAACCACCACCGCGGTCGCCGGGAGCTGAGGGGGGGAGGCCTCCGGGAGCTGAGGGGATGCTGAAGCAGTTGGATGCGGATGGCGATGGCAAGGTGACCTTGGAGGAGTTCAAGGCGCATGCCCAGAAAGAGGCGGAACGCCGCTTTGAGATGGTCGACGAAAACAAGGATGGGGTGGTGGAGCAGTCAGAATTTGAGGCGGCGGCACGCAAGATGCGCGAGGCACGTCAGTCACAGGGACAAGGGCAGGGCCAAGGACGTGGTCCGGGTGAGGGCGGTGATCGTCCGGGCGGGTTCCGTCGTCCGGAAGGCGGGCCTCCTCCAGAGGGGATGCGTCGTCCTGAAGGTGGGCGGCCTGAGCGTGGGCCCGATGGGGAACGTTCGCCCGGTGCGCGTCCCGAAGGTGAGCGGGGCGATCGTGGAGATCGCGGTCAGCGTCGTGGTGGCTTTGGTGGCGGCGAAATGCTGCGTGGAATGGACACGAATGGCGATGGCGACATCAGCAAGGACGAGTTCATCGCCAACTCCACGGAGCGGTTCAATCAGATGGACGAGAACAAGGATGGCAAAGTGACCAAGGATGAACTGGAGGCGATTGGGCGCCGCATGCGTGGCGGTGATCGGGGCGAACGCGGTGACGGCGGACCAAGGTCAGAAGGTGAGCGTCCCCCAGGCGACAAAAAACCTGAGGGAGAAGCATCCACCCCAGCTCCTGCGCCAGCACCTGAGAGCTGATCGTTTGATGGAATATTGAATCGGATCCATTGAACGGCGGAGGCTTTGTTGCCTTCGCCGTTTTTTCGGTCGTCAGTCCCGAGCGTGCAGGGCCAGTGACAGCTAACGACCGATGTTCATCGACATGCGCAGGGGAACGGTCGGCCTTGGTGGGCCAAGATGGTTGTCGGGTCGAACGGGTGCTGGTTCGGGGCCGCTGAAGATGTCGCCGCTGATCATCTCCTTCATTCCGCCCTCTGCTTTCATGGACTGGCAGGAGAGCATGCCGATGATGAACAGACAGGTTAATGGGTAGATGAAGAGGAGTTTCATGAGAGGAGTTTGAATGGGTTGACGCTGATGGCATCGAATCGGCGGAGCATGACGGATGTGATCGATTGGGAAAATGGGTAACAATTCCCCGTTGATTGACCATCAGGTGTGACGACACTGTGACCCGTAATGAAAGCTGAAACCCAATCCTTCAATCTGGCGGATGAACTGGTGCAGAGGGCACCTTATGAAGCGGCGGCGCTGTTGGAGGAGCAGGATGATGAGGCGGCGGTGCAGGCGCTGGACACGGTGAATCCCTTGATTGCGCAGCAGATTCTGCATGAGCTGGATGACCGACGGAGGGCCGAACTGCTGGCGGCGGCACCGGTTGAAATGGCGCGCCAATGGATGCGCAACCGTGAGTATCCAGAAGACAGCGTCGGGTGGTTGATGGAACCTCCAGTCGCGGTGTTCCGACCGCACATGACGGTGGGCGAGACGGTGGAGGCGCTGCGCATGTTGACGAAAAAGTCGTTCATCACTTATGGCTATGTGACGGATGAAAACAACAAGCTGGTGGGCGTCCTGGTGATGCGGGATTTGATGTTGTCGGAGTCAGGCAGGAAGCTGCAGGACGTCATGTATACCAATTTGTTTACGCTGGTTCCGGAGATGGAACTGACGGATGCGATGACGGCGGTTTTGAACCGTCATGTGCCGGTTTATCCGGTGTGTAACAGGCAGGGGCATCTGCTGGGGCTGGTGCGCGGGCAGGATTTGTTTGAGGCGCGTGCGATCGAACTTTCGGCTCAGCCGGGTAACATGGTGGGGGTCAATGAAGAGGAGCGTCTGGGCACACCGGTGCGGCGCAGTTTGTGGATGCGGCATCCGTGGTTGCAGGTGAACTTGCTGACGGCGTTCGCGGCGGGGGCGGTGGTGGGATTGTTTCAGGACACGCTGGATCGCGTGGTGATTTTGGCGGCGTTTTTGCCGATTCTGGCAGGTCAAAGCGGCAACACGGGTTGCCAGGCGCTGGCGGTTTGTCTGCGGGGGTTGACCCTGGGGGATCTCAAGCAGGGCGATCAGAAACGACTGTTTGTGAAGGAGGCGGTGCTGGGTTTTTGGAACGGGGTTTTGGTGGGGATCGTGGCCGCTCTGGGCATGTTTGGTTATGCGATGTTCAGCGGTCGTGGAGATGCGTTGATGTTGGCACTGGTGGTGTGGGTGGCCATGGTGGTGAGTTGCGTGGTGAGCGGAGTGGCGGGGGCGCTGATCCCGCTGGTGTTACGCCGTTTTGGTGCGGACCCGGCCACGGCTTCGAGCATCTTTTTGACGACAGCGACCGATGTCATCAGCATGGGCACGTTCCTCGGGCTGGCGACCTTGCTGGTGGATAAATAAATGATGAAGGCGCCAATGGTCGTTTGGGCGACCATTGGAGAATTTCAAGGTAACGCGATCCCAAGAGGATCGGACTACGCGCTTTTGTGGCGGTTGAGGAAGTAGTCGATGCTATCGACAAGGGCTTCCCAACTGGCGTCGATGATGTTGAAGCTGACGCCGACGGTGCCCCAGTGGGTGACGCCATCGGTGCTTTCAATGAGCACTCGGGTCTTGGCAGCGCTACCAGATTTGCTGTCGATGATGCGGACTTTGTAGTCGCAGAGGGTGATTTGGGCGATCTCGGGATAAACCGTGATGAGGGCCTTGCGCAGGGCTTGATCGAGGGCGTTGACGGGGCCGTCGCCTTCTTCGACGGTGTAAACGCGCTGGCCGTTCATATCCATTTTTATGGTGGCTTCGCAGGTCTCGAATCCGCGCACGCCGTGGGTGCGGTGGGTGGTGTGATATTCGAGGAGATCAAAGGTGGGGGTGTATTCGCCGAGGATTTTGCGGATGAGGAGTTCGAAGGAAGCATCGGCGGTTTCGTATTCGTAGCCTTCATTTTCGCGTTGTTTGACGGCATCAAGGATGCCTTTCACGCCGGGAGCGCCGCGGGCGAGTTTGAAGCCGAGCTCATTGGCCTTGTGGAGGATGTTGTCCTGTCCGGAAAGGTCGCTGACCAGAACCACCTGATGGTTGCCGACCGTGGCGGGGGGAATGTGTTCGTAGCTGCGCGAGAGTTTCTGGACGGCATTGACGTGGGTGCCGCCCTTGTGGGAGAAGGCGCTGCTGCCGACGAAAGGGGCGCGGGGAAAGTGGGGGAGGTTGGCGACGTCGTCGACGTATTTGGAGAGCTCGGTGAGCTTGGTGAGATCGGGAACAACTTCGATGCCCATCTTCAACTGGAGGTTGGGGATGATGGTGGTGAGGTTGCAGTTGCCGGTGCGTTCGCCGTAGCCGTTGATGGTGCCTTGAACCTGGGTGGCTCCGGCGCGGATGGCGGCAAGGGCGTTGGCGACGCCGAGTCCGCCGTCATCATGGGTGTGGATTCCGATGGCGGCATCGGGAAAACGTTCACGAACCTTGCTGACGATGTCGGCGATTTCATCGGGCAGGCATCCACCGTTGGTTTCGCAGAGAACGAGCATGTCGGCCCCGCCTTCAAGGGCGGCGGCGAGGGTGGAAAGAGCGTATTCGGGTTCGTCTTTGTAACCGTCGAAGAAATGTTCGGCGTCGTAGATGACCTCGCGTCCCGCCTCTTTGCAGAAGCGGACGGTGTCGCGGATCATGGCGCGGTTTTCGTCCGGGGTGGTGCGCAGCACTTCGGTGACGTGCATGAGCCAGCTTTTTCCGTAGAAGGTGACGACGGGGGTGTCGGCTGCCAGCAGGGTGAGCACCTGGGGATCTTCATGGACGGCGATGCCGGCGCGACGGGTGCTGCCGAAGGCGGCGATCTTGGAAGTTTTAAAGGTTTCGTTTTTGGCGAGGTTGAAGAATTCGATGTCTTTGGGGTTGGAACCTGGCCAGCCGCCTTCAATGTAATGAACGCCGAATTCGTCGAGTTGATGGGCGATACGAAGTTTGTCGAGGGAACTGAAGTTGACGCCTTCACCCTGGGTGCCGTCGCGCAGGGTGGTGTCGTAGAGGGAGAATTTCATGGAGATGATGAGAAGAAAAGCAGAGACAATGAGATAAATGGAGTGGCTTGGGCCGCAACAAAGGGAAGGCCTATTCCCTGGTTGATCGAGGAGATGGGCTTCCGGCACAGATGGACGCTCTCAGGCGCAGCGGAAGCCCGGGGTAATTCGATGGGTGCCAATGGTGGCTCGGCGGATCATGGGAGCGAGATCCTAGCGTGTTTTTATTGGCTGACAAGAAGTTTTGGGGCGATGGAAAATTTCCATCGCGGGCCTGGGAGGCGGGCAGATTCCCGATTAGCCGGTCAACACGGATTGACGGTCAAGAATGAAGGTTCAGCTTGGCGCTGATTCTGACGGGACAGGAATGTCCCTACTCCTGAAATGTTGGTGGGGCTATTCGCCGCCGTTCGAATCGCGACTGACTTGAAGGATGCGCTCCAAGGCGTCCAAAAAGTCTTCTGCGTGCTCCATGGGGAGCATGATGGTGTCTCGCCGACCACGCACGTCTTCTGTGATCTTGATAAAACGACCGCGGTCGTTCTCTTTTAGATCGAGAAAGAAAATTTTCCTGTCGCCCACGATCTTCTCGCTGTGCAACGGAGGAGTGCCGCGTTGCGGCTCGTCACCATACCCAAACATACTCATCTTGCCTTGTGTTCCTTTAAGTTAGACGGGAGTTTAGGAGGCGTTTGGCGGGTTTGTCAACAAATTCGTCATATTAGCGAAATTGATGAGTCCAACTACTTTGCGGAAGAGAGGCCGACGGCGTCCCGGACGCGGTCAATAGTCTGCCGGGCGACGGCGCGGGCTTTGCTGGCACCGTGCTGGAGCACGTCTTCAACATAACCGGGCTTGGCGAGGATGGTCTCGCGTTGTTCGCGGGCTTCGGCGAAGAAGTCCCACAGCTTGGAAAGAAGGCGTTTTTTGAAGTCGCCGTAGCCGGTGCCGCCGCGTTGGAAGTCGGCGACCAGTTCGTCGTATTCAGTGTCGTTGGCGACGAGCCGGTAGAGCTGGAGGATGAAGCTGCCTTCGGTGGGTTTGGGGTCTTCAACCGGGGTGGCATCGGTGACGATGCGCATGATTTTTTTCTTCAGTAATTTCTCGTCTTCAAAAAGGCTGATGGTATTGCCATAGCTTTTGCTCATTTTTTGGCCGTCGAGTCCGGGGACGATGGCAGAGGCTTCGCGGATGCGGGCGGTGGGGAGTTTGAGGGTGTTTTCGCCGAAGGTGAGGTTCATCTTGGTGGCGATGTCACGCGCGATTTCAAGGTGCTGCTTCTGGTCTTTGCCGACGGGGACGATGTCGCTGTCGTAGATGAGAATGTCGGCAGCCATCAACACGGGATAGGTAAAAAGGCCGGTGCTGGGAGTGAATCCGCGGGCGGTTTTGTCCTTGTAGCTGTGCGCGTTTTCGAGCATCGGAACGGGGGTGACGCAGGAGAGAATCCAGGCGAGTTCGGTGTGCTCGGGGACGTCGCTCTGGCGAAAAAAGGTGCTCTTGTTAGGGTCGAGTCCACAGGCGAGGAAGTCGATGGCGAGATTGTAGACATTATCGCGGAGCTCGGCGGCATTGTGGATGACGGTGAGCGAGTGGTAGTCGGCAATGAAATAATAAGCGTCGCCTTCGTGCTGAAGCTGCAGGGCGGGTTGCATCATGCCGAAATAGTTGCCGATGTGAAGTCGGCCGGTGGGTTGGAGTCCTGAGAGGATGCGCATGGGAGGGGCGAAAGTGCTTGCGACGGGACGAATGTCAACTTATGGACTTTTGGTGACTGCGAGCCCTCCATCGACGCTTGACCTTCATTTGCATGGCAGCCGAAGTGTTGCCTGCAAGGGTTTGTGTGTTCCGCCTTAGCCGAACGAAAGGGATATTTTTTGGTCCAATCACGTTCCTGCCACGGGGTTGACTCTCGTGATGCGCCCATATCACCTGCCTGACATCGAGATGCACGAACGGGCGGCGGCAACCATTTAACGCAATCTTCAGTTTTTTATTTTCTCATGATATTCCGCAATTTTTGTTTGGTTCTTCTGTCAATCTCGCTGCTTTCCTCGTGCAAAGAGGAGGACAAACCGAGGGAGGAGGAGTCGGCGAAAAAGAAAACGTCTGATCCGATTCTGGAGCAGCAGGACAAGGAATTAAGTAACAAGCTTGAAGGATTTACCGGCAATCACACCCGTGTGGTCTGGGCGGTGCAGGAGAAGGAGGACAGGGCTGACCCTTTTGCCGTGGGGAAGAACAATTTGTTGCGAGGCATTGATTCCCGCGATGGCCGAGGGGTGCGTGATCTGGTGGAAAATAAAGGAAATTATGCGCGGCCTTTGCTGTCAGTCGATGGCACGGTGATTCTCTACACGGACAAGAACATCGAACGCGGGGAGGGCAGCGAGAAGAGTTACAAGCCGGTGATCTACCGCATCGGATGGGAAGGGGGCGAGGGGGAGAAACTGGCGGACGGGTATGCGTTGGACACCTGGGTGGACGCAGCGACGGGAATTGAGTGGGTGTATGCGGCGGATGGTTTGATCACTTCAACGCGCATTGCATTGGAGGCGAAACGGTTGATTCGCTTTCCCCTGAAGGAGCCGGGCAAGGTGGAGCTGGTGTATGATGAGACGCCGATCGGGACGGACAATTTGCAGTTGTCACGAGATGGGACGAGGGCGAGCGGGTTGTTTCCGTGGCCGCACTGCGGGGTTTTTCACATCAAGGACGGCAAGTGGAAGGCGGAGAAAAAAACGACCGGCTGCTGGCCATCGATCGCGCCGGACAACAGCGGGGTATCGTGGGTTTTTGATGGGGGGCATCGCAATGGATACATGTTTGCGGATGATGGGCGTCCGGGATGGGAGATGGCGTTGAACACCGACAAGGCAATGAAAAACGCGGAGGTGTATCATCCTCGATGGAGCAATCACGCGCGGTTTGTGGCGATCACAGGGCCGTATATCAAAACGAAGAATGAGTCGGGTTCAGTGATCGGCAAGGGCGGCTCGAAGGCCGATGTGTTTGTAGCGAAATTGAATGAATCGGCAACGGAAGTGGAGGCGTGGTTTCAGCTGACTGATGACAAAAAAGGGGAGTCGTATCCTGATGTGTGGATTGCGGGTGGTGAGACGGTGAATCTGGCAGGGTATGGCATTGGCAAGGATGATGGGACACCCAAAGTGGCAGAGTGGCCGACAGTGAACGAGGGGTTGTTGTTGATGTGGAAGGATCGCGAGGCTTTGAACAGTTTTCAAACGCGAGCTGGCGAGAAGCAGGAGACCCGGCTTGAGGGGCATGGTGCGGCGCGGTTTGGGCGGTTCAGTGAATTGACCCTGGACGGTGGCTGGTATGAGGTGGCGGCGGATTCGGCGTGGCCGGTGGTGAAGCATGTGGGGAACGGCGGGGATTTTACGTTGGAGGCGGTGGTTTATCCTGGCGCAGCCGCGGCAGAGGGCAACTTGTGGCGTGGCGGCGGAGTGGGGCTGAAGTGGGAGGATGGTGCCTTGCTGGCAGGGGATAAATCGGGTGCGAAGAAATCGGCCAAAGTGCTGCCTTCGAAGGCGTTTCATTTGTTGGTGACGAGAAAAGCGGGGATGATGGCCGTGTGGGTGAATGGGAAATCGTTGGCGTTGGATCAAGAGACGAATCTTGCCTTGTCAGAGCAGTCATCAAGCTTGGTGGGTGGTGATTGGGATGCGGGGCTGGGTCGGTTGGCGGTTTATGATTTGGCATTGACTGACGAGGAGATCGACCGGGCGGCGCAAGCGGCGGCGGCTCATCTCAGCAAACTCCCTCCGCCTCCGTTGCGGGTCATAATGCGGGCGAAGTTGGTCGAGGAATCAGCAATGCCAACGGCAGAAGGCATTGATCCTTACACAAGCTCGCTGGTCGCTTATGTGTATGAGGTGGAAGAGGTGCTTGAAGGGGAATTTGAAGACAAGCAGGTGCTGGTGAAGCACTGGGGCATGCTGGGTCGCAAACCGGTGGCGGGACTTCCGCGCGAGGTGGGCAAGAGTTATGAGTTGATCATCGAGATGGAGTCTGAACACCCTTATTTGCAGGGGGAACGGGTGATGGACGACACCGAGGGTGGACTCGAATTGTCGCCATGGATCGATGTGGAACCACCGCGGGTAGTGGACTGATTGGATTTGGCTATTTGGAATTTTCCAATGCGTCTTTGAAGAAACGCTGCATGGAGACCCAGGACTTGGCATCCGCCCGCGAGTTGTAGGCGGCGCCTTTGCTGTTGTCGCTGCCCGCGTTTTTCTGGGTGAAGCTATGCACGGCGTCGGGGTAGGCGATGAATTCATAGGTGACCTTGGCGTCATCCATTTCCTTCTTGAAAGCTTCGACTTCGGCGGCGGGGACGTAGGGATCGTCAGCGCCGTGGCACACGAGAACCGGGCACTTGATATTTTTGGCATCTTGTGGAGTCGGCGTGCCGAGGTTGCCGTGGAAGCTGACCACGCCGAGCACTTCAGCGCCGCTGCGGGCAACCTCGAGAGCCCCGGTGCCACCGAAGCAGTAGCCGATGACAAAAACCTTGGAGGGATCGGTATGATCATCCTTTTTCAAGGTGTCGAGCGCAGCGAGCAGGCGTTCGCGGTAAAGGGTGCGGTCTTGCTTGTATTTCCCGGCTTCTTTGCCGGATTCGGGTGGCTGGGGGCGGATGCCTTTGCCATAAATGTCGGCAGCCAGCACGTTGTAACCCAGTCCGGCGAGCATGTGGGCGCGCATTTTTTCGTTGTCGGAAACGCCGGTCCACTGATGGATGATGAGCACGGCGGGTCGCTTGCCGGTGACCGCTTGGTCGTAGGCATGCCAGCCTTCGCAGAGGGTTTTACCGGCCTTGTATTCGAGGGCGCTGGCGACGATGTCCTGCTTGGCAACTGCGGAAATGGGGGTGGCCAGCGAGGCAAAAATTCCGATAACACAGGCAGAAATCATTTTCATTTCGATAGAGTGTCAAAAGCTGGGATTATGAACAAGGAAAATTCTCGATGAGTTCATGGTTGCGATGGGGTTGGCGAGAGTTGGCGCCGTTTCGACAAGCAATGCGCGTGAGCATCAATGGCTTGCAATCCCCGGGGTTGCTGCGAAATGCTAGGCTTTTCCATGCCTGCCCGCATTGCCTATCTTTACAGTCGTTATCCGGTGGTTTCCCAGACTTTTTGCGATTCAGAAATGCTGGCGCTGGAAGCCCTTGGCTTTGAGCTTGAGGTGGTTTCGTTGAATCCGCCGCCGGACTCGTTTCGGCATGAGCGGCTTGATCGCCTGCAGGCGGAGATTCATTATCCGGCCCCTGATGCGGTGTTGAACGCGCAGGCGGCAACGACTGAATTTGAGGCGGCGCTGGGGCCGTTGATCCGGGAGCATGATGAGAAATACGGCAAGGGTTTCAAGGCGGAAATCCGCGCCCGCAATGCCTGGCACGCGGCGAAACGGTTGAGGAAGCTGGGAATTGGTCACGTGCATGTTCACTTTGCCAACCGGGCCACGCACTCGGCACTTTTCCTCAAGAGGTTGGGATTCACGTTCAGCTTCACGGCCCATGCCCAGGATTTCATGGTGGATCTGGGCAGCGACGACCTGTTGCGCGAGATGGTGGATGAGGCGGCTTTTGTGGTGACGGTGAGCGATTTTTCGCGGCAGTTGCTGCTGTCGATGTGTCCCGGCCACGACGCGAAGACGGTGCGCATTTACAACGGCATCGAATTGAACGATTTTCCTTATGCGAACGCTCGCGATGAGGGAGCATTGCGGGTGGTCAGTGTGGGTCGGTTGATCGAGTTCAAAGGGTTTCAGCATTTGATTGGCGCGGTGCGATTGTTGAAAGACCAGGGGGTGAATATTCAGGCCCGCATTGTTGGGGAAGGTCCGCTCCGGGCCAGTTTGGAGGCGTTGATTGCCAGTCAAGAAGTGGCTTCCCAAGTGACGCTGCTTGGTCCGCTGAGTCAGGAAAACATCAAAAGGGAGCTGGCGGCGGCCCATGTTTTTGTGCATCCGGGCATTGTTGATCAGAAGGGGGCGTCTGACATTTTGCCGACGGTGATCACGGAGGCCATGGCCTGCTGTCTGCCAGTGGTGAGCACGACGGTGGCCGGCATTCCTGAAATGGTGGTGCATGGCGAAACCGGGCTTCTCACCGAACCAGGAGATGAGCGGCAACTGGCGGATGCGTTGATACAGATGATGAGGCATCCGTCCCAGCGGCGCGAAATGGGAAGGGCTGGCCGGTGCCGCGCGGAGACCCGGTTCATGTTGGATGGCGGAGATGGGGGAGGCACGGCGAGACAGATCGCGCAGTTGTTTGAACGGACGATGGAGGGTCGCGAAGAGGCGCCCCGGGTGATGGCACCGGTGGCTTATTTTATTGAAGCCGGGGATCTGTATGAGGTGGGGGATTTGCCGGTTGATGAACGGTTGCGATGCATTGCGGCGGGCGTTGAAAAGAAATCGGCATTGCCTGCCCACGACATGGAATATGTGCCCGACGCGGTGGTGCTGGAGTCCTTGTGGTTGCGTTATTCCTACTGGCGTCAGCAGGTGGAGAAACTGCGCAGCCAGTTTGGTGATGCCATCACGGGGGAGAATTTTTATCGCGATGTCCGGCGTGCTTTCTGGCTGGCGGAAAACCTGCCGAAACGAGGCGTGAAACATTTGCATGCGTTTCGCAGCAATGCACTGGTCACCGTCTGGTTGTGGAACAAAATCACCGGATTATCGATCAGTGCCGCGATTGAAGAAAATCCAACGCTCAGCCGCAGCCTGTTGCAGAAACTGCTGGCGGAGATTGAACTGACCAGCATCGCCGATCCCAAACTGGCGGACGCCTCGGGTGCCGATGCTTTGCAGTTGCTGCATCCGCCGGATCACCGCACCATCCAAATGGGGCCGATCAAGCTGAAAAAGCGGGTGGTGGTCGCGAAAGTGGATCGCAAACCCGTTGAGAAAGCTTGGTTGGAGAGGATTCTGCAACATCTCCATGCTTAGGTTGCTGGCGTTTTTTGGGTTGGATGGCAAAAATTGGAGGGGTTCAAACAAGCAATACTCACTCTAGCCCCTTGATGTGCGGGTAGACACTGATTATAATCCCTCGAAAATAGCCCGGATATAGGCCCTGGTCCCAGCGGTTGTTTTTGCTTCCCCGCCTTTTCATGTCCGAGCGAATCGCTGTCATCATCCCCTGTTACAATCACGCAGCCTACATCGGCGCGGCCATCGAATCTGTTCTTGCTCAGAGTCGCAGGGCCGACCGTATTTTGGTGATCGATGATGGCTCGAAGGATGGTTCCGAAAAAGTCGTGATGCAATACCTGCCGCATGGGGTGGAGATGTGGGGTCGTGAGAACCGGGGTGCGCACTGCACGTTGAACGAACTGGTGCGTCAGGCGGCCAAGGATTGTGAGTTCGTCCAAATCCTCAATTCTGACGACCGCCTGCTGCCCGACCGGTTGGAATTTTGTCTGCAAAAGGCCAATCAGTTTGCCGCGAAATCCGTTTTTGCCACGGGCCTGCAAGTGATTGATGGAGCGGGGCAAATCATGCCGCCTGATGCACCGCGCGCACGCTGGTTCCATGGGGCCTGGAGCCTTGGACAACAGGACGGCATCACCCTGCAAGAATGGCTGGGCCAGGCCAACTTTGTCGCCACCACCACCAACGTTTTTGCGCGCACCGAATACCTGTTGGGAAATCCGTTCCGGCCTTATCGTTATAATCACGACTACTTTTTCCTGGCGACTGCAGCGTTGGAGAACCAGCTCAGCGTGGACCCGGCGGTGCATGTGGAATACCGGGTTCACGGTAGCAACACCATTGCCACCAAACCCGCGCCATTGATGCGGGAAATGTTGAGGCTGCATCTCGACCTCTACCGCACCCACGCTGCGGCGCTGCGTGAGCGTCCCTCGATGAGGCACCGCTTTTTTGATTTTGTCCGTGGTTCGTGCAGCAGCATCAGCAGTCTTCACGAAGGCATGTTGCAGGTGGCGCTGGCGCAGTTGATCACCAGCCAGAGCGATGAGCAGATTGAACTGCTTTGTGCAGGGCTCAATGGTCCGGAGTTTGAGGTGTTTCCCAATCACACGCTGGCCGGGGCTTACGATGGCAAAAACAATCTCAACGCCGGCGTGGTGCTTGGAAAGCGATTGGAAACCCTCAAGGAAGAGATGGTGCGGGTGAAGCTCGACCGCGACAGTCTCGAAAAGATTGCCCGCTGTCGGCAGAAGCTTTTGAAGTGTCCGTGGGTGCGGTTCGGACTGTTCCTTGGCATCGGCAGGCCGCTCACTGCCAACATGGGCAAAAACGTTACCGAGAAACTGCTTTATTTGAGCACCACCTGTCGCAATCACTGGTGGTTGCGACTGGGGGCCAAGCTGCGCTTTCCGCTTTCCAGGGAACTTCGCGAAGGGGATTATTGATTGCCCCCCTCGTCTTTCACGTTCGACATTGGCATGCAGCGCCATCGTTTTGATTTTACCGTGTTGGATGAAACCGACACTTATCTGGTGGTCGACAAACCCGCTCCGCTGCAAATTCATCCCAGCAAACCGCGTGATGCGGGCCTCACACTATGGGACGGACTGCGGCATCTGCTGTGTTTTGAACTCAGCAACGGCGGACAAATCTCCATCATCAACCGTCTCGACCGCGAAACCAGCGGTCTGGTGCTGGTAGCCAAAACCAGCGCGACCGCGCGCCGATTCGGCAAAGCCATGTTGCGCCGGCAAATCCACAAAAGTTATCTGGCTCTGGTGCACGGCTGGCCCGCTTGGGAAGACCTCACCGAGATGTCTCCGATTCTTCGCGCTGGCGACGTGCAAGACTCTCCCATCTACGTGAAACAAATCGTGCATGAAAACGGGCAGGCCTGTCACAGCGAATTTCGGGTGCGGCAGCGTTTTGAACATCGCGGAGAACCGTTTGCCTTGGTCGAAGCGACTCCCCATAGCGGTCGCATGCATCAATTGCGGGTGCATCTTTCCCACAATGGCCATCCGGTCGTGGGAGACAAACTGTATGGCACGGACGAGACTCTCTATCTGGCGATTGTCGGACAAGGTTGGACGGCTGAACTGGCCTCCAAGCTTTTGATGCCGCGTCAAGCGCTGCATTCGCACCAGCTCAAGCTGGAGGACGAATATGGCACCCTCTCTTGGAGTGCACCATTGCCGCAGGACATGAGCGACTTCATCATTCAGGGCTAGGGCGAGCGCTCCTTCAAAGCTTGCGGTTGCGATCACCAGTGCAGCGGCCATGTTAGCCCCCGCTTCTTTTCTTCGACTGCCTATTTTCATCATGAGCACCAAATTCGCTTCCTACGCCCACCCTGACGCCCTCGTCGACACCGACTGGCTCGCCGCCAATCTAGACAATCCCGCCATCCGCATCGTCGAAAGCAACGAAGATCTGCTCCTTTATGACACCGGCCACATCCCCGGTGCGGTGCACATCGACTGGCGGCGTGATCTCAACGATGAAACCGTGCGCGACTACGTCGACCCGGAAGGATTCACCAAACTCGTCCGCCAGCATGGCATCACCCCCGACACCACCGTCATTTTCTATGGTGACAAAAACAACTGGTGGGCGACCTACGCCATGTGGGTGTTTCAACTTTTTGGCCACACCAACGCCAAACTTCTTGATGGAGGTCGTGCGAAATGGATCGCCGAAGGACGCGCCACCAACCGTGCCGTGCCAAACTTCGAACCCAGCGAATACCCGCAACCCGCAACTCGCAACGACGAAGAGCATCGCGCGTATTTCGATCAGGCCCTCGCCCATCATCGCGCCAAAAAACCTTTGATCGATGTCCGCAGCCCCAAAGAATTTAGCGGTGAAGTCACCCACATGCCCGAGTATCCGCAGGAAGGTGTTCTTCGCGGCGGACACATCCCCGGTGCCAAAAGTCAACCCTGGGCCACCGCCGCCAATCCGGATGGCACCTTCAAAACCTTTGAAGAACTCCAGCAGATCTACGCAACCAATCTGGGTCTGAAAAAAGACGACGACATCATCGCCTACTGCCGCATCGGCGAGCGCTCCAGCCACACCTGGTTCGTCTTGAAATACCTGCTCGGCTACGAGAAAGTCCGCAACTACGACGGTTCCTGGACCGAGTGGGGCAACATGGTCCGTGTTCCTGTAGAGAAGGGTATGTAGTGGTGAAAGCGAAGGGGGTGCCCGACCCACTAGTCAAAAGGATGAACATCAAAATTCTGATTTTGCTGCTGTATTTACTGGTATTTTGCTCGACATGTCGAAAGAAATACATTGTCCGTGATCGAGTAGTTGACGATGCTGTAGAGAGCACCATGCCTTCAAATTGTGAAGCAGAAGCATTGGTTTTGAGACTTATAGAAACTCGTGATATGTCTGTTGCCAGGAGACTGGCGTCCTATTCTGCAGGGATTAGCAAAGACAAGATCGCTGAATTAGGTTGGTTAATTTTTGGTGAATTGTTGGGAGATAAGCTTAGCAGTGAAAATCTTAGCAAATGGAAATCATCATTTTTAAGAACTGTTGCTGGACCATATGAATCGCCTTGGTTCAACCGTTCACTTATCGATGACAACCACATTCGCAGGTCCTTTATCGATCAGGATGCCGAGTCTCTCAGGCAGATGGGTGACCTTTATTGGAATATTGTAAACGACAAGGTTGGCGCTCTCGGATTCTATCTTGCTGCCTGCGTGCGGGGGGATATGAGTTCGATGGACAAGGTGAATCAGTGGACTGCTGAGAATGCTAGATAAGGAATGGAACGGGGACACGAAAATGGGAAAATGGGGCCAGTGGGAAGTGGGTCAGGAGAGAATGGCACTAACTCAAGGGGTTTAAGGATAAATATCAGGAATGTGTGTAAAGTGTCAGACATTTGAGAATGCCGACGTGGTGGCGGGTGTCCCACACGCCTTTGGAAATTGGTCAGTGTCATGCTTTGCATGCAAGGATTTGGGGGCGGGTGTGGGACACCCCCGACCACTTCCGCGCCAGCAATCCCTTGCCGCCTGCGCAATCCATGCAAACTTCGCTTTCAGACGACTTTCGCAGCATCCAACGCTGGTGCGGAATCAAGTAGACTGACAGCCTTGCGATCATGAAAATCAAAACCCTCGAACAGGCCCACAAGTTTGTCTTGAAGGTGAAAGTCTGCCTCATTTTTGGTTCAAAAAAATCCACGCTCCCCAGTCTCTGGGATATGGTCGACCTTCCGGGACGCCAGCCAGGTCAAAAAGGATGGGGACGGAAGGTGGAAGCGATCTGGGCATGGAAAAATGAACTGCCAGCCCAGTTTCCTTCCGAGATATTTTATGGGAAATTGCCAGGTGGTCTGGCGGTGTTGATGTGCACTCAATACCTTCGCGAAGAACATTATCCGCAGCATCACAAGCCGGTCTCTGATTGCGGCCCGCTGGCCCGTCGTGCTTATGAACTGATTCGCCGCGAATCACGCACCACCGCCGAATTACGACGGGAGCTTTCGACGTTGGGTGGGGTGAGCAAAAGCCGGATCGACACCGCGCTGGTGGAGTTGCAGGTGACACTGAACATCGTGCGATCCAATGCTCCGGGTTTGAAGACGGACACGTGGCTGCCGTTTTTTGAGCAGCACCCGGAGTTTCTGTCGGACGACTGATCCCTTTCCGTTGAAGCGGGACGCCCTGCATGCTTGCTCTTCGTTCAGCGGCGGGTAAGATGAGCAACTCATGCCGGGTGAACCAGCCAAACCCAAGCGTCGTTCGCGATGGAGACGTCTGTTCCGTTGGGCGGCATGGACGTCGGTGTTGGCAATTTTGCTTCTGATGGGCAGCGCTTGGATGGCTTATGTTTACCGCGTGTCGCTCACCAACCGGGCGCTTACTTACCTTGAGCCGTATGAAATCACCGTCGGGACCGTCGATTTGAGCGGTGAGGGTCGCGTCAATGGAACTGACCTGGTCGTCAAAGACCGGTTGACGGGTGGGGAACTGCTCAGGCTGCCTCTTTTTACGGTCCATCCGGGCTGGCGAGAGTTGTTGGAGGGTAAAATTGGGGAACTGGTGCTTGATCACCCGCAGGTGGACATCGGCGAAGCGCAACTGCGGCGATGGCTGCAAGCTTCACCCGATGACGTGCCAAACCAGGCTCCTCCGGCGCCGTTTTATGTGGGCGGTATCACCATCAAAGATGCGCTGATCAAACTGCGCATGAACGATGATACAGCGGTGGAGTTAAAGCTAAACTATGAAGGTGAGCAACTGGTTCGGGACGCTGCCGGGATGGTCAACAGTGGACTGCAACGTCTGGTCATTGAAGATGGTCGAGTCAATGCAGGCAATGGTGAGCCACCGTTTTCGGTCCAGCATCTGGAATTGAAAGGACAGGTGCAGGACGGAGTGCTCAAGTTGGCAAACGTGGAAATTCGTGAATCGACGCTTCACCTCACGCCGACGCTGATGAGTCTGTTTGCTTCGCGGGAGTCAGCAACTCTGCCTCCGGTGGTCGACGTCGCAGCTGATCCGGCTCCACCCATGATTCGGGGGATTGAGGTCAACGAAATCAGAGTGGAGGGATTGGCATTCAAGGCGGATGGATTTGATGCCGAGAACAAGAGCGGCGTTTTTTTGCCGGACATTCGCGGGACGATGAATGGGGAGACTTCGGCTTTGCGTTGGGAGCTTGGCGGACAACTTCAAACGGGGCCACAGCAATGGCATCTGGAAAGACTGGCCATTGAAACGCCGGAGAACGCAGGTCATGTGCGAATTCCGCAGATTGAATGGGAGATCGAGACGCTGCAGGATCTCAAGCGCTGGCAGTTCAAGAAACTCCTCTTCAAGCAGCCCGAAATTGCCTGGACGAAAACTTTGCGTGAAAGCTTTTTGGCGAAATCTGATGAGGTTCCACCAATCGTCGCAGATCCCGTTGCGGCGGCTCCGTGGGAAATTGAAGTGGCGGATGGTGGCATTGAAAAAGCCGAAGTCCGATTGGAAGATGAGGCGCTGATGTCCTTCCATTTGAACGCGGACGCCAGCCTTGAGGTGAAGGCACTGCGGATCAATCAGGAGGGCTGGCAATCGGCTTCGCCGCAGGTGTTGACCGTGATCAACGGGCTGTTGCAGTTTCCGGAAAAGGACGGTGAGCCCGGGGTGAAGCCGAAGCCGTTTTTTGAGCTGCCTTTTGGTGAACTCGCAATGATTCCAGATCGATGGAACAAAGACTTTCATGTGCAAAAGCTGGTCCTCAGAAAACCGTCATTGCTGATGCGGGATGGGAACACGCCCTGGCTTGCGGCGTCCAAAACCACGGCTCCGGCGGCCCCTGCCGATCAGGACCAGGAGGAGCCGAAAACCGAATCCCCCTGGTGGCAAAAACTGAATTTTGATGAACTCACCCTCGCGGAAGGCGTCAGCGATCTGCTGGTGCTTGCACCCGAACCCGTCGAGGCGCGAGGAAACATCAACATCACCACCCTGGATTTATCCCACGGCAAGGTGCAAAAAATCCGGCTCGACGATGTGGAGGCGCGGTTGCCCACTCTCTCCCGCCTGCCATTCCCCGTGGCGAATTTCTCCTCATTCGAAGGGACGGTGAAACTGTCCGAGATGTGGACCAAACGGCGGATCGAGTCGATGCGACTGGAAGGTGCGAGTCTGGAGGCTGGTGATGCGTTGATGGGATTGATCGACAGCAACGAAAAAGCGGCGGCTGCGGCTCCGGTGCTTGATGAACCTGCCCGAACAGCACCAGCGGCGCCTAAAGCAGAAAGCGGCAGACCCTGGCATGTCGGACAGCTCGACATCACCCAGAGCAGCATCACGATTGCCAATCTGGTTCCGGGGTTGCCCGCCGTGAAGTTCAACCTCGAATTTCACGCCACCAACAGTCCTCTGCTGGCAGAAGACCTGACGCGCAACCTGGCCTCCCAGCGCATCGAGCTGGCGAATCTCACCATTCCTTCGCCCTACGAGCCGCTGCGTGCGGTGGCGGAGTTGGACAGCATCTTTGTGCATTTCACCCTCCAGGGGTTGATGAACAAGCAGATCGACAAAATCGAAGTCGTCAGCCCCACCCTGTATGTCGGCGAGGATTTGTTTTGGTATGTGGACTACTACCGCAAATACGTCAGCAAGGGTGCCGAAAGTCCGCCGGGCGGGGCGCAGATGGTGACCGATGACGAGGCGTTTGCCTTGAAAGCGGCGAGCGCCCTGATCGATGCCGAACCCACGCCTGCGGAGGCCGCGTGGAGCATCCGGCAATTGCAGATTCATAGTGGGAAGCTGATCCTCGCGCCGAAAGGCAAGCCGCTGAAGGGTTTTGGCAAACCGTTGCCGTTCGACATCAATACGGAGGTGGTGCGCGGCACGTTGGAGGCAGAACTGCAAATCCCTGCGGACGTCTACACCCTGGATGAATACAAACTTCAACTCGAAGGCATGCACGGCAGCGTGCGGTTCAACCTGCCTCTCAAAGACAAGGACAACAACCTGGTGGAGACCTTTGAGGTGGATCGGATTCGTTGGAAGGAACTGCAAACCGGCAAGGCGTATCTGACCATCACTTACGATGCCGCCGGGATTTATGCGAAGTTCGGTGCCGAGGCTTACGAGGGTTATGTGAACGGCGAGGTCAATGTTTATAATGACGACACCTATAGCTGGGATGGGTGGATTGGTGGAAAAAAAGTGCAGACCAATGAACTGACCCAAAAATTATTCCCCACCTATTTTTTCATGCAGGGCAATGTCGATGCCACCCTCGTGGCACAAGGAAACATGCACGAATTGTTTCAGGCCGACGGCAATTTCAAGAACGATAGTCCGGGGAAATTTTCCATCACTGCGCTTAATGATGCCGTCAAGAGCCTGCCGGGTGACTGGACCCAACTGGAGAAACAGATGACTCAAATCGGACTGGAAACGTTGCGTGATTTCGAGTATGACCAGGCGGCGGCGGAGTTCCGGTTGTATGGTCGCGAAGGCAAAGGCGAGGTGCGATTTACCGGTCCACATGGCTCGCGCAATTTTGACATCAACGTGTATGATCACCGCTGGACTGCTGACGACAAACCTCTGACCACCACTGAATGACGAGTCATCCTGCATTAGTTTCGATTGGGCTGGGCCTCATGCCCGGGCTGTTTTTGGCTTCGTGTTCGTTGCCCGCGATCAGCCTGTCGACTCCCGAGCCCATCAAGGTCGACGTCACGATGCGGCTGGATGTCTATCAATACAAAGGCGACGAACCTTCCGCACCCGATGCGGCCAATGTCAGTTATGAGGAGGCGGTGGAGCGTCAGCGCAATCGCATGGCCGAAATCCAAAAGCTCAAGGACAACCGTCTGGTGGGGGAGGATCATCGCGGCCTGCTGCACCTGCGCGAGAAGCCGGCCGGCGACTGGGGCGATTATGTGGAGCGGACCGTCAACGCGGAGAACGAGGACCGCACTTTGATGATGCGTCGCGAGGCGAAGGACAGCAATCGGGCCCTGCATGAGGTCCAGGACGAGCAGTGGAAACTGCGCACCGACAAGGCCTATGAAGGCGAATGGATCGAACTGCCTGAGGCAACCGGGAATGGGTTTCGCTGGACCCAATCCCAGGGACCAAAGCTGAAGAAACCAGCGGGTGCGGATGCGGGTGCAGGTTAACTTGGAAGATGCAGGGTGCTCATCGAAACATGGCCTGAAAAACACGCTTCCACATCGGAACCGGGATCGCGCCCGCGGTCGGGATAACGGCCTCCATACATCAATTGAGTGGTGCCATCGGCCAGAGTGAGCGGGGCATACACCACAGGCAGTGGCGATCGGGCGGGGGCGCTTTCCACGACGCCAGGCAAGGACAGGGCTCCGGGCGGATGATGAGGCAGATTGAAGTTGTAGAACTGGCCGATTGGGGGTGAGGTAGGAAGAAGTCGCGTGGTGATCAGCTCGGCGACCCAGCGGGCGGCCCTTGACCAATCGAGTTCAATTTCGCGAATCAGATAATGGGAAAACGCTGCTGCGGGCACGTCATGATAGGCCGCTTCACGAACCGCGGCCACGGTGCCGGACACTGCCAGGTCCTGACCCATGTTGCCACCCGAGTTGATGCCGGCAAACACCCAGTCGGGCTTCAATTTTAAATGATGCAAGGCGACCCGGGTGCAGTCTGCCGGGCTTCCGTTGAGGCTGTAGCGGTGTTCGTCCAATTGCTGGAGGATCAATGGCACCCGCGTGGTGAGGCGGTGTCCGCACTCCGACTGCTCGGTGGCGGGCGCGACGATGGTGAACGTGGCACCACGGATCAATCCGACCGCCTGTGAAAGGGCCGCCAGGCCCGGGGCGTCAATACCGTCGTCATTCGTGAGTAAAAAATGCATGCGCTGCCATACCCCTCACTTCCTGGTCAATCAATCAATCAGCGACCGCTCTTGAGCTTGTTAAGTGTGACCACCATCACGCGGGCGAACAGATAGTTTTTCAGGGGGCGATTGCGCAAGCTCTCCACCTGGGTGGCCCAAAGTTGCTCCAGCGCGGTGACATTGGCGGGCGAAGGGTCCGCAATGGCTTGGGTGAGTTTGACGGTGATGGGATCGATGTCGTCACGGATGTTGATCTCCGCGATATTTTGGAAGCGCCCCATGAACTCTTTGGCAAGTTTCTGGGCACCTGGACGGTCGCCACCATGAAACAGACTGACAAGCCGACCATATTCCTCATAGGTCACAGAATTGCGTCGGGGACGGGTGGGGGCGTATTTGATGGCGCTCTCGGTTTCACCCATGGCGACGCAGGCGAAGGCGAGCTTCCAGGTGTCGAAGTTTCGATTCTTGGATTCGGTGGTCATTTGATCTTGGACGGCCATGCATTGTTTGAGGGTTGCGCTGGCAGGTCCGAGTTGATTTTGAGCCAGGTGACACGGGATGATGTCCAGGAGGCATTGGATGGCATCAAATTTCAATCCAGCGTCGGTGGTCAGTTTTAAATTGGATTGAAAATGTTGGGCCGCCTGGGGGTAGGCACGCAAACCAAATTCAGCCGTCCCCAGTGCTTTGAAGAAAAAGAAGCGGCTGCGCACTTCGCCTCCTGCGGGCGAAAGCAGGGTATAGATGCCGGACAACGTAGCTTTAGCGGCGGAAAATTCACCGGCATCACATTGAGCTTCGGCCAGGTCGGTGCCGTATTCCAAGATCCGGGTCTTGTCGTCAGCATAATTTTTCTGGAGATGATCGAAGCCTTGTTTGAGCAGTCCGGGCGCCCCCATGTAGCTACGGGCATAACCGCGAAGTTTGCCCATCTCATGGTAACAGCTGGCCACCTGTGCTGAGGTTTCCCCATAGTTGTCGATCGCCAGCTGAATGCTGTAGCGCTCCTGAGCTGAGGCAAGTTGGTCGAAACCCGCGAGCAACAGAGGGTGATTGAAATGAGCCGAGCGGAGGGGGAAGTTTTCCAGTTTACTGGCGAGGAAAGGTCGGAAATAACCTGATTTCTCAGTGCGAACACCGGTTCCCACGTTATGACCCCGCAGATACCATCCACCAGGAGACTTTCGCGACATGATCACTGCGCCAACGGTCTTTTCGGGCAGGATGATTCCTTGGACATGCGGGAGGTATCCGATGCTCTGATTGGTTGCAAAGGGCACGCCGCTTTCGTCCAGGACCTCCATTTTGTCGGCGTGAAGACGGCTTTTTTTCCAGTAAGGATGATCTTTGAATTCGATCTCAACGGGTTTATCAGCGGTTGTTGACGGCAACTTTTGAGGAGCGGCGGCACCCGGCACGGTGAACTCGCTGATTTCCTCCATGTAGGCGACGACGAAGGTCTGTAGATCATCTGAAAAGGTGAAAAGCGTCATGTCGCCAGACTCGTAATCGACGCGGATGATGCCAGGCTCGGGATGGCTGACTTTGGTCAATTCAGAAGTCACCCTCTCATCACCGGCGAGGATCTCGATTTTGTTCTCGTGAAATCGCAGTTCGGGATAACTCGTGTAGGAACACTCCCACTTTTTGTTCGCGATCTCCCTGATGAACGCTTCGTGGCTCTGCAGTCCAGGGTGAACCTGAGCCATCGCTTGGTGTCCGAAGGCGAGAAATAGAAGAATTCTGCAAATCATCGGATTGAGGATTTAGCAATTTTTCCAATCGCATGCAAAACAAATCCTGCCGCCACGGTTGGGATATCGGCGCGGAAATCACGGTCAACCCCGGGAAAACGACGGCTCCGCAGTGGAAAGGGCGTTCATCATCAAGAGGCTAGGTGTTTGCACCTATTGTTCCCAAAGCACGGAAGATTTATTTTCAAGGGAAGTATGAAAAATCCATTGCGCGCTTCCAGCCTTTTGACGGTTTGCTCCATCTTCTGTTTTCAGATGTTGGAGGCAGCCGACTTTGTCTGGGACTCTGGAGGTGGGGAGGACACCAATTTCAGCACCGCTGCAAATTGGGAGGGCGATGCGAAGCCGACTTCCGCTGACAACGCATTAATCAACGGCACAGTCACCATCAGCAGCGATGAGACCGTGGCGGGGTTTGAAGCGGGTCGATGGTTTGGGAGTGCGACCGTTGCCCATTCCGCAGGCACCTTAACCACCGGGTGGTTCAACGTCGGTTTGTATGGCACAGGCACCTACAACCTGACTGGTTCTGGCAGCATCAGCGCAACCGGCGACGCCTCCATAGGACATGGTTCAGGCAATGGCACGATGAACATCAATACGACGGGCAGCGCCTCTTTCAATTATGTCAACGTTGGCCATAGTTCGTGGGGAAATGCCGACTATCCAACCGGCGTGTTGACGGTCGACGCAGGAACAGTGAATTCCAATTTCGGATTCGCGATCGGGGGCTCGGGGGGGACTGGCACACTCAACCTGAATGGCGGGGCCATCATTTCAGGAGGAACCTTCAGCGTGGGGCAGAGCCCGTATTCCTCTGAAAACGCCACCGCCATTGGTGTGATGAATCAATCGGGCGGCAGCCTCAGTGCGGACCTTTTCATCGTAGGCAATGCCACCGGTGCCAATGGAACTTACCACATGACGGGAGGAACGTTGAACGCATCCGGCGAGTTATGGGTTGGTCAAAATGGAACTGGGGTCTTTAACCAATCGTCCGGAACGGTTTCCTCGAATAACTGGTTTGTCATCGGGCGGGACAATGGAGGAAACGGGACTTACAACCTCACCGGGGGCACCGTCAATGCGGCCACCACTGGCGGCCAGACGGTGTTAAGTTCATTTGCAGGAGGCACCTCCACACTGAATGTCAGCGGCGGAACCTTCAACGCCACCAACGAGCTATGGGTCGGGGAGGGAGGCGACGGCACGTTGACTCTATCCGCCGAGGGCGTGGTTACCACCGGGGTGACAGGCTACACCAGAATTGCCCAAGGTGGTGGTGTCGGGGAGGTCAATCTCGATGGCGGCACTTTGACTACCGGTGGGGTTGCAAAAGGCGGCGGATCTTCCGGCATCCTTAACTTTAACGGAGGCACTCTCCAGGCCAGCCAGAGCACTGGATCTTACCTTCAGGGGCTTACCCGGGTCAATGTTCGCGATGACGGTGCCGTCTTTGACACCAATGGATTTAATATCACCGTCAACCAGGTCCTTGAGCATAGTAATCTTGATGGCGATGATGTGGTGGACGGCGGTTTGACTAAGCGGGGACTCGGTATCCTTACGCTAACGGCTGCCAACACTTACACGGGAACGACGACCATTGAACAAGGCGTGCTTCTCGCCAACAACGCGCTGGGAACCTCCGCCACCGGCGCTGGCCATGTGCTGGTCCAAAGCGGTGGACGGCTCGCCGGGAGCGGTCAGGTGGGACTAAGTTCCAGCCAGCAGAACATCACGCTTGGAAACGGCTCCTTTCTTTCCGTTGGGACGTCGAGCGGTCTCGGAGGTCAGTCATTGCGTCTGGTTAACTCTGGCACCGGTGTTACCAGCCTGGGCGGCACGCTGGAGTTGAACATCTGGAACAATGTTGGCGCGGAAGACAATCTTCTAAATCCTCTGGATAACAACGATTTATTGGTGATCGCCAGCGACTCGACGGTTCAACTAAGTGGGAGCCTGAGTCTGACTGACACCACGGGACTGTCCAATGATGACTTCATCGGTTGGGCTCTGGGAGATACCTGGCGTTTGATTGATTGGTCAGGGGTAACGGCGGCAACCGTTTACAGTGGGGACCTGGTGTTTGACGATATGCCTGAACTGGCCGAGGGTTTGAAATGGGAGAGCCTGCTCAATGAGCACGGTTACCATGTTCGAGTGGCGGTGGTTCCTGAACCTGGGCGGGTATTGCTTTTATTGACGGGTGGTTTGTGCCTGGTGTTGCGCCGACGCCGTTCCGTTCCACCAACTTCCTGCCGGGAGGGGATGAAACCTTACGGACTTAACCGCCAAGGGGTGGCGGCAAACCGTTCCCGTTCACAATCCGGCATGGTGCTGGTTCTGGTATTGGTGATCATGTCCATCCTGATGGTCCTGGTCCTGGCCATGTTCTCTCTGGGCACGGTGGAAACCAAGTCTTCAGCGGCCTTCAGTGAAACGGCCGAGGCGCGCACCTTGTCGGACATGCCGGCATCCATCGTGATGGGTCAGATTCAGCAGGCAACGGCGGATTTGGGTATGGCCAGAACCTGGGCTTCCCAACCGGGCATGATTCGCGTGTTCGGCACCAGTCCCCATCCTGGTGGAGGATCGACGGCACAGTTACGTTCTGCAACGGAGTCCGTGTGGAAGTTATACAGCTCCGACAAGATGGTGGAGTCTGGCGCGGACTTTGTTGCGGCCGACGAAGCGGCCAGTTTGGGCGGATGGGACACTGCTCCGGCACGTTTCACCGACTTGAATGAACCGGTTGCCCGATTGAATGCCAACGGAACCATTGATCGAATCTACCCCATCCTCAGTCCCACCGCGTTGCCGGGAACAGGCAATACGGGCGTGGGTGGATTCGGGATCTCCACCACCCAGGCGGTGCCTGGAGGCACCGATCAGCAACCACTTCCAATGCCCACGCGCTGGTTGTATGTGTTGCAAGATGGCAAACTCGTCGCACCGACGGGTGGAACTGCGGAGAAGGTGACCTTTGATCCTGATGCGGTCACGCAAAACAACCCGATCGTTGGACGCATCGCCTTCTGGACGGATGACGAAAGCTGCAAGGTCAACATCAACACGGCAGGCGAAGGCACTCCTTGGGACGTGCCCCGCACCACCAGTTGGACGGATCGCAACTACGCCTATTTCCCTCCCGCACAGAATGAGTTTCAGCGGTATCCTGGGCATCCGGGAATGACTTCGCTAAGTGTGGTTCTGCAAGGGTTTGACCCGCGTTACCGGTGGCGTTATCCGAACATCATCAATGATGGCACCGTGAGCAACAAGCCGGAGTATCAGACGTGGCTTGGTGGAGTCTACAACTTATTGCCACGTATTCACCTCGGTGAATCTGGTCAGGGATCACGCGGCGGCAGCGAATTGGTATCTTCCCCCAACGGCCTGCCATTCAAACGCGAACGTTTGTTTGCCACGACGGATGAATTTTTCTTCGGCACGGAATATGATCCGGTCAGCGGACAACGGCAGCCCAACCTATCCGCTGGATCGGTTGATGCCCGGGATCTGGAGACTGGCCGGTTCTTTCTCACCGCCCATAGTCGTGCGCCGGAAACCAACGGGTTTAATCGTCCGCGTATTTCCCTGTGGCCCATCCAGGCCGAAACGGAGGCTCGCAACTCGAAGGACAAGCTTTTGGAATTCTGCGCCAATGTTGCCGGAGAACAAGGTTACTTCCAACGCGCAGAAACCTGGAAAAGTTTAAACAACCGCGGCTCCTCACAGAGTCCTGTGGCAGACTTTGAACTGGCAGGCAATCAAAAGGTATTTAGCTATTTGCAACGGCTCACCCAACAGCCCGTGCCTGGGTTCGGTGCGCAAACTTTCAGAAACAAGTATGGCGAGAGGAACCAAAATCAGATCTTGTTAAACATGTTCGACATGGTGCGCTGGGGGGTGAATCCAGCGAGCCGCCACACCGATCCAGAATACCGTTTCCTTCCTCCGACACGGGTGTCGACCGATGCCAACGGCGCAGAGTTTTTCGCCGAAGGTTCGGCGGCTCCAGTGGTGACTAATGGCGCTGGCGTGGAACCGTTTGGCGAAACGTTAAAATCTTTCGGCCACTTTCCCAGTGTGATTGAAGCGGCCTTGGTGTTCATCGCGACCGATGTCGAACTGTTGCCCGATGGCACGCCAAAAGACGAGGACGGCGACAACATCGCCGACAAGACGAACAAGATGCGTGCCTTTTTGATCTTGCAACCCTTCGCGCCCGTGGTGGGTCTGCCAGGTTATTCGCCGGATGTCAATTATCGCATTCGCGGTCTCGAAACCTGGAGGGTGAATGGGGCATCGCTCGGCTTTCCCGCCGATGCCGTGAATCACGCACGCATGCCCTGCTATGACACCTGGGACGAAGGGAGGTCGAGCGCCTACACGTCGTTGCACGCCCAATTCTTCCGCTCCCGGGCAACCGCCAAGCTGGTGGATGGGGGCAGCAATCCCGTGGAGAAATTTCCTTTTGTAAGCGTGGAGGTCGACGTGTCCGTAGGTGATACCTTTACCTTCACCGGAGGACCGATCACCATCGAAACCCACATTGGCAGTCCTGATCCGGGAGCCATCAGCGATGCCACCTTGATCCAAACGGCCAACCTAACCTTTCCCGATTCAACGACGCCTTGGCCAACCCCACGGGCACGCCAGCGCCCCAAGATAAGCTGGGATGACGTCGACTGGACCTGGGAAAACGCGAAGAATAAAATGAGCGTTCAAAGCCGTTTGGTGAATGACAATCCTGCAGAGAACCTTTTTGTTCCTGGTGATGTCGTGCGTTCCGTGGCGGCACACGCCGGCGGACCAAACAAAGGCGACTACCGGCTTCTTTGCGCACTGCGGGAAATCCCCGCGACTTATTATGCCCCTCATGCCGACTATCTTACGGGCGTTACCCCTGGAACCGCGCCGGCGGGCATTCCAGGAACCACATGGATGGCGCAAACGTTGCGAAGGTCGGCGAACAGTTATCAAGGACATTATGGACGGGGAATGGAACAGCAATCGGTGCTTTACCCTACCAAGGGCGGCCGCTTGCATCCCTGGCAGGCGGCAGGTTATGTCTTGAATGGATCCAATCTGAATCAAATCCAACCCTACGGATTGTTAAAAGAGGTGGCCTACTGGCAGGACTGTCAACCGGCGACACCGTATCGTCTGGACGGCGCTTACAATACCGGAGCCGGCAGCGCCAGCCGTCCGGGTGATTGGGACAGCGGCATTGGCCGTGTTGAGGATGGACCCTATATCAACCAACCGGATACCACCGGATTCAAAACCAACACCACCACGGATCGCACCAGTTACTTCAGCTTGTTCGATTACACCGACACCGAAGATGCCGGTAACTATGCGCCCAATCGTCAAATCGCCTCGGCGGTGGCGTTCGGTTCGTTGCCGAGTGGCGTGCATCCCGTGCCGGGCATCGGCAACAAGGTGGGGCCATGGCAGACCTTGTTGTTTAGTCCCAACCCTCCTTCCCGCAGCACGGCGTCGGGTGCGGAACCGACCCAGGTGGATCATTATGGCTTTCGTCCTCCACGTGATCACCTGCTGCTCGACCTGTTCTGGATGCCGGTGGTGGAACCTTACGCGATCAGTGAGCCGCTCTCCACATCCGGCAAGATCAACATGAACCAACAAATCATGCCATTCACTTATCTACGACGGGAAACCGGCCTGCATGCCGCCCTGCGTGGAACGCGTCTCAGCGCCGTTCCTACGGAAGTGGCATGGGCGGGCGACGCCTCCACATGGGGCGCTGGCGCCGAGCAGAAACAGGAGTGTTACAAGGCCTGGGATAACTGGCTGAAGTATGAAACGATGTTTGAGATCAACGCTGAGGAAACCATGAGAGGCTTTCATCGACGCTTCAATGCAGGTGACATTTTCCGCAGTGCTTCGGAAATTTGCGAGATATTCCTGGTGCCCAAAAAGATAGAAGGCAGAACTTATCCGCAGCGGGTCATGAACACTCCCGATCCCACCTTTGAGAATGTGGTCACTTGGTGGAATGGCAGTCTCAACACCCAAAAAGATGGCATGGAACTTACCGGTGACAACGTGCGCGAGTCACCATACAACCAGTTGTATCCCCGACTCACCACGCGTTCCAATACCTTTCAGGTCCATTATCGGGTGCAGGCACTAAAAAAAGCACGCTCCAGTGCAGCGGCTGAATGGGATGAGAATGCTGATGCGCTCATCGCCGAACAACGCGGCTCCGCACTGATCGAGCGATATGTGGATCCCAACGATCCCACCCTGCCGGCACTTATTGAAAATACCAATGCCACTGAAGCCATCGACGATCATTACCGCTTCCGAATCATCAACAAAAAAACATTCGCACCGTGAAACCAGCATCCCTAAATCCAACCAAAATCAAAACCAAAACCAGAAAATCTCAAGGATTCACCCTGGCCGAGACCGCGCTTTCTGTGGGCCTTGCCTCATCGGTGGTCGCTGCTCTGGTGGGACTCATCCCGGTATCCCTCAACACCCTTCGGGAAGCTGGCGCACGCACGGCGGAAGCACGGATCGCACAGTTCGTTGCCGCAGACTACCGCATGCGCGATTGGCAGGAGGTGTTGAATCAGCGGCAGTCCAGTGAGAGCGAAGATTTTTTCTTCGATGGACAGGGGATGCGCCTGGAGAATGATGCGGCTGATCGAATCTTCACCGCGCGCGTCGCCGTTGCAGATGCAGAACCCCTGCCCGGGGCAGAAAATTGGGGTTCCAATCCTAAACTGAAGGCGTTGCAGATTTTGGTCACCGATCGAATGAACGCGGAGCAGGCCTTTGCGACTCCCGAGCTGTGCCGGAGCACGCAAGTGTTGCTCGCCCAAACAGACAAGCTGCCCTCAACCAGTCCTACACCATGAAGAGCCGTAAAAGCATCGCAGCGTTTACGTTGGTCGAGCTGCTGGTCTCGATGGCGGTGGCCTCACTGTTGCTGATTTCGCTGGCTCGCATTCTTGCCGATACGCAGGTGGCGTGGACCGACACCAAGGAGCGCACGGATTCCTTTCGCGAAGCCCGGGCCGCCTTCGATGCCATAGCCGCCCGATTGTCACAAGCGACGTTGAACTCCTACTGGGGCTACAAGTTCGATGATGATGGCAACCCGGAACATTACGAAAGGCAGTCGGAGCTTCATTTTGTCTCCGGTCCGGTAACCACTCTTTTGAATGAAAGCGTGCTTGCGGCTGGGCATGCGTTGTTTTTCCAGGCACCGGTTGGGGAAAGCATCGATACTGGCAGGACGACTCCGGCGGCTTTATCGCCAGTGGAGCTTTCGGGCACAATGAATGGTTGGGGCTGGTATGCTTGCTTTGACAGCGATCTGCCGCGTCGTCCGGGATTTCTAGCCGCTCCGGCGGTCCCTGAGCGCAAACGGTTTCGGTTGATGGAATTTCGCCAGCCCACCGAAAAGTTGTCACTTTATCGAATGGTGACACCCGGTAATGCCGACGCAACGCCGATCCCGTGGATCGAAGACCAGGCTTCGCAAATGGGTTTGTATGACTGGTTTCGCGCCGCGCTGGCAGAAGACTCACAACCATTGGCCGAGAACATCCTGGCGCTGGTCATTCAACCATTGTGGCCGGCCGCCAAGGGAACCACTGACAAGGATACCGATGTCGCTCCGAACTACATCTACGATTCGCGACGCCACCAGTGGCCCGACACATCGGAACTGGCCGCCCGTTCACGCCACCAGATACCTCCCATGATTCGGCTCACGCTGGTTGCCTTGGACGAGCGTGATTGGGATGCCATGGAGGCGACGCAGGTTGCGGCGCAAGCGATGGAATTGCAGGCTTTCATGAATACCGGTTTGTTTGTCGATGCGGAGCTCTACGAAGATGACATCCGCGAACTGGAGCAGGAACTGGCCGGACGGAAGCTCGGCTACCGGATTTTCACCACCGCCGTGCAGCTTCCTGCGGCCAAACTCATGACGTCCATTGAAAACTAACTCTACATTGCCAAACTCCGCTTCATCCAGGCGGCAATGCGGCTTCACCCTGCTTGAGCTGCTGGTGGTCATCGTGATCATTTCGCTGCTTTTTGCCATGTCGACCTCGACCATTGGTCGTTCGCTGGAAGCGCAAAAATTGTCGGCGTCCGGTGCCCGGTTGATCAACGAACTGGCTTATGCCGCGCAGTTGGCCGTCAAGGAGAACCGGCCGGTGGGAATGAGGTTTGTGCAACGCGCCGACGAACTTGACGCGGGATCAATTCTTACGCAGGGCTGGCAGTGGCTGGCCCCGGACCGAACGACGGGAGAATGGAAACCCTTGGGCGAAGTCAACTGGCTGGACGCTTCGGTGATGATGATCGAAAACAACGCCTTTTCGACGCTCGTGAATCTGCCACCGTTGGCCATGGATGTTGATGATGACGAGGACAACACTTCACCATTGTTTGCCTTCACCCCACAGGGCAGCACCACCTTGATTCGAGGTGCGGGGGCTTCAATCTGGTCGCTGACGCTGGCCTTGGTGGAGGATGTGGACAAGGCACCGAATAGCTTGCCAGCCAACCACCGGACGCTCGTGATTAATCCCTACACCGGCTCGGCGGTGATGTATTAGCCTCAACGACGCAGCAGTCCACAGCGCTACCCGCCGAACTACGGTCCATATAAATGGCGGAACCATCACCTCCCCAGCATCCCATCACAGGCAGGACTTGTGATCAAACGCGAACTTGAGCAAGCCGTGGGACCCGTGAATGTGGAGCTTGTTGCAGATGTTAAGCCGGTGATTCTCCACCGTCTTCGCGCTGATTTTTAGGAGATAGGCGATCTCCTTGCTGGTGTGATCGTCGGCGATCAACTTTAAGATGCGTTTCTCTGATGGAGTCAACTGATCCAGGTTTGGCTTGCTCAGCAGCAAGGCCTGAACGCGATCCTCCCGGCGCTGTCCAATGGCACCCATGGTCGAACTAAAAAACGTCTCGCCCTCTGCGACAATCAGCAACGCTTCGATGATGTCCTCACCGGCATTTTCCTTGAGCACATAACCTCTCACACCAAGGTCGATCGCCGCGTTGAAGACGTCTTCATCCTTATACATGGTGAGAAACACCACTTGAGAAGTGCTCAATATCTTTCTCAACTGTCGCGCCATGTCCAATCCGTTTAATTCGGGCATGTCGACATCGACCACGACAATGTCAGGTTGTAGTTTGGCTGCCAGTTCCAAACCCTCGGCACCATTGGACGCTTCTCCAACAATCTCCAGACTTTCGTTTTCTTCGATGATCTCACGCAGACCCCGGCGAAATACCGGGTGATCGTCAACGATGAGAAGTTTTATGGTTTCGCTCATTCCGCGAGGGTGAGAATTGGAAGTTCTATTTGCAAGCTTACACCCTGACCGGGCGCGGAATCAATCGTGATGGAGCCATTCATGATTTTTGCCCTTTCCTCGATTCCGCTTAATCCCAGTCCGCCATCGCGGATGGATCGGGCATCCTGATCGATTCCTTTGCCATTGTCGCGAATGGAAATGGACACGCGACTGGGATGATGTCTCACCACCACGGCCGCCTCGGTCGCGGCTGAGTGTTTCATGATGTTGTTGATTCCCTCCTGGACGATCCGGTAGATGTGAATTTCGGACTCTTTGTCGAAGAGGTGGTCGATCTCGTCGACATGGGAGGCCAGATCGATCGGACTGGTTTCTGACACCTTTCTTACAATGGCGCGGATCGCCTGGGTAAGCCCGAGTCGATCCAATTGATAGGGGCGCAGGTTATGGGCAATTTCTCTAACTTCGTTGATGGCCTGCAACGTAGTGCTTGAGATATCCTCCAACCGCTGTCGCAACACCGGATGATCCAGAGCGGATTGAAGGGCGCGGTGAGTTTGATTGCGGATCACCAGCAGATCCTGGCCGAGACTGTCATGAAGACTGGCGGCGATGCGGCGGCGCTCATTCTCCTGGTTTTCCAGCATGCTGCGTGCGAAGGCGAGCCGTGCGGCTTTTTGATGGGCGAACCGGCGATTGAGAAACTGGACCCGAATCATGGTGGCCGCCAGCACGGTCAACAACAACCCGATCAAGGTGGCGGAGCGTTTCAAATTCCACCAAGGAGGACCTTTGATTAGGACGACGTCCGCTGGTGAGCGCAACAAAAGGTTGGCCCGCTGGGATGATGAATGAAATACGGAAATCCCAGTGACACTGAGCATGCTCCCCTCCTCGAAAGCGGGCACTTCTTTTGCATCAGCAGTGAGCGCCGCTTCGAAAACGGTTCGTCCTGATTGCAATTCAAATATGAGTCCACTTCCATGAGTTTTTTGAGCAACCAATCGGCCTTCCACCTTGACCAACAAGTTGGCGTGACTTGCGTCCACTTCCGATGGGTCGAGGGTTGCCGCTTCAATGGCTGGTGCATGCTCGACGCTCTTCCATGTCACTTCAGTCAACTGCGCGATGGCATCGGCCCGACCTGGAAAGCCGATCACCTGCACCTTGTCGCCAGGTTTGGGAAGGGAGCCATCGAGGGGATGAACCCGGATGCCGCCGGTCGCGTCTTGAATGAAAAAGTGATGCTCGCCGCAAAAGGTCACGGTGCCCACTGCCTTCTCCATGTGGCTCCATTCATTTTGGGACTCAACATTGGTCAGTTGGGAGATCGGCGTAGGCTCGGTGGAGACTTCAGGTGCGGGTTGGGCAATCTCAATGAAGGTCGGTCCAGGCACCAGCAAGGCCGGCGCTTGAAATGTTTCCAATGACACCACGCCGCGTGCACGAAGCCGCGAGTTCACATAGCGGTCAAGTTTGGAGGGATCGACCCCGCTTAACCAGAGCTGGAAAGGGCCGTTTTTTCCCATGAGACTCATGGTTCCATTGGCCGTCACTGATCGCACCACTCCATCCATTTCCGTCCATTGACCTTCACGCACGCCCTCGCCCACCGGCTGAGATGAAGGAATGGCTGGAAGAGGCATGTTTTGCCAGCCCATCACGTTGACCGTCCATGCTTGAAGCGCTGGTGCATGTTTTCCAGGCAACAGTGGCCCCCCGATTTCCACCAGCTGCCCAACCCGCAGGCTGGAGCCCAGTTGGCGATGGTCTTGAGAGATAGAGATTCCAGCCAGTTTGTCCTGAACATACAGAATGTCTTTGTCGCGCACGCGGTCATTGAAAGTCACGACCCCGCGAGTGAAGTAATGTCCCGGGAACGATCCTTCCGCAGTGTCTGATGGATAGGTAGGTGGTGAAAGAGGCTGGGAACCGGCTTGTTCAAAAAAGGACACGTCTTCCTCGGTCGCGGCCCAGACGATGCTCGCAATCAGCGGGCCGCCGAAGTCGTGGCCTCCCTCGCACACTCCCCGGAATCGCGCCCTAAGGTTCGTGTGCCTTTGCGGAAGATTGCCCCGCCAACGGGCAACCCGTAGCAGAAGCCGGTTGGAGCCTTCAGTAAGTTCCAGGTTGGCGGAAACGCCGTCGGTGGAAAGGAAGGTGACAGCGCCTTCACCTTCCACCCATCGGTAAATATTGCTGGCAGCAATCGATTGGCCGATCTGAATGGGATGCGGTTCCGGCCAGACATGGTCATCAAGCACCTTGATTTGCAGGCCTCGCACCGTCAAGCCGCCTTCGTTGGTCACCCCTGAGAGAACGGGGGCGAGATTGCCTGCAGTGTAGTCCAGCCAGTATTCCCTCATAATGCCCTTGCCGATTTCAATCGCTCGATCACCATCCGCTGACTCGTCAGATTCCCTCCATGGCGCGAGATATTGCCCACTGATGACTGCCTGCGGCATGTCAGGCCCCGACCAGGCGACGGCAAGGTGATTCTCCCCCGTTTGCTGTTCCTGCAATGCTTCAATGTAATAAGCCTTCCCCGCCTGCAATTGCACACGTTCAGAGCGCTGGTTTGCATACCGGTCCCATTGTCGGGCGGTCGTCCATGATCCCGTTTCGATGTGGGCAATGCGCTTGGCCTGGCTGGGATCCAAACCGGGGCTCAGCCACAAGGAGGACGAGTCATCACTGGCGATCCAAAAAGTGTAGAAGCCCGTTCTGGGCGGCACCAGCCAGCCGCGCATGCGATTAAGCTTGTAGTTTCCTGTTTCCTTTGAAAGCTCAAATGATGTCAGCAAGTCGCTGCCTGAAGGGCTGAACGGATAAGTCGGACAGTAGGGGAGATAGGGCGCGGAGTCGGCGGCCCGGAGTTCGACACGCTGACCTGTTCGCACGGGCATTTGCGGCGGGTCGGGGCGAATCGCGATGGCGCTGGCGGCGTCTTGAATCACCAGCAAGTTGCGCTCCGCATCAGCGAGGGTGACGATGCCTGTAAGTAACAGCGGTCGACTTACATTGAAGGCCATCCGGGGTAATTTCTGCGCCTCCGTCAAACTGGTCAGCGGACTCTCTCGGGTCGCCGGTTCATCCGGCTCGCCCGCCGCCACAGCGACGTGGAGCGTCAACAGGGAGATCAGCAGTCGATGAATCATGTTTTGTTTAATTCCGATCATGAGGATTCCCGAATTTGATGTCAACGTTGAAGTGTGCATGCCTCACGCGGCCGATAGCAAAATGAGTGTTTCCACCCATTTCTAATGCGCGCGAGAATGGCTTAGTAAACTTCCGCTTCCATGGCAATCATGGATCGGCATTCATCTTGCCTCGAGTAATGCAGTCAGCCGTTCATTTATGATAACTAGTTGAGTGGAAAACCTCCACAAGCATCCCTGGATAATGGTCGCCATCCACGAATCTTCGCATTCCCAAGTTAGTTATCGCATCAGATCAATTTCATGAAACGCATCCATCGCACCACACGTCGTCATTTCTTAAAAGCCGGGACCGCCATGCTCGGCTTTCCCACCATCGTTCCATCGAGCGTCTTTGGGCAAAACGCCCCCAGCAATCGCATCACCATGGGCGTCGTCGGCTGGGGCATGATGGGTCCGGGAAACACCGGGGCGTTCCTCAACCAGCCAGACTGCCAGATCGTGGCTGCGTGCGACGTCGACAAACGACATTTGCAAAACGCCGTGGACACCATCAACCAGCGGTATCGCAACACCGATTGCCAGGCTTACGAAGACTACCGTGAATTGATGGCCCGCAAAGACATCGACACCGTCATGCTCGCTGTGCCCGACCATTGGCATGCTTTGGTGACCATTGAAGCCGCAAAAAACGGCAAAGACATTTACGGAGAGAAGCCTCTTGCCCGCACCATTGGGGAACAACAGGCCATCGTTGCGGCGGTTAAAAAGCATGGTCGCATTTTTCAAACGGGTTCCCAGCAACGTTCCGACAACCGTTTCCGCATTGCTGCTGAAATTGTTGCCAATGGACTCATTGGAAAAATCAAAGAAGTGCACGTGGGCTTGCCGCAAGGTCACGTCGACTTTGCTGGAACCGGCAGCAAAACCCAGGTGACCACGCCTCCTCCGGAATTGAACTACGAGTTCTGGACCGGCCCTTCCGAAAAGCTCGATTACATTGAGGGCCGGGTGCATAAAAACTGGCGTTGGAGCTACCACTATGGAGCCGGACAGTTGGTCGACTGGGTGGGGCATCATGTCGACATCGCACATTGGGGCATGGCGGCTGATGACTCAGGTCCAACGGAGATCACCCCCATTGCTGGCGAATTTCCGTCCCCGGACGCGATGTGGAACACCGCTACCAAATACCGCACTGAATGCCTGTATCCGAACGATATCGTGATGACCATCGCCGGTGGATTTCCAGATATTTCGATGGGCACCAAATGGATTGGAGACGAGGGTTGGGTATGGGTGGATCGGGGTGGCTTTGATGCCTCCCGCAGCGAACTACGAAAGCCAGTAAAACGTCGCGAAAAAGACCATGAGGGCAAGGACATCATCGTCGAAGGATTCGAAGCGCCGAAACTTGGAGACGATCTTATTAAAAAACGTCTGTATGAAAGTCCCGGTCATCACCGCGACTTTCTTGACTCGGTCAAATCTCGTGAAGCTCCCGTTTGCCCAGTGGAAACGGGACACCGTTCTGCGGTTCCAGGTCATCTTTCGCTGATCGCCCTGCAACTCAATCGCCGCATTCAATGGGATCCCAAACAAGAGCAAATTTTGAACGATCCTGAAGCGAGCGCAAAGCTGGGTCGCGAATATCGTGCTCCGTGGACTCTTGATGCGTGATCAAAGATCGGCGACCCCGTTCGACCTGAAGCATTGTTAGGTCCCCTTTGATTCTGAGTATTGACCTACGGCGCGGCCACACGCAGGCGCACGAAGCGTCTGCCGAGGTTGCCAGCGGGGATTCGTGAAAAGACAGACTCGGTGTAATCATCAACTTCAACGACCGAAACTTCTTCAACGTCAAGATCGCTCCAGCTATTCGGGGCAAGGGTTTCGCTCCACTCGACGGTGTAGGTGGTGCCTGAAGTGACGGCGGCGCGACTGCGGATGTAGGTGAATTCAATCTTGCCCGTAACGCTGTTAAAGTGGGTGGTGACTGGCAGGGTGCTGGCGATGGTGGGGTTCCGTGCGGTCGCCCATTCGAGGAGGTTGGCGATGCCATCGTTGTCGAAATCGGCGGTGTCTGCGGCGGTGCCGGTGTTGGAGGTGCTGCCGAAGTAGGTTCTGCGCCAGATCTGCAAGGGTGAGTTGATGTTGAAGTTATAGAAGACGTCGTGGTAGTTGTTTAGTGCATCGAAGATGCGGGCACGAACGGCGCGGGTGCCTGGGGCGGCGGGGTTGGGCAGGCTGTGGCGGGTGGTGGATGAGCCTTGGGGGGAGACAAGGGTATCATCAATATAGACGGCATAGCTCAATGGCGAGGCGGAATCGGACCATCCCTGAAAGGTGACGGAGTCGATGGGGGTGCCGGGGTCCATGGGAGAGAGGACGCTAAAAGTGACGGTGCCGCCTGCCGGTGGGATGGTATCGGCAATATTCAACGCCCAGAGCTCCCTGTCATATTCATAAGTGTAGGCAGAAAAGTATAGGCGGTGGCCGATGAGGGTGAGGCCTGCAGGAGCGGAGCTGTTGATGCCGGGGACGATATCCTGCACGATGGCGGTGCCTGTCTCGGTGCCATCGCTTTTCCATAATTCTGTGCCGTTCTCCGGCGTGGTGGCTGAAAAATAGAGCACTGAGCCTGCGGCGGTGAGATGGGTGGGGGAAGAGGTGGCGGCACCGGGGGCAATGTCTTTCACCAGCTTGGTGCCCGCCTCCGTGCCATCACTTTTCCATAGTTCGACACCGGCAAGTCCGTCGTCGGCGGTGAAGTAGATAAGATTGCCTGCCGGGGTGATCTTGTTGATGGAGGAGCTGTCGGCGCCGATGCGGATATCCTTGACGAGGACGGTGCCTGCGTTGGTGCCATTGCTTTTCCAGAGCTCGATGCCGGAGGAGGTTCTGAAAGCGGTGAAGTAAATGGAGTTGCCCGCTACGGTGATCTGCGAGACGAATCCGTCGGAGCCTGGCTGGATGTCGCGCACGCGTGTGGTGCCTGCCTCAGAACCATCGCTGCGCCACAGTTCGCGACCGGAGGAGCCATCGGAGGCATCAAAATACAGCATGTTTCTGAAGCTGACGATGTGGGAGATGTTTGAGCCGCCCATGCCAGGGTTGATGTCCTTGACGATGGCGGTGCCTGCGTCGGATCCGTCGGTGGACCACAGTTCGGTGCCGGTGGCGCTGGTGCTGGCGGTAAAGTAGAGCTTGTTGTTGTGCACAATGAGGGGCTTGGCGTGGGAGGAATTGCCGGACCCGGGGAAGATGTCCTTCACGATAATGGTGCCCGCAGAGGTGCCATCGCTTTTCCATAGCTCGTGACCTTGCGTCCCAGTGAAGGCGCTGAAGTAAAGGGTATCGCCCATGACCATGCCTGAGCTGGGAAGGGAATCGGCAGAACTGGAATTGATGTTTTTGACGAGAACGGTGCCGTTCGTCGTGCCGTCGGATTTCCACAGCTCGATGCCGTTGCTGTGGCTGTCGATGGCGGAGAAATAAAGGGTGCTGCCGATGGCGGCCAGTGGAGTAAATACAGAGCTGGGGAAGGATGGGAAGATGTCTTTCACCATGGTAGTGCCTGCGGCAGTGCCATCGCTTTTCCACAGCTCGTTTCCAGCGGTGTCATTGTTCGCAGAGAAATACAGCAAATCCCCCACTTTCACGGGTTGGACAAGGGAGCTGTTCCCTGTGCGGAGATTGATATCCTTCAGCATGAAGGTGCCTGAGGCACTGCCATCGCTGCGCCAGAGCTCAAAGCCATGGATGCCATCTTCGGCGCTGAAATAGACAATGCCATTCATCTCGACAAGGGACTCGGGGAGTCCGCGGAGAAAGCTAGGGTTGATGTCCTTCACCAGAGCGGTGCCTGCGAGGGTGCCATTGCTCTTCCACAGTTCTTCTCCGTGGACGCCATCATCGGCGGAGAAGTAGATGGAATTTCCAACCGGGATAATGTGCGAGATTTGGCTCTCGGCGGTAGGGGTGTTGCCGGGGCGGATGTCTTTCACCAGCGCGGTGCCGGCGATGGTGCCATCGCTCTTCCATAGCTCGGCGCCATTGGTGGCATCTGTCCCCACAAAGTAGAGGGTATTGCCAGCGGTGGTTAGGGAATTGATGTAGTAGGGTCCTTCGCCGAATGTGCTGCCTGAAATGGGGATGGTGCCTTCCTCGGTGCCATCGGTCTTCCACAGTTTTTCGCCGGTGGCGGGGGAGTTGGCAGAGAAGTAGACCGCATTGCCCATGGCCTTGAAGTAGCGCAGGTTGGACCCATCGGTGCCGGGGTTGATGTCCTTCACGATGACCGTGCCGTCGTTGGTGCCATCGCTGCGCCACAGTTCGAGGCCGTGGGTGCCATCTGCGACGGCAAAGTAGAGGGTGCCGCCCATGGCGGTGAGTTCCGAGGGAAAAGAGCTGGAATTGCCAGGGAGGAGGTCCTTTACCTCTACCGTGCCTTGGGTGGTGCCGTCGCTCTTCCACAGTTCCACATTGAAAGTGCTGGCGGCGGCGGCGAAGAAGAGGGTGTCGCCTACGACAGTAAGGTGATTGATGGAGTAGAGATGCTTTACTTGTTCGGTGCCTGCCTCGGTGCCATCAGTTTTCCATAGGCCTTTGTTTCCATTGGTGAAGGCGGTGGCGATGAAGTAGAGCGTGTTGTTCATCACGATAAACTTGTCTGGATTGGATTGGCCGGGGCCGGGGTTGATGTCTTTCACCATCATGGTGCCTGCGGCGGTGCCATCGCTCTTCCAGAGCTCGCGGCCATGAACGGGATGGGAGGCAACGAAGAAGACCGTGCTGCCGATCGCGGCCATAGGACCGGTAAACATGGAGCTGTTGGAACCAGGATAGATATCCGCGACCATCTGGGTGCCTGCGGCAGTGCCGTCGGTCTTCCATAGTTCGTTGCCAGCCTCCGGGGTAACGGCGGAAAAGAAAGTGACGGAACCGACCTTGAGCGGCGACCCGGGAATGCTGCTGGATTTTGAGGTGCTGGAATTGATGTCCTTTACCAAGAAGGGGTTTGCCTGAAGGTGAAGACCAAGTGAGACAAATACCAATGCGATGGTGAGTGTGGCGAAGGCAAGCAACCTGAGGCGGCGTGATAGGTATACAACAGTCATGCAATAAGATCCGGAGGGAGGCTTTGAAGTCCTAGATTAGATTAGAAGGGAGGGGAGAGAAAGACGAGCAAATCCTTCGGGTTACCTGCCCACCAGGCTCGGAGTGGAGAAGGTCTCGTTCCTGGTCTCTGCCTGGCTTCATTTGAGTTGGGATAGCTGTAACTACGGTGCCGTGACGCGAAGGCGGACGAAGCGTCTGCCGAGGTTGCCAGCGGGGATTCGTGAAAAGACAGACTCGGTGTCGTCATCAACTTCAATGACGGAAACTTCTTCCACGTCGAGATCGCTCCAGCTGTTGGGGGCGAGGGTGTCGCTCCACTCGACGGTGTAGGTGGTGCCGGAAGTGAAAGCGGCGCGACTGCGAATGTAGGTGAACTCAATCTTGTCGGTGAAGCTGTTGAGGGTGGTGGTGACTGGCAGGGTGCTGGCGATGGTGGGATTCCGTGCGGTCGCCCATTCGAGAAGGTTGGCGATGCCATCGTGGTCGAAATCGGCAGTGTCTGCGGCGGTGCCGGTGTTGGAGGTGCTGCCGAAGTAGGTTCTGCGCCAAGTCTGCAGCGGGGTGTTGACGGTGAAGCTAGAGATAACATCGGTGAGGTTATTGGCAGAATCGTGGATGCGGCCTGTGATGGTGTGGACGCCGGGAGTAACTGGCGAGGCAAAATTGCGAGACGCGGTGGGACCTGATGGGGATACGACGTCTCCATTCACCAAGATCGAGTAGGTGAGCGGAAGAGAGGCTGCATCTGCATCCACCCAGTCAGCAAAGGTGAGGGTGAGTGTTGTGCCTGGATCGATGGAGGTGGCGGGAGTTAGTGTGAACGTTCCACCGCTGGGCGGAGTGTAATCTGCGGCGAGGGGGAGAGCCCAGAGCTCCCTGCCTTGATCCCCGTTTGAGGCGGTGAAATACAGCAGGTTGCCTGCCTTTGCCAGGATGATGGGGCTTGAGCCAACGCTGCCGGGTGAGACATCACTCACCATCACGGTGCCTGCTTCAGTGCCATCGGAGCGCCATAGTTCGTGGCCATGGATGCCATCGTTTGCCGAAAAATAGAGGAGACCGTTGTGAACGCTTTGGCTTTCGATAGCGCTACCTTCGCTGCCAGGCTTGATGTCCTTCACCATGCCGGTGCCTGCGATGGTGCCGTCGCTTTTCCAGAGCTCAGCGCCGGTTTCTGGACTGTAGTTCCCAAAGAAAACCGTGTCGCCTACCACGATGAGTTCACGGAGGGGCGGGTTGAGTGGGAAGGGGGTTGGGGCGATTTCAAAAAGGGAGAAGGTGCCCTGCGCGGTGCCATCGCTGCGCCACAGCTGCTTCTGAATATTTTCTCCATCGACGAGGAAGTAAATCAAATTGGAGCCTGCCGTCAGGAAAGAAATCCTGAAGTTCCCGCTGCCGCTGAGGATGTCTTTTACCAGCGTGGTGCCTGCGGAGGTGCCATCACTCTTCCAAAGCTCGGAGCCATGGGTGCCATCGTCTGCGACGAGGTAAAGAGTGTTGTTCATGATGGTGCTGCCACCCTGACCAATGAAGAATATGACTGGGCTGGGGAGCACGAAGGGCTTCACCAGGGTAGTGCCAGCCGTGGTGCCATCGCTCTTCCACAGGCCGATGCCCTCAGCAGCAGTGCCGCCCATGAAATAAATGCTGTTGCCCAAGACTTGTTGGATACCCAAGCTGGTTACTTCATCCAGATCTTTGACCAACACGGTGCTTTCCGTTGTGCCATCGGTGCGGAACAAATCAGAATACGCAAAGGTTTGGAAGCTGTAATCGAGGTAATAAAAAGAATTCCCCATCACGAAGGCGGAATAGAAGTTTTGGATGTTGGAATTGACGAGCTGAGTGCCTTCCTCGGTGCCGTCGCTGCACCACCAGCCGGAGGAACTGCCGGAAGAGTCCGTGACCATGAAGTAGAGCTTGCCGTCCTTAATCCTAAAGCCGTAGGGGAAGGAATGATTGGGGCCGGGTGCGATATCTTTCACCATGCGGGTGCCTCCAACGGTGCCATCGCTGCGCCACAGTTCCTTTCCATGGATGCCATCGTCAGCCTGGTAATAAAGCACGCCATTGAAGGAGATGGGATGGGAAATGTCGGAGGAGTGGCTGCCGCCATTGATGTCCTTCACCATCGTGGTGCCTCCCGCAGTGCCATCGCTTTTCCAAAGCTCGAGCCCGTGGACGCCATCGGAAACCGCGAAGTGAAGGATGTTGCCGGATGCGGTGAAATAATAGATGGTGGAGGGCGTGAGGCCTTCGCGGATATCCTTCACCATGGTCGTGCCAGCGGCGGTGCCGTCTGTCTTCCACAGCTCCGTGCCATGGATTCCATCGTTGGCGGTGAAGTAGAAGGTGCTGCCCACTGGAAATAGTCCAGAAGGGGATGAGTTACCGGGGCCGGGGTTGATATCCTTCACCAGCATGGTGCCTGCGGCGGTGCCATCGGTGCGCCACAACTCAACGCCGAGGTTGCCATCGGAGGCTGAGAAATAAAGCGAGCCATTGATCACCGCAAATGCATAGGGGGAGGAACTTGCAGAGCCATCACTGATGTCCTTTACCAAGGTGGTGCCTAGCGCGGTGCCATCGCTCTTCCACAGCTCTGCCCCATGGGTGCTATCGGTGGCCCGGAGATAGAGATGGTCGCCAAAAGCGGTTAGTGCAGTGGGATTGGAACTGGTCGCACCTGGGATGAAGTCTTTTACCAGGGTAGTTCCTTGCTCGGTGCCATCGCTCTTCCAAAGCTCCCCACCGGTGGAGCCATCGTTGGCGCTGAAATAGAGCGTGCTGCCTACAACGGTGAGATGACTGGGAACGGAGCCGCCGGTGCCGGGGCGGATATCCTTCACCATGCCTGTGCCTTGCTCTGTGCCATCGCTTTTCCAAAGCTCCGAGCCGTGGGCAGCGGTGTAGTGCATGAAAAAAAGATGGTTGCCTGCTGGGGTTAAGTCGCCAAATCTCTCGTAGCCATGGGCGTAAGGATTGAGATCCTTTACCTTGACGGTGCCGTCAGCAGTGCCGTCCGTTTTCCATAGGGATTGATCCAAGGGGGTGGAGACATGACCGTTGGGAGAGGTAACGAGAAGGCCACTCTCTGAAATGGTGAAGTAGAGGGTGCTTCCCACGGGGGTTAGCCGGTCGATCACTGATGAGGCGGCACCAGGAGTGGCGTCCTTCAACATCAAAGTGCCTTGTTCTGTGCCGTCGCTTTTCCACAGTTCCGTGCCGTGGATGCCATCATCGGCGCGGAAATAGAGGATTCCGTTCATTGCGGCGAGGGCGGTGATGTTGGCGCCCATGCTGCCGGCTGCGATGTCCTTAACCAAGACGGTGCCAGCCTCTGTGCCGTCGGACTTCCAAAGTTCCCTGCCAGTGGCAGGGCTGAAAGCAGTGAAATAGGTGGTGGAACCGATAACACAAAGATCATACGGGTCTGAAGCATCATTGCGCAGCACGGTATTGATGTCCTTCACCAGATACGGATCGGCGGCATGCGCGGTTTGCGAAAGGGACCAGGGCAACACCAGAAGTGTCAGAATGAGGGCGCGAAAGGGAAGGCGCGGCAACGGGAGCGGCATGGGAAGAAGGTGGGAGAGATAAGGCGAAATATCTCGGGGGAATGAGAATATTACTTATCCAGGATGAGTATACTATCAACAAGGGAATCCCACGGGGTGGCCTGGCTTTGCACGTGTGGTTTGCTGGAGAGCGAGGTTCGATCTTCTCAAGGCCGGTGTGTTTTATTAGGTCGATGGGAACATCCACGGACGCGGCTCAGCGCTTACCCGTCGTTGATTTCTCGTTTCCAAGGCACGCCGAGAGGAGAGCGAACCTCTGGAGTTTGGCAAAGTGGTGAAGGAATTCATCAGGTGAAACCGTAAATGAGATTCGCCACCTTTTCTTCCGTGTGCCCACCCTCAAGACTCGGGGATCACGATAAAACGCGGCACCAGTTTCGTTGTGATCTCAATCCCATGACCCGTTTCGTTTTTAGCCTTTCAGCCATCCTTGTCGCCGAACTTGGTCTTTCACGCTCCGTCGGCGCAGCCGAGCCGTTGGACGCCTTTCTGGAAAAGCATTGCATCAGCTGTCATGGTCCCGACAAGGAGAAAGGTGACTTGCGGATCGACCAGCTCTCGCGCGATTTCAAGTTGGGTGCGGATTCTCATCATTGGGCGGAGGTGATCGAACAGGTCAATTCCGGCGGGATGCCTCCGAAAAAGGAGAAGCAACCGACTCAGGAGGAGATCGCGGCGTTTGTCACGAACCTGGACTCGAAGATCAAGGCGGGTCGGGCGGGGAGGATGGCGGCGCGACCTGCGGTGGCGCATTATCGCATGAGCCGGAAGGAGTATCAAAACACCGTGTATGACCTGCTCGGGGTGCGCTATGATCCGTCCAAGCCGGGTGAGTTGAACGAAGACACGCTGTGGCATGGTTTTGAGCGTCTTGGATCGGAGCTTTCGCTTTCGCCATCGCATGTCGATCGTTATTACCGCGCGGCGGAGCTTGTGCTCGATCGCGCCTTTCCCACATTGTCCGTTGAGACGCGCAAGGTGCGCAAGACTGCGGCCGAATTGCGCTACGGCGGCGGGGAGGCCCAACAGGAGGCGCTGGACCGGCTCGGCATCAAACGACCGCTGCGATTTCTCATGTTCCCCGGCACCATCCAGAACGCGCTCTCGACCAACTGGTTCGGTAAAACGGGCCCGGAACACAGCGGACTTTATCGCATGCGCGTCCAGGCCAGTGGCGTCCGTCCTCCCGGCGGTCAGCCCGCGCATTTGAGCATCGGCACGCGCACCGGCGAGGAAACGGTGGACGGCATCATCGATTTCGACATCACGGCAGCGGAGGACAAACCGCAGGTTTATGAATTCGATGTGATGCTGGAGATGCCCGCAACGCTCTATTTCTGTGTGGTGGCCACCGATGTGGTGGACCGACGCAGCGGCGCCGCCTTCCGCAATGCGCTTTCCAGTAGGGGGGGGTATATCTTCACGCACAGCAGCGAGACCCTGCTCCTCAACCCGAACGCCCCGCAGATGTTCGATGACAAGGGAAATGGGATTTTTTCAACGGTGCTCCTTGATTGGATCGAATGGGAGGGACCGCTGGAGACCGACGCAGAAAAGTCCCTGCGGAACGACCTCGTGCCCTCTGATGACGCGACCCCCGAGGTGGTTGCACAGCACCTGCAACGTTTCGCCGAGCGTGCTTGGCGGCGGCCGGTCCAGAAGGAGGAGTTGGACGGGTATCTGAAATCCTACCTTGCCGAACGCGAGGCGGGCGAAAAGCCTGTCGAAGCTTATCGTGTGGCGATGCTGGGCGTGCTGACCTCCCGAAATTTCCTCTATCTCGTTGAAGGTGATCCGATGGCCCGCGAGCGTCTCAATGATTGGGAACTCGCCTCAAGGCTCTCGTATTTTCTGTGGAGTTCGATGCCGGATGACGCCCTTTTTTCTGCAGCCAAAGGCGGCACCCTGAATGGCGGGGGACTTAAACAAGAGGTGGACCGGATGTTGACCGACAGTCGGATCAACCGCTTCATCGACGATTTTTCAAGGCAATGGATGCAACTGCATCGCGTGGGAATGTTCCCGCCGGACAAGAAACTTTACCCCAACTATGACCGTTGGCTCGAGATGAGCATGCGGGAGGAGCCAGTGGAGTTTTTCCGTGAGATGCTTACGAAAAACCTGCCAATGGAAGGCTTCCTCGATTCCGACTGGACCATGGTCAATACCCGGCTCAGCGATTTCTACGGTCTTCCAGAGCCAAAAGCAGACGGCTTCCAACGCGTCTCTCTCAAACCCGAGGATCGTCGCGGCGGTCTGCTCACGATGGGCGCAGCGCTCGGGTTGACTTCGGATGGAACCCGCCATCGCCCGGTGCATCGCGGTGTCTGGCTCAGCGAAGTGATCTTGGGCAAGACACCGCCGCCGCCGCCCGCCAACGTGCCTGCCATTGAACCCAATCCGCCCAAAAGCCCGAAGGCTACCCTGCGCGACAAACTGGAAGCCCACGCCAGCGACGCGAATTGCGCCTCATGCCATGCCAAAATTGACCCTTTGGGCCTCGCCTGGGAAAACTACGATGCCATCGGTCAATGGCGCACTCATGAGAAGATCCCGGCGGGAGTCGGAGCCGACCCGCAGGTCGATCCCTCCGGCCAAATGCCCGATGGCCGTTCCTTCAAGGATTCCACCGAATTCAAACGCCTCTTGATTGAAGACCGCGACAAGTTTGTGCGCGCCTTCATCGAACACCTCTGCACCTACGGCCTACGCCGCGTAATGACCGTTGATGATCAGGACGACCTCAACGCCATCGAGGCAGAGGCCAAGAAAAACCAATACGGGGTCAAGGACATCATCCGGGCCGTGGCCATGTCAGAACTGATGCGGAAAAGATGAAGTTCCTAGTTCTTGGTGCTTTGTTCTTTGTTAATCTCGACACCAAGAAGCTGGGAACCGAACCAAGAACCAAGAACTAAGAACCAAGCACAAAAAAAATGAGTATCCGTCGCTTCGAAGACATTGAAGGCTGGCAGTTGGCGCGGGAGCTGACGAGGCAAGTCTATGTCGTGGCGATGCAAGGTGCGTTTGCGAAAGATTTTGGACTGCGGGATCAGATGACTCGTGCCTCAGGCTCGGCCATGCACAATATCGCCGAGGGATTCGATGGGGGAAGTAACGCCGAGTTCGTCAAGTATCTGCACTACTCGCAGCGCTCATGCTCAGAGGTTCAGAGTCAGCTCTACGTCGCCTTGGACCAGACCTACATTACGCAGGCTGAATTCGCCTCCCTCTACGAAAAAGCCGCTCGAACTCATTCCAAAGTCGGAGGATTTATCCGCTATCTCCTCAGCGCCTCCAGCCCTCGCAAACTCCTCAACGAAGAACTAAGAACCAAGCACTAGGAACCAAAAACCATGAGCAACTACCTCTCCCAATCCTGGCTGATTGACCGTCGGCATGCGCTTCGCGCGATGGGCACTTTTATCTCCCTGCCGCTGCTGGAATGCATGGTCCCGTTCAGGGCCACGGCTGCGGAGAAAATTACCGCCACGCCACGGCGCAGCGCCTTCATTTATCTTGCCAACGGCGTTCACTCGCTGAACTACCAGATCACCACTTCCGGGAAAGACTACCAGTTTTCCCGGTCGCTTTTGCCTCTGGAGAAACATCGCGAGTCCATCACGCCCATCAGCGGATTGCATCATCCGGGAGGCCTCAGTCACCACCATAACTGCATCAGCATCTGGCTGACCGGTGGAAAGCTCGGGCCGACTGATCGCAATACCATTTCCGTCGACCAACAAATGGCCGCGGTCACCGCGCAGCATACCCGCTACCCATCTCTCGAAGTTGCCATCACCCAGGAGTCGCTCGCTTGGACTGCCGACGGTGTGCGTCTGCCCGCGTTGCGTCGTTGCAGCGAGATCTTTTCCTCCATGTTTGCCGAGCCAAAAGGCGGCATCGCATCCCAGCGACGGGCCCTTCGTCGCAAAGGCAGCGTGCTCGATGACAACCTCGCTGAAGTTCGCCGCCTCGACAAAAAAATGGGCTCTGAGGACAAGGGACGCATGGATCAATACCTCACTTCCGTGCGCGAGGCGGAGATCCGCACGCGGCGGGCCGATGCATGGCTCGATACGCCGCTGCCCGCCATTTCAGAAGCCGATGCCAAACGCACCAACCGCGACATCGCCGACACTCTGGCAGGTGATTATTTCCGCGCAGTCTATGACTTGATGGTGCTGGCGTTTCAGACGGATGTCACCCGCGTGGCCACCTTCAGCCTCGGTGGCGAAGGCCAGGCGATCGCGATTCCCGAAATCGGAATTACCGAGTCGCGCCATCAACTCAGTCACCACGGAGGTGATGCAGACTACATCGAGAAACTCACCAACTACGACACCTTTGCCATTGAGCAGTTCAGTTACTTCCTCACGCGACTCTCGGAAACCAAGGACCTTCACGGCAAGTCATTGCTCGGTTCCACCATGTCGCTTTTCGGCAGCGGCATGTCCTACGGTCACAGCCATGGCAATGCCAACCTCCCGCTGGTGCTCGCCGGCGGCTCCGACCTTGGACTGAAGCATGGTCAGCATTTGGATTTCAACAAGGCCGCCCCGGGATTCGAGGGCTACACGTTCGGGGCGGACGGCGCGCTCACCACCGCGCATTACCAGGTCTGCAGCCGCCCGGTGAACAGCGACGCCCACATGAGCAACCTGCTGCTCCTCATGGCCCAACGCATGGGTGTGGAGATCGACAAGTTCGGCGACAGCAACCAGGTGATCGCACTATGAAACAACAGTTCTTGGTTCTTGGTTCGTTGTTCTTCGTTCTGGGTTTATGCGTCATCAGCGCCGCTGCCGCAGACGAGCCGTTTCGCCCCGAGGCGGGGAAGTTTCCACCGCTCGAAAAAGCGCACGCTTACCGGGGTGAACTGGTGTTCGTGGATCATGCCAACCGCCGTGGCAGCGTTCGCGTGGCAAGTGCGGGGACGTATTTCCGCAACGCCCCGCAACCCTTCGCCCTGTTGCCCTACGGCATCGTCCGATACCACGGCGCACCAGCAGATCTCCGCGATATCCCGCTTGGCACCGTGATGCACGTCCGTGCTTATCTTCCTCCTGATCCGGAACTCTCCGCCGTGCCGGTGTTGCCGGTCAACAATAAGGAGAAAACCGCAGGCTACAGTGGACTGGGTGTTGCACCCGCCGAGAACCACGTCCTGCTGCTTGAGGACGAACCCAGCCACTGCCAGCGCGAAGGATTGGTCTGGAAACTCAAAGAACTTGAGCTCTCCAAAAACAACGAAGGATTGATCGTCGCCATTCGTGAACCGAAGGCTGGCGGAGATGGCAAGACCGGCGAGGAAAAGCTGACCTTCGACGCCGCCACCCGCATCTGGCGCGGTCGCGAGTCCCTGACCCCGGCAGACCTCGTGGCCGAAGGCATCTGGCCTGTCAGCGGGAAAAAATCGCTCGATGGCCAGGCCGTCCTGCTTGGGATCACTTGGAAGCCCACGCCCGACGGGGTGTTCACCCGCTTCCACATCTCAGACATCTGGCTGGATGAGCCTGCCACCCAGCGTGCCGCCCAGGTTCAAACCGAAGTCCACAAGGCCTTCATCCGCAGCCGCTGGATGCCCGCCTGGGTGGATGATGTCGAGTATGGCAAGTTTGGTCGTGCCACCGTAACCGCGACCTTGTTCGGCGGCATGGATCCCTCCCTCTACGCTGATTTCCAGAAAGACAGCCAAGTGTTGATGAACGGGGCTGAGAATACCTTGAAGCATGCAGGAGGCGCTTATGGCCCCGCGCACATGGCCTCCAAAGGCCCCGTTCGCGACGTTACGAGGTCGTCTGGAGAAGTGCCTTTGGGCAGCAGCGGCATTCAAATCAAATTTGAAACGGACCTCATCATTGAAGGCATCCGTCCTGCGCGAATCGTTCGCGTCCGTCCTGCAAGTTGGCCACACGTTCAAGTGCCTCGGGAGGAATACTTGGGCGATGGCAGTTTCACCCACGAAGACCGCTTCCCGACCCCGTCCATGTTTCCGAAATACTGATGAATATCTGTTCTTGGTTCCTGGTTCTTGGTTCTTCGTTGCCCAGCCAGATACCAACAAGGAACAGGGAACTAAGAACATGAAATTTCTGCTCGCCGCCCTTTGCTGTCTGGTCACCACTGCCGCGCCTTCCGCTGACGAACCCTTCCGTCCAGAAGCGGGGAAGTTTCCCCCTTTGGAAAAAGCCCACGCCTACCGGGGCCAGCTGGTGTTCGTCGATCACGCCAACCGCCGCGGCAGCATTCGCGTGCAATCCACTGGCGTGTTCCGCTTCAGCGCTCCTCACCCCTTTGCCATGCTGCCCTACGGTGTGATCCGTTATCACGGCGCACCGGCGGATCTCCGCGACATCCCGCTCGGCACCGTGCTGCATGTTCGGGCCTTCCTTCCTCCTGACCCAAAGATCGCCGCCGTGCCGGTGCTTCCGGTTAACAACAGGGAGAAAATTTCCAGTTATGGCGCTGCTGGCACGGCCCCCGCCGAGAACCACGTGCTGCTCCTCGAAGACGAGCCCAGCTACTGCCAGCGCGTTGGGTTGGTCTGGAAGCTCAAAGAAATGGACCTCAAAAACCACGAAGGAATGATCGTTGCCAGCCGCGAACCCAAAACTGGCGGGGATGGCAATGCCAGCGAGGAAACGATGACCTTCGATGCCGCCACCCGCATCTGGCGTGGTCGCGAATGCCTTGCTCCGGCGGACCTCGTTGCCGAGGGTGTCTGGCCCGCCAGTGGGAAGAAATCGCTCGATGGCCAGACCGTTCTGCTGGGAATCACCTGGAAACCCACGCCAGGCGGAGTTTTCAACCGCTTCCACATCTCCGACCTCTGGCTGGACGATGCTGCGACCCAACGCGCCGCCCGGCAGCAAACAGAGACCCACAAAACTTTCATTCGCAGCCGTTGGATGCCTGCATGGGTCGATGCCGTCGAATACGGGAAGTTTGGTCGCGCCACCGTGACCGCGACCTTGTTCGGAGGCATGGACGCCACGCTTTACGCCGATTTCCAGAAAGACCGCCAGGTGCTGATGAATGGGGCCGAAAACACTTTGAAGCATACCGAAGGCGGCACCGCTGGACCCGCCCAAATGGCCTCCAAAGGCCCCATTCTCGATGTCACGAAAACCTCTGGAGAGGCACCTCTGGGCAGCAGTGGCATCCAGATCCGCTTTGAGACAGACCTCATCACCGAAGGCATGCGCCCTGCCAGAATTGTCCGCGTCCGTCCCACCAGCTGGCCCGATGTGCACATGCCTCGGGAGGAGTATCTCAACAGTGGGAGCTCCAACCTCGAAGACCGCTTTCCTACGCCAGCGATCTTCCCCAAATACTGATGCTGATGCTGATGCCAGCGCTCCTTCGCTCACAAACGCCCCGCACCGGAACTCGTGTAGGAAACAATTGGTTCGCGATTCCACTGAATCACAGATGACGCAACTCGTGTCGCCTGTGTTTGAACATCGAAACTTGGATCATCGCCAGCAGTGAATGGACTCGTCGCTCGCGAAGTCCGACAGGCTGCTGGCGAATCCGCCTAAGTTGTTCAGTTTCAATATTTTCGGTTGATAGGTGCATTGCCTGAGAATACGTCGCACAAGTCTCATGGAAAGGTTACCTCATTCATTCGCCGTTTTCACCATTGTCTCGACCAACTACCTTGGGCGGGCATTGGTGATGCATGATTCGCTGAAGAGGCACCATCCTGAAATGAGTTTCTGGTTGCTGCTTATTGATGATTCGGTTTTGGGATCCATGGCCGAAAATGCCGTCAAGAAGCGGAACATTCGTTTACTGAGAGTGCCTGAGATCGGGCTGCCAGCGGGGGAGGTTGCCAATTTTCGTATGATCTATGATCTGACTGAAGTGGCGACGGCATACAAGCCATGGACCATGGAAACGGTTGCGCGGCTCTCCGGAATGAATGTTTTTTATATTGATCCAGATATTGAATTTTTTGCTCCAATCAACTCTTTGCTTGAATCGGTCGAGAGGCACGAACTGGCGCTGACGCCGCATGTGCTGACTCCCATGATGAGGGACCATTGCCAGCCTTCGGAATCCGATATCATGGGCAGCGGCATTTACAACTTAGGCTTTCTTGGCATGAATCAGCACGCAGCGTCCAAGGTAGCTTCTTGGTGGTGCGAGCGTTTGCTAAGGGAATGCTATAGCGCACCTTCGCAGCAACGATTTACTGACCAACGTTGGATGGATTTTGCGCCTTGTTTCTTCGACTGCTTCATTTCCAAGGATGAAACTTTCAATGTGGCCTATTGGAACACTGATCAGCGGCATGTAGAGGCGCAGAATGGAGGGTATCTGGTCAATGGCAAACCCCTGTCGTTCTTCCACTACAGCGGTTTGGATGAGCGGGCACCGCATCTCCTTACCAAACATCATGCGGGTGAACCGCGTGTTTTGTTGAGCAATCAACCGGGCCTGCTAAGCCTGACTCAGCATTACCTTGCCGAGATCCAGTCGGCGCAGCACGAATGCTCTGATACCACAGCGGAATACCCCTACAATTATTTCCCGGGAGGAGGGCTTATTTCGCGAGAAATTCGTCGTTTGTTCCTTAAAGAGTTGGTGAGAGCGGAGAAGGCGCAACGCACACCACCGCCATCGCCGTTTGGTCTGCACGGCGAAAAGGCCTTTGTCGACTGGGCGAATGAATTGCTGCCTGCAGAGGGCAGCCATCCGCGTATTCCCCGCTTGGCGTTGTTGCTCAGGGATACTCGTGAAGATTTGAAGGCTGAGTTTGGGGACCCATCAGGCGCGGATGCCACCCGATTGGTGGAGTGGATGCGCAAAGATGGCGTGAAGCAATTCGCGCTGAATGAACGACTGATCCCCCAAGCCCTGGATACCCAGCGGGAATTGGCACTACCAACTTTGGTGCCGGGTTTGGAAATCGTCGGATATTTGCACACAGAATCGGGAGTTGGTCAGGCGGCGCGGTTGCTGACACAGGGTTTGGCCAATTCGACCTTGTCCTACGCGACTTTGGTGGACTCGTCCCCCAACAGTCGGCAACGAGCTTCATTGGACGAACATAGGGAAACGATCCTTCCTCATGATCAGGCATTCGACTGTTGTGTGCTATGCGTGAACGCAGACCGCGTTGCGGAAACCAAGGCGCGTCTGGGGTCAGACTATTTCCGTAATCGTCGGACCGTAGGCTTGTGGTTTTGGGAAGTGGAACATTTCCCCAAAGCCCTGCATGCCGCCTTTAGAGAAGTTGAGGAGGTGTGGGTGGCCACGGAGTTTATCCGTAACATCCTGACCGCGATTTCTCCTGTTCCAGTTCATTGCATTCCTTTGCCGTTCGGCGTTCCTGAGACAATCCAAGTTGATCTGGACCGCAAGGCGATGGGCATTCCTGAAGGATTCTTCTTTTATTTCAGCTTCGACTTTCACAGCATCTTTCGCCGCAAAAATCCCATTGGGCTCATTCAGGCGTTCAAACTGGCTTTCCCGCCTGAGGAAGGCCCTACACTGGTCATCAAGTGTATCAATGGGGAAAGCCATCTTGCGGAACTTGAACAGCTCCGCCACGCCTCACGAGACCGTCAAGATATCATCATTTTATCCGGCTATCTTGACGTCGCCACCAATCAGGCGCTTACGGCAGCGTGCGGATGTTACATTTCTCTCCATCGCAGCGAAGGGCTCGGTTTAACCATGGCCGAAGCCATGAGACATGAACGGCCCGTCATCGCTACGGCCTACTCCGGAAACATGGAATTCATGAATGACCGAAACAGCTACTTGTGTCGTTTTGAGATGACGCCGGTGGGGATTGGCTCCGCGCCGTATTCCCCGACGGCAACGTGGGCGGAGCCCAACCTGCAGCACGCTGCCAGCCTGATGAGGCAGGTCTACAACAATCCTGAAGAAGCAACCCATCGAGGCCGTATTGCCGCGCGAGAACTTGCTGAGCGTTTCAGCCTGGAAAAGTGCGCCAGTGCCGTGCAGGCTCGGTATGAACAGCTGTGCACCGTCACCGAGCGAGAGGCCATCCGTTTTGTCCCCACTGCGCCAAAGGGCAGCGGGTTTTCGGCTCAACTCAGAGCGTTGCACAAGCAATGGAAACGCCCATTGAATATTGTCGCTGCGGTTCCCTCCTTTGGCACACTGCTGTTCCAGGGCCCTCGGAAAATTCTCCTCAAAATGCTGCGCAGGGTGGACCGCCATCGACGAAAGTTTGACGAGGCCGTCGTCGAAGCCATGTCCAGTCATGACCAACGGTTGGCTAAATTGGAACGCGAATTGGCTAAACTGGATAAGTAGGAATCGGTGGAGCAGGTTCGCCCAAAAATCTGCTGGCGCTCAAATGGATCGTGCCGCCAAGCGATTTGATAGGTAGCGATAGGCGATGTCGGCGCACACGTTTTGTGCCAAAGTCTCAGTGGGAACCAGCAGATGAATCTCTTGCGGTTGCGGCACTTCGTATTCGCAATCCTGTGGGTTTCCTTCGCCAGGTGCTCTTTTGTAAAGAGCCTTGGGATCCCTTTTGATGCACGATCTCAAAGAAGCATCCAAGAAGATCCAGTGCAATGCTGCAGAGGGGATGATCTTTTCCACGGATCGTCGAATAGAGGCGAGCGGTGCCATCGTGGCCACCAGCACCACGATGTTTTGGGAAGCGGCGAGTGTCGCGACCTCCGCCACCCGGCGATGATTTTCGAGTCGGCTCGATGGGTCAAATTCCAGATCCTTACAAAGTCCGCGACGCACCTGATCGCCATCAATCAGCAGAACAGCATGGCCTTCCTGTCGAAGACGTGTGGCAATCCAGGTGGTGAGTGTCGATTTCCCCGCCCCTGAGCGGCCAAAGAACCAATAAACTGGCGAGATTGCCGAGGGTTCTTGCTCAGTATGCTTCATGAGTTTTTCTGTGTGTCTGAGAAAGGAAAATGGATCATCTGATGAGCATGGCAAGGCCGGTGATTGCGAACAGCAGGCGAAATCGCCGTTGCATCTTCAGGATAGCCTCGAATCCCAACCCTTGTCGGAGGGTTTGCACTGACCATGCGACATGCAGGAACCATGGGATGAAGCTGCCATACAACAAATTGGGCAGCATGCTCGTTGCCGCCAGACCGATAATCAACGCGTAGGCGAGGGTAAAGAGGCTCAGACTGGCAAGAAACGTGCGGCGAGGGCCGAACACCACGGCACTGGTGCGAATTCCGTTAATCGAATCTCCCTCATAGTCACGCACCTCCTGATTGAAATGGCCACCGGCAAATACCAGGCCGAAAAAGAGGCTGATCGCGAGACCTCGCCCATCCAGCTCATGGAACAGGGTGTATCCCAACAAAAAATGCAGCATGCCTCCGACCAGGTGATTGATCGAAGCGGCGATGGGAGTAACTTTGCCGAACCGAGGTGAGCATGAATAAAGCAAGCTGAGGACTGCAATTGCAGCACCAAACAGCATGGTTAATGGGCCAACCATGAAGAAGAAAATGTTCGCCACAATCAAAAAGGCGATGGCCACATGTGCGACCTGGACCCTGCTGATTTTTTGTTGGGTAAATACGAGGGTTGTGCGGCGCGGATCCCGTTTGTCGCTATTGTGCCCCGCCCAGTCATTTAAGATGAAGATATGGGCGGTGAGAAAAAGGCTGCCTAAAAGCAGCAAGATCAGGCGGATCAAGTCTTCCCATTCGAATTGGAAGCCACCAAGGAACCCGCCGAAAAAAGGGGAGGCCTGCAGCACCAAAACCTCCAGTGATCGAATAGACGCGAAGTGTCCCAGGACTCTCACATAGTCCCGAATGGGCCGGTAGGAACTCATTGCGATGGATCTTGATCGAGCTCGCTTCCAAGGCCTGCTGCTTCGTAGAGTCTAAGCCAAAGTGCGTAGCTGAAGTCCTCGGACCAGTAGAATCTTTTTACCGTCGCACTTAGATCATTGTGATAGAGCAGCGCCGGCGTGACACGAATCTGGGCGAAATTGTTGTGCCCAATGCGACCAAGCAGATGGCGAACCGCTTGGCGCTTGATCTCATCGCGTGGCCCGGTTGCCATCTCAACTACCCGGCGCCCTGCTTCACACCAAACCTCCTGACCCTCGACGGGAAGCACCAGGCGCTCAGTGGGCACCGGAAGCGGGCATCCAAGCTGCCGCAATTCCACACTACGAAGATAAGGGATCAGCGGCGTCTTGGCATAATAAACCCAGACGTCCTCGTTGTGGAAAGAGCGTTGCATCGCCTCACCCAGCTTTTTGGCGGCCGGTGGGTCAAGTTCTCGCAGCATCAAATAGATATGCATCTGGATGGTCATGTCTGTTGGATTGGGGTCACGTCCAGGATCCAACCCTCGATAATCTTTTTGCGGGGCAAGCCAGGTGCGGTATAGCCCCCTCGAATCGCGGTAACGAGAGAGCTCTTTCAACATGCGCTCGCTTCTAGGGTCTTCAGCACCAAGCCCGGCGATTCTCCATGCAAGCGCTGTATCGTCTGAGTCCGGGGTGATGATGTGACCCTTTGTGCCGATGGTCGCGCCATCCGGCAGTCCATGATAGCGCACCAATCCATTGCTTTCGATCTGTGCAGCGAGGTGCCTTCGCGATCGACTTATCGCCTCCTCGAAGCCATGCTGGTGTTTGATTGGAGTGAGCATATCCACCAGCAGGGCAGTTAGGTAGGTGTTCATTTCGGGCTGTGGACTTTCATAACGAAGTCCTTCTGTATATGCCGTGAGCCAAAAGCCTTGTTCGGACTGCCGTTCCCGCAGCATGGAAGCCGCATGCTTGGCCATCGCTTTCAACTCCGGTCCCGTTGCGGGATTCAAGGGTGCCGTGGCGATCTCCACATGAGGTTTGGCGATGACGAAAACCTTCTGGTTGCGAATGATGCGGATATGACTTCTTGGTTCAATGCGGACTGCGAGTTGAAGCACTCTTTCCCCCGGTATGATGTTGTCGGTGTTTGCAAATACCCTCCACCCCGAAAGGGACAGAGTGTTCATCGCTTCATTCACATCTTCACGTGGCAGAAACTCCGTCGTCGATGCGACCACAATTCCGTCGATCAACACCAACAGTTGGGCCGGCGTGTGTCCGCCGGTAAGTGCCCACCCTTCAAGCACTGAACCAGACTCCAGATGGGGAATCTCGGTGAGACTATTCAGCCGTGTCGATCCTACACGGTCAAGAGAACCTTTGGCGTCGTATAATAGCTCGGGCTTCGCCGGTGAATGGCTCAATTCGGTAAGGAATGGAAGGTTGCTCAATTTCCATGCCCCCTTCATGGAAGCCGGGTCGCCAGCGAAGATCAATTCGTCACTTGTCTTGGTATACCAGAATGCACCTATGCTTTGCACGCCGACCGACAGCACCATGGTCAGCACGAGCACTCCCCGGGCGAATGGTTGAAGAAGCATCGGCGCGGGTGCAAGCATCCACATCAAGATTGGCAACATGTCGGTGAGCCATCGCGGTCCCCATGACTCACCAGCGCGCCAGTCGATCTGGGAATAGACGATCATTTGGGCAAGAACAGCAAAACTCAGTGCCACGGCCAAACCTCTTGAGTCGGGTGAGCGGAGACGGTGGATGAGTCCGAGCGGAACAAAAACAAGGAACGGTGAAAAAACGAGCAATCCGCGTGAGGGACTGATGAGTAATCCGGCCAGCCCTGACAAGCCCGGTTGAAAGAAGTTATCAGGAGGCCTGCCGAGAGCGTAGCTGCCGGCATAGTGGCCGACAAAGTGGAGATTATAATAAAGCAGAGCCGCCAGTGGAACCGCCGCTCCAGCGAGAAGCCACAGTGCGTCACGCCTTTGGCTCCAAAGTGTGAAAAGAACGAATGCGCCTGCCAACAGCGCGTCTGGAGGCCGATTTGCCGCTATTAAAACGCATACCGTGCCGAGTAGCACGGTGCGTAGCCGTGAGGCGGTAGGGACGGTCAGCAGCAATGCAAGTGCAATCAGGAACTGCGCGGTGCCGTGCTGCCAAAGTGCCTGGCTGGAAGTCATCCACGTGTTGGTGCCAAATGCGAACACCAAGGCGAGAGGCAGACTCCAGCTGCCGCATTCGCGACGCAGCACCAGATACATGAGGATGCAGGCGACCGAAGCCAGAAACGAGGCCGAAATCTTCTCCATCATTTCGGCTGCCCGCCCAATGTGCGGTTGGTCCCAACCATTCGCATCCAGCCAGAAAACGGCAGGCAGATATAGTGGCGCCACCAGCAATGGGGTGACTACTGGATACAATGAGGCGAGTTGATTCTGACGCGTGCGGACAATCCAGTAAGCCCAAGGCTCGAAGTAAGTGATTTTGTTTTCAGTGCCTGCAGGCCGGTTCCGCGGTGCAAACATTGAATGACCATGAGCAACCAAGGGGGCGTTTCCGTCAAGTTTTAGGGTGCCTTTGCTCCAAAGAATCAGGGGGAGATATCGAGCAGGAAGGGTATCCCCAGCACCAATCTGCCGGAAATTTGCATTATAAACCAAAAGACAAAGTAATCCCAAAAGGATCGGTGCGGTAATGCGCTGTAGGGTGCTGGGTTGGATCGATTTTCTAAACAGGGAGGGCATGAGAATAGAGGTGAACAACATCGCGGACAGGTCTGATGTCCCGATGCGATTCGAACTCGACTGTTCATCGCCCGTTGAAGCCATGCAAGGCAAAGCCGTCACACAAATACACTTTAACCCACTGCGTAGACTAAACTTAGCCGACGGAAAGGCAGCAATTTTAATCGCCAGTCAATGATGCCGTGCCTTCGTAAGATTTTGGCTGATTTTCCAGTCTTGGAAGCTCAAGAGGTTGACGTGGTATTCGACGAATGGGGATTACTTGTTCTCTCTTGCGGGAAGCTATCCGGCGGTGCGGTCTCAGCCAAAATGTCGACCAGCAGGCGGCGATTGTTCCAATCGCGAACCCCGTTTTCAATGGGCATTAGTTCCCCGCCCAGCATGTAGATGCCGAAGCCTAAATATTTTGCATGGCTCAGCTGGGTGTTGCTCATGGTTGCGATGTCCACCCAAACCTGGCCCTGCCTGATGAAGCGGTTGTTTTCATCCTGTGGATGGTCTGCCCCTCCCAAAAGTTTTCCGTCATCTGCAACAAAGTGGATTGCCTGAATGGCATTCAGGCGTTGATCCAACAAGCTCTCCCAAAGGCAGATCAATCGCAGACTATCCGCAGCCCACTTTGGGATGATGCCTTTGAGCAAAAAACGATCTCCCACACGCACATCACGGCTGCCGGAAATTGTCTCATTGACCAGATCATCAAGAAGCGGGGGAGCGATGGTCTGCCCCTGTTTCATCGTGTGACGGTCTTGAGCAATTGGGTTCCCGGCGTATCCACCGTGCTCAACAGGCTGCGGACTCTGGCCATGCGTGGTCGAGGTTGTCAACAATTCCCCCCTGAGCCGATCATTTTCATCAGACAAGCGGCGGACGCTGGCAGTGAGGTGCGCCGAGTTTCTTTTCATCTCTGCCAGTTGCTTGATCAATCGGGGTTGATAGAGCTCGTAGTGTTTCTCGATCATGGCCGCGAACAACCTTTCAACCAACGCTGCATCATCAACCATTGATAGCAACGATTCAGGTCTTATCCGGTAGTCAAATGTGACTAGAGTAAGACGATGGAAACGCCACCCCTTTTCAGCTGCGCCAATCCACAGATCCCAATCTTCCAGGGGTGACATGTTTTGATCATAACCTTTACAATCGTCCCAGACCTGCCGTCTGAACACCGCGCAGGCGTCGATGTAATTAAATTTCAGCATTTCCTCCAAATTAAACTCCCCGACTTCATCGGTCCCTGTTTTCAACCCGAAGAATTGGCGGTAGCCATAAACGACTCCTGTAGTTGATGACGATTCGAGTTCTTTGATGGCAGATTCGATAAAACCAGCCCGCAGTCGGTTGTCGGCATCGAGAGGAAGAATGTAACACCCCGAAGCCTGGTGAATTCCCGCATTTCTTGCGGCTGAAAGCCCAAGGTTTTCCTGGTTGAGGATGCGATATCCTGTCTCTGCGAGGGTTTCGAGGATCTCCAATGTTACTTTTTCGTTTGAACCATCGTTTACTAAGATGAGTTCACAATTTTCAGGGGCAAACCTTTCAACGCTTGCAATGGCATCGATTAAAAATCGACCGTCATTAAAACAGGGGATAATAACCGACACCTTCACAGGAATGGAAGAGAGTTGGTCCTGGCTTGTCCCGGATATGAACTTCAGTGGATTCACCCGCCAAAGTCCATAACTCGAGAGATCGGCGAGATCATCAAGTTGCTCCAGCAAATTCGTGCATTGCGGATAGGTGGCTGCCACAAGATCAATCAGTGGATCTTCCGCATCGGTGCGGGCAAGCAAATCCTTTTCGTATAGGCCCGTCAAATCAACTGAGGACAACTCAAGTTTGAATTTATTGTGAATCAGGGTCGCCAATTGATTAGGATTCTGCTGAAGGGCGTTCACAGACACAAGCAGGCACTTGGACGAGTTCTTCCTATAAAAATCGAGAAGGTGTTGGTTATAAAATCTCCATATCCGATAGGCGTAATCCGGGTGACGAGTAAAGAGCGGTTCTCCTATCCTCTGGAGTGAGTCGGCCACATCCCATGGGAAACGATAGACTAGAATGTAGACAGCGTTGTCCAGCAAGGCGTTCCAGAAGTCGAGAAGAAGCGTCGTGCGAGGATCTTTCCAGCCCCATAATCCCCGACCCTCCGTTTGAGTAATCAGCAATTTTCTCGCGTATTCGCCATAAGCCTTTATGCCTTGTTGGTCCAACTGCTCACTCTCTGTCCAGCCCCAATCAGGATGACCGTTATCGTCTGGCAGACAATGGTCGGCAAGAAGTCTGCGCTGGAAATCAAGAAAATCCACATCCTCGAAATAGCCGCGAGGATTGCGCTCATCTGCTGCCAACAATTTCTGCCCCATGTTGGCACCAAGAGCAGATAATAGAGATGCCACCAACGAGGTTCCTGATCGATGCATTCCCGCTACAATGATTGGCGTGGATTTATTGGTCATATTTATAAGGATAAGGTCAGCAATGCCAGTTAGGTTTTATGTTTCGGCTGGCGGTGGTTTGGCTAAAGCCAGCGACCTATGCCGTATTTCAGAATAGCCCAAAAGGCATGGGCTCCGTCTTGCCAGACAATTTTTTTGCCTTCAGCATAACTCCGACCATAATAGGATATTGGCACTTCATAGACCCTCACCCCCAAGCCCGCCACTTTGGCAACCATTTCTGGCTCGATGCTAAAGCGAGATTCCTTTAGATCCAACCGCTCCAATACGTCTCTGCGGAACAACTTCATGCCACTTTCCATGTCTGTGAGGTTCAGGCCGGAAAAGCAATTGGACAGCAAAGTAAGAAGCTTGTTGCCCACGTAGTGCCAGAAGTAATGAACCCGGTGGGCCCCGCCTCCAAGAAATCGCGATCCAAAAACGACATCGGCGTGTCCCTGAAGAATGGGGCGGAGAACCTTTTCGTATTCGATGGGATCGTATTCGAGATCCGCGTCCTGAACGAGAACCACCTCACCAATAGCCAGGGCAAACCCTGTCCGCAATGCCGCTCCTTTGCCTTTGTTATGGAGGTGACGTTCCAACCGCACAGCAGGATATTGCTTGACAATGCTCTCCACTACAGACGCCGTCGAGTCCTGGGAGGCATCATCCACGACAATAATTTCTTTCACTGATGGTTCCCGGAGAACACGAAGAAGACATGCGTAGATGAAACGTTCTTCGTTATAGGCTGGCATGACCACGCTCAGCGAGCCGATGAGGGGAATTTCATTTTCGGGATGACCAGACATGGAAGCAGTTAATCCAGTTTGCGACGACCCGACAAGTCCTTTAGTCTCAGTAGGAAAAACGCCCCCAAGGGGGATGAAACCTGCGGTGAAATGATCATCAGAAAAGCGGGAAAGCGCTGATGTCTCCATGGACATTTTGAGGTAGAAAATCGGAGCTGAAATCGCCCAGGGTGACCGGGGTGAACAAGCTGGTTTGACGGACAGTGACAATCCAGGCGTTACGACCGACGTGATGGACGCAGAACGAGAAGACGCTGCTGATCGGTGCTTTAAATTCATTGGGTCCGATCCATTTAGCGACGAATTGGATCGATGCTTGCACCGGATGTTCTTTGACTGTGAATATAAAAAAGCCGGATAACCAGTCCGTCCCCTTCGCACACCGATAAACCTATGGACCAAGACATTGCCCGCCTGAGCCGCTGGTCCGAAGGCCGAAGGCCGCGCCCGCCACACCACCCGCCAGTTGGAACTGTGATTGCCTGGACAGACCAACACGCCACACAAAATCGCCCTTCCGATAATGGGAGGGCTTTTCTTTGGCCATCCCTTCATGCCACCTATGCCGTCCGCTCAAGCATCCAGCATACCCTTCTTCCGCGATTCTGAGACGTTTGTAGCGAGTCTGCGAGAAAGCGCTGACATCTTTGCTCCCTTCCCGCCTGAGAGACGGCGACGGAGGGGGCGGCAAAGTGCTGAATTGCCTTGCCAGGGCGACCACCTGACGTAGCGAGCTTTTTCTTTTCCACAAGAATCATGTTGTGGTAGTGCTCATCGCATGTTTTCCCGCATCGTTTTTGGTCTCGGCCTTTCCATGGTCTCTTCGCTGCATGTATGCGCTCCATTTGCCCGCGCGGGCGATGAGGATTGGTCGATTTATCTGGGTGACAAAGGGCGCAGCAACTACTCCCAGCTAAAGCAGATTGACCGCAGCAATGTGGCGCAACTCAAAGTCGCGTGGACTTACGAGACGGGGGACAAGGGCGAGTATCAGGCGAACAACCTCATCGTCGCAGGCGTGCTCTACACGGCGTCCCCGACCCGTAAGGTGATCGCGCTCGACGCAGTCACGGGGACTAAAATTTGGGAATGGAACCCGGCGGGCGAACGCTCCGGTGCTGGCAAGAGCCGGCAGCGCGGGCTTGTGTTCTGGCAGAACGACGAGGGCGGCGAGCAACGGATTTTTACGGCGGTGGGGAATTACCTTTTCGCCATTGATCCGAAGACGGGAAAGACGCTTGCCAGCTTCGGCGATAATGGGTCGATTCATCTAGGCACCGGACTCGATACCGAAAAACCGCCTGCCGTGGGACTGAACACGCCCGGGATCATCTACAAGGACACGATGATCATCGGCGGAATCGGCGGTCCGGGGGCCGTGCGGGCGTTGGATGTGCGGACTGGCGCGCGGCGCTGGATTTTCCATCTCATTCCGCGGCCAGGTGAAGCGGGTCACAACACGTGGCCGCCGGAGGCCTACAAGACAGCGACGGGGCTGATGCCATGGCCTGGACAGGCGCTCGATGAAAAGCGTGGGATTGTTTATGTCGCGACGAAGACCGCTGAGCCGGATTTTTATGGGGCAGATCGACATGGACAAAATCTCTTTGCCAATTCCATCGTCGCGCTCGACGCCACCACGGGCAAGCGGCTTTGGCATTTCCAGATTGTGCATCACGACTTGCTCGACAAGGACCTTCCTTGCCCGCCGATTCTTCTCACGGTCACGCATCAAGGCAGGAAGATCGACGCCGTGGCGCAGGGCACAAAGCACGGTTATGTCTTCGTCTTTGATCGCGTGACGGGTGAGCCGCTTTGGCCGATCGAAGAGAAACCCGTGCCAGCTTCCGAACTGCGCGGCGAACAGGCATGGCCGACCCAACCTTTCCCCACCAAACCTGCCCCGCTGATGCGGCAGAATTATACCTTGGAGGATATTTCCACGATCTCGCCCGAGGCTGCCCTACTTACGATCAACAAAGTGCAGAGCTCTCCGAATCACGGTCCATTCCCTGCGCCTAGCATCAAGGAGACGATCATGTTTCCCGGCTTTGATGGCGGCATGGAATGGGGAGGCGGCGCGGTCGATCCCGATGGCGTCTATTATGTGAACGTCAACGAGATGCCGTGGATCATGCAGATGGTCGAGACGCGCAACGCCGACGGCACACCGCTTCCACGTGGCAAAAAGGAATACATGCTGAACTGTGCTGCCTGCCACGGGCTGGATTTCACCGGTAATTTGCAGAGCGGGTTTCCACCACTCGTCGGGGTGCTCCAGCGCAAGACGCGCGAGCAGATGATGCAGGTCACCAAGCTCGGTGCCGGTCGCATGCCGGCCTTTGATCGCCTCTCGGAAGGCGAGCGTGAAGCGATTCTCGATTACATCCTCGGCATCGCTCCGCCACCCGCCACCGGCCGAAGTGACGAACCAACCGCAGCGACTCCTGCCAAGGCCCGCAAGGATCCACCTTATGCGTTTGCAGGATTCAAACGGTTTCTGGACAAGGAAGGCTACCCCGCCATCAAACCGCCGTGGGGCACGCTCAACGCCGTCGATCTCAACACCGGCGAGCTGAAATGGAAGGTGCCGCTCGGCGAATACAAGGCGCTCACCGAGCGCGGCCTGCCGCCAACAGGGACGGAGAATTATGGCGGTCCGGTGGTCACCAGCGGCGGCGTGATTTTCATTGCTGCAACCGCCGACGAAACGATCCGTGGTTTCGACAAGGACACCGGCGAAATCCTCTGGCAAGCTCCACTGCCGTTCAGCGGCAATGCGACGCCGAGCACCTACATGGCCGGCGGTCGACAATTCGTCGTCATCTCCGCGGGCGGCGGCAAATCCGGTCGCCCTGCGGGTGGCAGCATCGTTGCTTTCGCGCTTCCAGAACAGCCATCGGCGAGTGCGAAGTAGTTGGTCTACCCCCACACTAGAAGACTGCATGGAGGAAGATGAATTGATTCGAACCGCTGTAGAAGAGATGGATCGGGTTCAACATCACTTCCGGCAATGAAGATCTGCGTGCACCTTCGAGCACAATCGGGCCCCTCCTTCCCGAAGAATGGCAAGGTCGTGATCGAGGTTTGTTTCACTCGATCCCCGGGAACAACGGCCTTCGGCATTGGCAAGCAGGCTCCACAGGTTAAGTTTTCGCTCTTCCTGAAGACTGAGATGATAGTCTCGCCGATGACCGTAGAAGGCGAGAGTCACCAGGAGGAACGGAGAGGATCGAAGCACCGGGCTGTCGACACGAATTCCATACCCCGGCAGCAGCGCTTCCATGCACCTTGGAGAATAGGCAGAGGAAGACCGGCAACCGTCTGAAACCTCGATTGCCCCGTGGCAAAAGCGATGAGGTTCCTGAGGTGGATGCCCAGATCGAGATCAAAGCCATCTCTGCGGAATTGTTTTTTTTGAACTCGTGGAAGGTCGCCAGTGAATGACGCCACTTTGCCGTGATCTGAGCCAACGCCAGATCGGCACTACGCAACTTGGCTCCGAGAGAGTTCAAGCGGACGAAAATCTCCGTCACTTCGTCGTAATCTTGCGTGCACTCCAGCACATCAATGCGGCAAGCATAACGCCGAATCTCCCTCAATTTTGCGAGCCGTTGAGAACATTTCTCGTAACGGGGATCGTCAAAACCACTGATACCTTCCTTAGGGCTGATGAACTGATGCCTAAAGCGGTCGTAATTAGCGTGGTGCGCAGAGAGGGGATCGAACCCCCGACCAACTCGGTGTAAACGAGCCGCTCTACCGCTGAGCTATCTGCGCGGAATTAGAACAACATCTAACATCGGGTGTCCGGAAATGGCAAATGGCAAAATTCAGGAGTTGCATTAGAGGCATCTGACAGAACCTGGGGAAAGGGCCATCGTGAGTGACGGCATGCGACCAAATTGTCGCAGTTGATGAATTGACGAGAGAGCCATTCGAGCGTTTCGAAGGCTTGATTTCACGACCACAAACAAGTGCTTTGCATGCCCGAAACAGTTTTTCCAAACACGAACACAATGAGGCTAGAAACCGCATGGCACGGCGCTTGTGAAAAATTTCACAAACTTTTTGCACATTAACCTTGCGTGTTGTAGTCACTCCTATTAAATCAGGGTCCCGTTTCGCTGACCGCCGACTTTTCCGACTCCATGACTGGCTCTATTGATCACGTTCTCGCCCCGCTCCAAGTGCTCGCAGCCGTAAGCGGATCCGCGATGCCGTTGTTGAGCCAGGACAACCTGCTCTCCTTTGTCACCAACTCAACGGTGGTTGCTCTGGTGGTGTTGGGAGTGATCCTGTGGTTTTCCCGCAAGGCCACCACCAACATGCAGTTGGTGCCGCACAAGGCGCAGAATTTTTTCGAGTTGGTCATCGAATTTTTGTATGCCCGCGTGGAGGCGATCGTGGGCTCCAAAGTGGCTCCAAAGGCATTTCCGTTGCTGGCCACCCTGTTCATCTTCATCCTGATCTCCAACTGGTTTGGATTGTTTCCCGGCATTGGCACCATTGGCTGGGGCGAGAGTCACGGTTTCTTTTCCGTCAGCTACGTGGAACGACCACTGTTGCGCCCGCCAACGGCTGACATGAACATGACTCTGGGCATGGCTCTTTGCTTTGTGTTGATCTGGCTGGCAATCACCATTGGTGAGTTGGGCGTGTGGGGTTTCATCAAACACACCTTTGGTCCTAAGGGCGGCCTGCGAGGTCTGATCGGGATTTTCGTTGCCTTGGTGTTTTTTGTGGTTGGTGTCATTGAGGTGGTGTCGATGGTGTTCCGTCCAATGTCCCTTTCCCTCCGTCTTTACGGCAACGTGTATGCCGGTGAAACGCTGCTTCACACCATGGGCGGTCTGCTGGACGGTAAGGGTCCTGTGCTTGAAATGCTGGGCTCGATCCTGTTTCCGATTCCCTTCTATTTTATGGAACTGCTGATCGGCCTGTTGCAGGCGGTGGTGTTCACCCTTCTCTGCGCGGTCTACATCCAGCTTTCCACCACCCATGACGAGCACGAGCACGAAGGCGAGCACGCACACGACGAAAAACATTGATTGCTGAACCCTTTGCCGCTGTGACCATGGCTATGACTGTGGGCGACGGTAGAACAACGAAACACCAAATACACTACTACTACTAATATGATGATGGACCTTATCTCGATGGGCGCAGCTGCAGCAGCTGACGCTCCGGTTGTCGCCCAAGGCATTAACGGCTCCCTGACCCTCGCGGTCGCTGGTGCTGGTGCAGCCATTGGCATTGGCATGATCGGCGGCAAAGCCGTTGAAGCGGTTGGCCGTAACCCGGGTGCTTTCGGTAACATCCTTACCCTTGGCATCATCGGTATGGCGCTCGCAGAAGCGGTTGCCATTTACGCTTTGATCATCGCTTTCGGCGGTCGTTAATTTAATCTGTCCCTCTTCGGGAGGCGGTGCAAGCAATTCGCCGCCTCCCCACTCTCATCTTTCACCACTTCACATCATGACGGAAATCGCAGGACAATTCGGACTTCAATGGGGCAAACTGATTGCTCAGGTCATCATTTTTGCTCTGGTGTATTTTGTCCTCAAGCGCAACGCCTTCGGTCCCATCCAGGCCATGCTTGAAGCACGCCGTAAGCGCATCGCTGATGGTGAAGCCAAACTCGAAAAAATCGCCCGCGACCTCGCGGCTGCTGAAGAGAACGCGAAAGCGATTCTTGAGAAGGCCAATGCCGAGTCCACCCGTTTGATCAAGTCCGCCAGCGAAGACGCCGCGTCTTTGGCCGAGAAGAAAAAGCAGGAAGCTGTCGCCGAAGCCAATGGCATCATCGCCAAATCCCGCGAAGCTTCCAAGCTCGAACAGGAGCAGTTGCTTTCCCAGCTCAAGCGTGAGTTCGGTCGCATGGTGGTCGACGCCACCAGCCGCGTCACCGGCAAAGTGCTCACCAACGACGACCAGGACCGTATCAACCGCGAGACGGCCGCCCAAGTCGCCCTTTAATCTTATTTTCGTTCCGACTCCACCCACCCGATGAAAATCAGCAAAGATGCCCTTCGCGCCGCCCGGCAGTTGTTTCGCGCCTGTTCCGACGCAAACGGCAAGATGCATGGCAGCCGCATCAAGCGCGTGGTGAAATTGGTCGGAGAGAAAAAGCCTCGCAACTATCAGGCGATCCTCACGGCGTTTCTTCGCCTGGTGCGCTTGGAAGTCGAAAAACGCTCGGCCCGTGTCGAGAGCGCGGTTGAGTTGACCACGCCGGTCCGCGACCAGCTTCGCGCCGATCTTCAGCGCAAGTTTGGAGACGACCTGTCCATTGAATTTTATCTCAACCCGGCTCTCCTCGGCGGCATGCGCGTTCGCGTTGGCAGCCAGGTCTGGGACGGCAGTGTCCGCGCCAAACTTGACGCCCTGCGCGAAAAAGTCGCCTAAGTCGAATCGAGTCGAATCGACCCCATTTAAACAATCATCAACATCCCACACCTTATTAGCACACCATCATGAGCAGCATCCTCCAGGAGATCGAAACCGAGATCGCAGGCCTGCGCACCTCCGTCACCAAGTCCAACGTCGGCGTCGTCCGCGAAATTGGTGATGGCGTCGCCAAAGTGGAAGGCTTGAGCGATGTCATGCTCAACGAAATGATCGAGTTCCCCGGCGGTCTCTACGGTCTGGCACTCAACCTTGAAGAAACCGAAGTCGGTTGCGTGCTTCTTGGCTCCGGCGAAACCATCAAGGCAGGTGACGAAGTCAAAACCACCGGTCGTCTTCTTTCCGTTCCCGTTGGTAAATCGCTGCTTGGCCGCGTGGTCAACGCACTTGGTCAGCCTATTGATGGCAAAGGCCCAATCAAAGGTGAAGCCGAATACCCCGTTGAGAAACTCGCTCCTGGGATCATTACCCGTAAGTCGGTTTCTGTTCCGGTGCAGACCGGCATCATGGCCATTGATGCGATGATTCCGATTGGTCGTGGTCAACGTGAGTTGATCATTGGTGACCGTTCCACCGGCAAAACCACCATCGCGGTCGACACCATCATTTCTCAGGCCCAGCAGAACAAAGCGGCTGAGCAGGGCAAACTCGAAGGCCATAAGCCTCTCTATTGCATCTACGTCGCCATCGGCCAGAAACAATCCAACGTCGCCCGTGTCGTCAAGACCCTCGAAGACGCTGGCGCCATGGAATACACCGTCATCGTCAGCGCCTCGGCTTCTGACTCCGCGGTGAACCAATACCTTTCCCCCTACACCGGTTGCGCCATCGGCGAATGGTTCATGGATCAAGGTCAGGACGCCCTGATCGTGTTTGATGACCTTTCCAAACAAGCCGTTGCTTATCGTCAGGTTTCCCTCGTGTTGAAACGCCCATCCGGTCGTGAAGCTTATCCTGGTGACGTGTTCTATCTCCACTCCCGCTTGCTGGAGCGTTCCGCTCGTGTGAACGAGAACTACGGTGGTGGTTCTTTGACCGCTCTGCCGATCATCGAAACCCAGGCGGGTGACGTTTCGGCCTACATTCCTACCAACGTGATTTCGATCACCGATGGTCAGATCTTCCTTGAAACCGACCTTTTCTATCAAGGCATCCGCCCTGCGATTTCCGTCGGTCTTTCGGTGTCCCGTGTGGGTTCCGCTGCACAGACCAAGGCGATCAAAAAAGTGTCCGGCACGACCAAACTCGATTTGGCCCAGTTCCGCGAACTTGCTGCTTTCGCCCAGTTCGGTTCCGACCTCGACGCCGCCACCAAAGCCAAGCTTGATCGTGGCGCCCGCATTGTGGAACTCTTCAAACAGCAGCAGTATCAGCCGAAGAGCCTTCCGATCATGGTTGCTTCCTTGTTCGCGATGCAGAACGGTTACTTCGATGACGTCGCTGTCGACCGCATCAAAGAAGCGCAAGCCGCTCTTGAAGACTATTTGAATACCCGCAAAGAGCCGCTCCTTGCCAAGATCGCCAACGAGAAGTCCCTTGATAACGTCACCGACGATCTCAAGTCAGCCCTCGCCGATTTCAAAGGTTCCTGGAAGTAAGTAACTGAGTTTTGAATCTCAGCTTTAAAGTTTCTAATTTCAAATCCTAAGCGATGCCTTCCACCCGCGACATCAGACGTCGAATCAAATCGATCAAAAACACGGCCCAGATCACCAAGGCCATGCAGATGGTTGCGGCTGCGAAGATGAAGAAGGCTCAGGATCAGGCCACCTTTGGTCGTCCTTATGCCGAGCTTCTCAACAAGGTGCTGGTCAGCCTTAAGGACGGTGTTGAAGAAGGCACCCATCCTTTCTTCGGAGAGAACGAGTCCAAAAAAACGCTCGTTCTGGTGATCGCCAGTGACAAGGGTCTTTGCGGTGCGTTTAACACCAACCTTATCAAGAAGCTGATCGCTGAAAATCTCGGCGAAGAAGTCGATTATGTGACCATTGGTCGCAAGGCCGCCCAGTCGCTAAGCCGTTTGCGCAAGAAACTGGTGGCAGATTTCACCGTCAAAGATCCCGCCAAGTTTGCGGAACTTCGTCCGGTCGGCAACTACGTGCAGGAAAAGTTCCTCGCTGGCGAATACAAACGCGTGCTGGTGGCCTTCAACAACTTCGTCAATACCGTTACCATCGTTCCAACCGTTGAGCAGGTGCTTCCGGTGAATCCAGTGACTCTTGGTGGCAAACGCGATTTCGAAGGCATGGGCAGCGCGCTCACCGTTGAGGAAACCTCGACTGAAGTCACCGAATACCTTTTTGAACCCAGCGCGAAGGAAGTCTTTGCCGTCATTCTGCCACAATACGTGAACAACACCATCTGGCAGATGTTGCTTGAAGCCCGCGCTTCCGAACATTCCAGCCGGATGGTGGCGATGAAAAACGCCACCGACAATGCCAAGCAGATTCTCAAGGATCTTACCCTGGAATACAACAAGCTGCGTCAAGCCGCCATCACCAACGAACTCCTCGAAATCACCACCGCCAAGATGGCACTCGAATAACTAAGTTTCGGCCATCAACCTTCAACCAATATCAATCAACCCAGTATGAGCAACATCGGCAAAATCGTCCAAGTCATCGGTCCAGTGGTGGACGTGGATTTCTCCGCGACCGGCAAACTTCCAGAAATCTACAACGCGCTGGAGATCATCAATGACATGGGCGGCAAATCCGTCCGAGTGATTTGTGAAGTTCAACAACACCTTGGCGACGGCTGGGTTCGCAGCATCGCGATGACCTCCACCGACGGCCTTCGTCGCGGCATGAGCGTTGCTGACACCGGCGAAGCGATCACCGTTCCTGTGGGTGAAGAAGTTCTTGGTCGTATTTTCAACGTCACTGGCGATCCCGTGGATGACCAGGCGGCTCCCGTGGTCAAAAAACGTTATCCGATCCACCGCAAAGCTCCTTCGCTTACCGATCAGGATCCTTCTGCGCAGATTCTTGAGACCGGCATCAAGGTGATCGACCTCATCTGCCCTTTCACCAAGGGTGGTAAAGTCGGTGCGTTCGGTGGTGCGGGCGTCGGCAAGACCGTCGTCATCATGGAACTCATCAACAACATCGCCAAAGGCCACGGTGGTTTCTCCGTGTTTGCCGGTGTGGGTGAAAGGACTCGTGAAGGGAACGACCTTTACTGGGAAATGATTGAGTCTGGCGTTATCGCGACCGAGAAAGTCAAAGACGCAGAAGGCAAAGAAACCCATGACGTTCTTAAAGACGACAAGGGCCGCCCGGTGCTCAAAGAAGGTTCCAAAGTGGCGTTGGTTTATGGACAGATGAACGAGCCTCCAGGTGCCCGTCTTCGTGTCGCTCTTTCCGCCCTTTCGATGGCCGAATACTTCCGTGATGAGAAGAATCAAGACGTGTTGTTCTTCGTGGATAACGTGTTCCGTTTCTCCCAGGCCGGTTCCGAAGTGTCCGCACTGCTTGGCCGCACGCCTTCCGCCGTGGGTTACCAGCCAACGCTGGCGGCTGAAATGGGCGCGATGCAGGAACGTATTACTTCCACCAAGTCCGGTTCCATCACTTCCTTCCAGGCCGTTTACGTTCCTGCGGATGACTTGACTGACCCTGCTCCTGCCAACACTTTCGCCCACCTTGACTCCACCGTGGTGCTTGAGCGTTCACTTGCTGAGTTGGGCATTTACCCTGCGGTTGATCCTCTTTCCTCCGTGTCGAAGGCGCTTGCTCCTGAGATCGTTGGTGAAGAACATTACCGCGTCGCCCGTGGCGTGCAGCGTGTGCTTCAGCGTTACAAAGATCTTCAAGACATCATCGCGATTCTCGGGATGGATGAATTGAGCGACGACGACAAACTGATCGTGTTCCGCGCTCGTAAACTTCAGCGTTTCTTGAGCCAGCCGTTCACCGTTGCGGAGATCTTCACCGGCACCAAAGGCGAATACGTTCCCGTTAAAGACACCGTTCGCGGTTTCGCAGAAATCCTTGATGGCAAACACGACGATGTGCCTGAGTCCAACTTCTACATGAAGGGTGGCATCGACTCCGTCAAGAAGGCCTAAAGTAGCAAAGGTTTCAGGGTTCAGTTTTCAGTGTTCAGGGAATGCCCTGGCTGCGGAAACTACCCGAAACCTGAACACTGAAACCTGAACACTTTTATTCCATGTCCCTTCAACTTGAAATCGTCACTCCAGAAAAACGCGTGCTCTCTGAGACCGTGGATATCGTGGTGCTTCCCGGTAGTGAAGGGGAACTGGGCATTTTGACCAGTCACGTGCCCTTGGTCACCGCGCTCAAGCCTGGTGAGCTGTCCTACACGAAAGCCGGCAAGACCGAATCGCTCGCCGTTGGCACCGGATTTGTGGAAGTGTCTGGAGACAAAGTTTCCGTGCTGACCGACATGGCCATGGGTGAAGGTGACATTGACGAGAAAGCCGTGGAAGAAGCCCTTGCCCGTGCGCAGGAGCGTTTGGAAAATCTCAAACACGACACTGGCAGCGAAGAGCTGGCGATGGTGCAGGCGATGATTCAGAAATCGATGGCGCAGTTGCATATCAAGCGTCGTCGGACCTCGATTTAAGTGGGGTTTGGGGCGACTTTGTCGCCGCAGCTTGATTGAACCGGAAAAGAGTGTCCGCGCTCCTTTTCAGGGGATGCAGCCTTCAGGCGTTAGTCAAAATGGGCAGGTAAGCGCAGAGACCAGATTCAATGAGAATGAATTCGTCCTATCGGGACGACTCATAATAGCCCGGCACAAGGTGCCGGGATCCGAGATTGAAGGGCATGCGTCCTGTTGGGACGCCTCATGGACAAGGATTCTCCATCGCATCGTGGGACGCTCATCGCCCATGAATCGTCCCTACAGGACGAATTTGTTTCGGTATCGTCCACCCGGCACTGTGTGCCGGGCTATTATGAGTCGTCCTTTTCAGGACGCGGGTTTTTGGGGCTCCGAGTGATGCGACCTGATATGGAAGCTGGACTTTCCGGGTTCGGTGAAGTGGCATTTGATGAAGATCATCGATCATGTTTGCAACATTCCCTCAACAACTCCCTGGATGTTCACGCATTCTCATCACACATTCGTAAATGAGGTAAAACGGTCTGCGGGGGCTTCGTTCGGTGAGTTGTAGTCCGGCACGTGTGAGGACGCCGCGCGACTGCAAATTCTCTTGATGCACCTCTGCGAAGAAACCTCGGAATCCGGCTTCTAGCCCTAGTTCGAGCATGGCCTGAACGGCGTTGGTCATGATGCCCCGGTGCGCGGCACCCGACCAGTATCCGATCTCGGCGGAATCACGGTTGGTATCTTTGATGTCACAGGCAGCGGCGACTCTGCCTTCAGCATTCAACACGGCAAAGGCAAAATGCGTTTGGTTGATCCATCCATCCGCTCCCCAGGAAAGCCATTCGGCTGCTGAGGACCCGGGGTAGGGCTGGCCGGAATACCGACTTTCAAAGAGCCAACGGTAGACCGCAGGCTCGTTGCAGATCGAAGTGATCCTTTCTAGTTGGTCGTCCGTTGCATCGACCGAATCCAGAGACTGCAAAAAATAAGGCGCTCCGGTCAGGGCGTTTTGGATCGGTTTCGATTGGCGCTTGAACCACATGAATAAAGCAGACGAGGCGTCGGCGGATTTGTAAGGACCTTATTTGTTCAAGACCTCGTCGAGGTTCATGAGCTGGTTGCAGACCATGGTCCAGGCGGCGATGGAGGCAGGGCTGAGGGTCTTGTCGGGCGGGGATTCACCGATTTTAACGAGAGCTTCGGCATCGGCAGGGTTGGCTTGATAGTGTTTCAGCAGGTCGGCGTGGCTGGCTTGCAGGATGCTGGTTTCCTGGGCGGTGAGGGGTCGGCAAAGGATCCTGGACGCGATGGTGTTGAGGGCGGCGTATTCGTCACCACGAGTTTCCCAAAGCGTCTGCACCGCGAGATGGCGGGCGGCTTCGATGAACTGCGGGTCGTTGAGGGTGACGAGGGCTTGAAGAGGCGTGTTGGTGCGTTCGCGACGGACACAACTGACTTCGCGGCTGGGAGCGTTGAAAGTGTCGAGGCTTGGCGGTGGGGCCATGCGTTTCCAGAAGTTGTAGATCGTGCGGCGGTAAAGGTTTTCGCCATTGTCCTGGACGTAATTGCGGGTGTCGCCGCCGGGGAGTCCGACGACATCCCAAACGCCTTCGGGTTGATAAGGTTTGGTGCCGGGTCCGCCCATTTTGGGGGATAGAAGACCGCTGGCGGCGAGAGCGTAGTCGCGCACCATTTCGGCGTCCATGCGGAAGCGGGGGCCGCGGCTGAAGAGGGAGTTGTCGCGGTCCGTGGCGAGTTTGTCCGGGGTGATGGTGGGCGACTGCCGGTAGGTGGCGCTGGTGACCATCAATTTATACAGGTGTTTGACGTCCCAGCCGCTGTCGCGGAATTCGACGGCGAGCCAGTCGAGCAGTTCGGGATGGGAGGGTTCGCTGCCCATGATGCCGAAATCTTCAGAGGTGTAGACGAGGCCTTTGCCGAACAGTTCCTGCCAGAAGCGGTTGACGACCACGCGGGCGGTGAGAGGGTTGTTGTCGGCGATGAGCCATTGGGCGAGTCCGAGCCGGTTTTTTGGGGCACCCTCGGGAAGAGGCGGGAGCGCGGCGGGTGTCGCGGCGGTGACATCTTCGCCGTGGTTGTCGTATTGACCACGCAAGAGGATCTTGGCCATGGGTTCCACATTGGGCACCTCTTCCTGGATGTGAGTCAGGGGGCTGCGCTGGCGGATGGCGGTTTGTTCGCTGGTCAATTTGGCGGAGGCCTGAAGGAGCGCAGGGAATTCGGTATCTTGAGTGTGGAGGTAGTGATCGTAGAGGGCGTTCTGCTGTTCGGGAGTGCGTTTTTCGCTGGCGGCGGCGAGGGCGTTTCGCAGGGAGCTGTGGCTGGCGAGTTGTTTGACCTCGGCAGGTTTGAGGGAGCGGCTGTAGATGCGAACGTCCTGGATGGATCCGCTGTCGAAAACGGAGACATGGCTGCGCTGGCCGATCCGGGTGGGGGTGGTGGTGCGCAGGGTGCTGCCAGGTTTGTAGCTGGCGTTGTCGGCGTTGAGATCTTGCTCAACACCGTCGAGGTAGATTTTGACGCCAGCGGGTTTTCCGGTGCCGTCGTAGGTGACAAAAACATGCTGCCAGGTGCCGGGTTTGAGAACGGCCTTTTTGGTGGTGACCTTGAGGGCGTTGTCTGGGAATTTGTGGATGAGATGGACGCCGATTTTGCGATCCTGCTGCCAGAGGTCCCACCCGCGATAGGCGTCTTTTTCGTCCATGCGGGCAAGGATGGCGGCGGTGAGGCCGTCGCGTCCGGCTTTCACCCAGGCCCCGTAGCTGAATTTGTCGGTGCCTTCGAAGTCGCCGGAGTTGCCGATGTCAAAGGTGGAGTCGGGCTTGATGACGGGGGCGGGTCCGAGTTTGCCGTTGGGGCTCCAGGAAACCTGACCGGTGGTTTTGATTTTGGCGGGCGGACCGCAGATCGCGGTGACTTCATTGCCAGCGCCTTCGTTGAGGGGGATGTGGGCGATGAGGCCTTCGTCGCTGAGCGATTTGTCGAAAGCATCAGGCGTGGTGGCGGCAAGCCATTGTTCGAACTGGGGTTTGGCGTCGGCGCGACGTTGTTTGATTTGGGTGTCGGCGGCGGCGAGTTCGGCGGGGAGGGCGGTCCAGCGGGTTTGATCTTCGGCGGAGGGAAGGACGAGAATGGGACCGGGGTCCTTTTTGTTGCCGTCTTTGGCGGGCTGGGTCGTGTTGCGGAAGAAGGCAGTGAGGGCGTAGTAGTCGTGAATGGAGATGGGGTCGAACTTGTGGTCGTGGCACTGGGCGCAGTTGACGGTGAGGCCCATGTAGACCCAGCCGAGGGTTTGCACGCGATCGGCGGCGTAGTTGGCCAAAGTTTCTTCGTCGATCGTGCCGCCTTCGTTGGTGGTGATGTTGCAACGTTGGAAGCCGGTGGCAATGAGTTGCTCGGTGGTTGGATTGGGGAGCAGGTCGCCGGCCAGTTGTTCGAGGGTGAACTGGTTGAAGGGCTGGTTGTTGTTGAAGGCGCGGACCACCCAGTCGCGGTAGGGCCACATTTCGCGGTAGTTGTCGAAGTGGAGGCCGTGAGTATCGCCATAGCGGGCGGCGTCGAGCCAGTAGCGGGCGCGGTGTTCGCCGTAGGATTTCGATTGGAGGAGCTGGTCGACGAGCTGGTCGTAGGCGTTGGGGTTTGGGTTGTTGACGAAGGTTTCGACGAGGTCTGGAGACGGCGGCAGGCCGGTGAGGTCGAGGGAAACACGGCGGGCGAGGGTGCGTTTGTCGGCCTCGGGATTGGGGGTGAGCTTGGCGTCTTCGAGTTTGGCGAGGACGAAGTGGTCGATGCCGTTGCGCGCCCATTCCGGGGTTTGAGTTTTCGGAGATTCGGGACGCGTGGGGTTGATGAGGCTCCAGTGCGGCTGCCAGTTGGCCCCCTGTTCGATCCAGCGTTTGATGAGGTCTTTTTGCTCGGCGGTGAGGGTTTTGTGGGAAGATTCGGGAGGCATCAACTCATCGGGATCGGTGGAGACGATGCGTTGGTAGAGGGGACTATCCTGCGGTTTGCCTTTGAGGATGGTGGGGCCGCTGTCGGAAGAATCGGAGAAGAAACCATCTTCCTTGTCGAGCCGGAGGTCGGCTTTGCGGGTGCCGGAATCGGGTCCGTGGCAGTGAAAGCAGGCCTCGGCGAGGATGGGGCGGATGTCGCGGTTGAACTGGACGCTGTCGGCGTTGGGGGCAGTGCTGGCGGCGAGGATCGATGTCGTCGTTGCAGCGGCGATCAGCGTGGTGAAGCCGAGGAGCGCAAGGCGCGGGTGGGTGAGAATGGTGAGATCCATGACGCGGCGGGACTGACTGGTTTGAGCGGAGAGAGGCGGAATGAGTAAGTAAAACGTTCGAAGCGAGGAAATTCTAGCATGGGGCGGGTGCTTGGGTCACGCTGAATTGGGGGCGGGATCGACGGAGATTTGGTGTTGTCGGCGTCTCGGTGGCTTGATAGGCTGGTGGAACTTATGAGAACGCTGCTTTACTCCGCGGGCATTTTGCTGCTGTCATTGAGTTCGGTTTTCGCCACGAAACCGGGATGGGACGATGATTATGAGAAGAGCCTCGCAAAGGCGAAGGAGGAAAAGAAGATGGTGTTGCTGGATTTTACGGGGTCGGACTGGTGTGGGTGGTGCATCAAGCTGGACAAGGAAGTTTTTGGGAAGCAGGAGTTTAAGAAGATGGCGCGGGAGCACCTGGTGCTGGTGGAACTGGATTATCCGCAGGGGAGACGGCTGGTGCGGCGGACGGCGGATCAGAATGCGGAGCTGAAGAAGAAGTATGAAGTGACGGGGTATCCGACGGTGATTTTGTTGGATTCAGAAGGGAAGATCGTGAACCGCTGGGGCGGGTATTCGGAGACGTTTTTGGAGGAGTTGAAAGGCAAATTGCCTGGGAGTGCTTCGGGGGCTTCTGAGGAGAAGAGGTAAATCCCCAGGGAAAATTGTATGCAGACGACTGGAATTGTATTGGCTGTCCTGGGTGGACTGCTCGTTGGCATCAGCACGTTGGCAATGTCTTGTCGAGCAACGGACAAAGCCTCGTCAGCAGCTGAAATGTTTGACATCTTCATCCTCGGGGGGCTGGTTTCCGGGATCCGAAATTTTTTTACATCGGTTTCGGATGGGATGAAGAATCGTTCCAGTCGTGAATTTCCACTGGTGGTAATTCTGGGGATCGGGACTGTTCTCCTCACCACCGGGTTTCTATTGATGTAAACAATAACGGCGTTTCGAGACTACTTCTCCCGTGTGGGATTTGAACTAGGGAAATGTCAGGTGTTTGGTCTGGGTGAGGATGATACGGATGGCTTGTTTTTCGGTGGGAGGTAGGTAGGCGTAGGCGGGGTGGGGGTTGGTGAGATTGAGGGCGGAGGCGAGGTGATGGTGGACGCGGTCTTTGAGAGGGGCGGGCATTTGGTCCCAGAGTTCAGTGTGGATCATGTAGCTGCAACGGAAGCGCAGGAGTCGGGTGCGGAGGTCGAGGTCGCGTAGGGAGGCATTGTGGTGGTTGGGGAGGGCGTGACGGTTGAATTTTTGGAAGGCGGTTTTGTAGGCCGGATCGCCGGCGATGCCGCCGGGGGGCAGGGGGACTTCGTCGGCGAAGAGGATGTAGCGGACGATTTTTTGAGCGTGTTGATCGAGGAGGGATTGTTGTTCCTGGGTTAGCTGGCCGTTGCTCAGGTGTTGGGCGTGGCGGGCGCGATAGGTGCCTTCGATGACGAGGTTGATGAAGCCGGCCTGGTGCTCGTGAAGGAGGTGGGCGAGCATGTCGCTGGTCTGCACGGGATAGTTGCTCCAGTTGAAGTGCTCTCCGGGTCGGAAATATTGGGTTTGCAGGCCTTTCGGGGACAGTTTGCCGACGAGGTTGCCGTGGTGTTTTTTGATGGAGCCTTCGCCGGTGATGTGCCAGCCTCCGAAACGTTCCTCAAAGGGGATGCCATGGCCAAATTGGTTGCGCCGGAAGGCTTCGAGGGTGCCGCCAGTGATGCTGGGAATGGCGGATTCGACGGCGTGGCTGGGGACGAAGTTCTGGCGTTCGCCGGAGTGGCAGTTCATGCAGCGGGTGGAGCGATCGATGACGGGCAGGCGGCCGTCACGGGGGATGTCGAAGATGTAGAAGATGGCGCCGAGGGCCGGGTCGATGGAGAGGATTTCGAATCGGCCACCGGGAACGTAACCGACGGAGGTGTCGTCGTTGAAGTAGATGGCGCGGGGGCGGTTGGCATTGATGAGGCCGCTTTGCAGGCTGGTGGCGGAGAAGACGAGAAGCTGAGAGGAGACGGGGATGTCGAGCTCGTCGAGAAGTTGATGAAGGACGGAAAGTTCGTCTCCAGGCGTTAGAGAGATACGACCGGCTTCGATGGCGTCGGCGAGCTGGGTGAAGCGGTCTTTAGGGTGAGTTTCCCAATAAAGATGGGGGGCGGTGTCGAGGTCGGCATGCGCGTCTCTTTCGGTCGCTTGGACTGGGGCGAACGAAAGGAGGGCGAGGATGGCGAGGAGACGCATGAAGACAGAACGTGGCCAGCGGGTTCTGTTTAGCTACGAGTTGGAGCGGCGGGTTGGGTCGTCCGGGTGGCTTTTTACGCCAGAAAGTCGAAAGCTCGGCCCGAGCCTTGGGTTAAATGCACAGCAAGGCTCGGGACGAGCCTTCTACTTTGGCTAAACGGGAAGGCCGAAGGCAATCGCGAACATGTCCTCGGCGATGTCGGGGCTGAGGCGCAGCATGTCCTGCATGATCTGCTCGGAGGTGAGCTCGTTCATGGGGGTGTCCCAATTGGGGCCGAAGGCGAGGGCGGCAGCGGCGGAGACTCCCGATTCGACTTCAGGGGTGAAGTTGAGGGTAGGGGGCCAGGGGGAGATGTCGGCGATGTTGAAAGTGGTGGTGGAGACGGTGGTCGTGGTCATGACGTTACTCAGCGGTGTCGGGTTGAGGGGACGAATCGACGATTTCCACCTTGCCTTCTCCTAGGGAGCGCCATTGCACGGGCTGAAGGAGCTTGTCCTTCACGAGCTGCTGAACGGCGTTGTTGACCAGGTAACGCACCACGTCTTGCGGGGTGCCGCCACCGTAGAAACCCTCCATGGCGAGCACCTCAAGGTAATGCTTCAACTGAGGCGTGAACGCAATCGTCATGCTCTCGGTTTCGACACTGTTTTTGGGGCGGGCCATGGATTAAGGCGGGATAAAAACCGAATTACAATCCGGTTTTAATCGCGCTGGCCCCAAAGAGCAAGTTTTAATCGGGTTTTAATCCGATTAAAATGGCTTTTATGGTCGGTTTATCAAATTTGAGACTGAATTATGGCGTGTGGAACGTGTTTTGCGTGGGTTGAATATTAAGATTATTGCTTCAATGATGGTTGTGAATCAAGAAATTGTGGGGATGGGGGGATGGTTTGTTCAAGGAAAAGCGCAGAAATGGAGTGTTTGCTGGCCAACGCGGGGCCTTTTTGTGGGCCGAGGATGAGCAGGATGGTGGCCCAGGCATCGGCTTGCAGGGCGGATTTGGCTTTGACGGTGACGGAGCTGAGCGGGTGGGTGATGGGGCGACCGGTGCGGGCGTTGATGAGGTGAGAGTGGCGCTGGCCGTTTTGTTCCCAGTATTGCTGGTAGACGCCGGCGGTGGCGATGGCTTCGTTCTGAAGGGGGGTGGTGCTGGCGATGGCGGTGCGGTCGGGGCCGGGGGTTTGGATGCCGACGGTCCAAGGGGTGTTTTTGGCACTGAGACCCGAGGCGATGATTTCGCCGCCGATTTCGAGGAGAAAATGTTGATGGCCGGTTTGTTGGAGCCGGGTGGCTAGGTGGTCGAGGGCGTAACCTTCAACGAGTGAGGAGAGGTCGATGCGGAGGGCGGGATCGGATTTACGCAGGGCGGGTGGGGTGGTCTGGATGTGGAGTTTTTGCCAGTCGACGTGGGCTTTGGCGGCGATGATGTCGGTTGCGGAGGGGATCTGGCGGGGTTTTTTGTCAGGTCCGAATCCCCACAGAGTCAGAAGGGGGGGAATGGTGATGTCGTAGGCGCCGTCAGTGATTTGGGAGAAGTGCTGGGATTGCTGGGCGAGGTCGGCGAGTTCCTGAGGGACGGGGATCCAGTCGGTGCTGGGAGATTGGTTGAAGTTGGTGATGGCGGAATCGGTGCGCCAGGTGCTGAAGATGGATTCGAGTTCGTCGAGGCGAGATTGGATGAGGTCCTGAACGTTGGCGGGGTGGTCGGTGAAAATTTTGAGGGTCCAGGTGGTGCCCATGGTTGGGCCGCCGAGGGTGTGGAGCTGGGTGGCTGGCTGGCAGGTGGTGAGGACGAGGGTGAGTAGGAGTAGGAGAAGTGACGCGGGCTTGTAGCCTGTGATGGAACGGGTTGGGGGCGTGGAGACGTTCGGGATGACAGGCAGAATGCCTGTCTCACCCACAGGCTGAAAGCCTGTGTCACGTTGATTAGTTAGGTCCATGCGAGTTGCCAGTGGAGGAGGGCGGCGAGGAGCAGGAGGGCGAGGGCGACGGCATCTTTTTTGCCGAAGTGATCGCTGGCTCCGGCGTAGCGGACGAATTTTAACAGGGCTCCGGTGGGGCAGCCGTAGCGGCAATAAGCCATGGGGGTGAAAAGGGAGAAGATCAGTCCGGCAATGGCGGTGAGGAGGATGCCCCAACCGGCGACGGTGACGAGCCAGGCGTCGAAGGCTTCGAGTTTGTTGATGTCAATGTTGAGGCCGAGCATGACGATCACCAGGATGAAAGTGAGCAGCAGCAGGGGGATGGTTTCGAGCAGCCGGTTGAGCGGGGCGGGGATGCGGAGATGGTTTTTGTTTTTGAGGCGTTTTGAGAGCCATTGCTGGAGGGCTCCATGGGGGCAGTAGTGATGGCAATAGAATTGGCGTCGGGTAAACAGGGGAAGGGCAAGAGCAAGGGCGGTGAGGAGGAGCAGGACGGGGGCGGATTGCCAAGGGACACCGTGTCGCGACCAGCCGGTGAGAAGACCTTGGGAGATCATGGCACCGGAGTAGAGGCCAGCGTAACCAATGAGGGCGATTTGATGCAGCGCTCGGGCCCAGCGTTTGCCGCGCAGGGAGGTGAAGGTCATCAACACGGAAAAAGCGATGACGGCGAGGAGGCCGTAGTCGGCGGGTTTAAGGGTGGGGAGTTGGATTTGGAGGGAAGCGCTTGGAGGGGGCTCGATGAGGGCGGCGGCGCGGCGTTTCATCCCTTCGGACATGGCCCAGCTGGTTTGGGTGGCTCCGGTGGCTCCGGCGATGCCAGCGGCGTTGAAGTCGAGAGTGGCAAGCTGGTCGAGGGTCATGCCGGTGAAGGTCTTGGCGAAGAATTTGTCGCCGGTGGCATAGGCCACGTATTCGGCGTTATCGAAACTTTTGCGCAGGTGGAAGCTTTCGATTTTGGTGCCGGTGGGATCGAGGACAATGAGGGTGTCGCTGGGGCCTTTGTAACCGACGATGGCATCGCTTTGAGGGGCGGTGCGGGTGACTTGGGCGAGGATGTTTTGTTGGGCGTCGAGGACTTGGAAGATGTCGGGATGTTTTTCGAGGGGTTGGAGTTGGGCGGCGTCGGGTTTGAGTTTTTGGATCTCGGCGAGGGTGAGGGGTTCGGGGAAGCGCAGGGAGGGGGCGTTGCCGCCGAGGCGTTTGAGGATGCCTTGGGCGATGGCGTCGCTGGTGAGGGTGGCGCCGCTGACGAGGTCGATTTTTTCGGGGGGTTGGAGGTCGCCGAGTTTGAGGTTTTTAAAGGTGTTGAAGAAGGGGCGATTTTTGAGGACGGTGGCGAGATGGTCGCTGGTGTCGTCGCTGTGGAGGATGCGGATGCCGATGACGCGGGCCTGGGGATCAAGAGCGATCAGGGAGTTGGTGGGACCGGAGTAACCGATGATGTTGTCGGAGACGGGCGAGGTTTGGGTGACGAGGCCGAGGGTGTCGCCGTAGGTGTTGAGGACTTTTTGGATGCCGGACTGGGGGTCGCGCGGGCCGAGGGAATCGGCTTCAGGGAAGAAGTCGCGGATGCGGTCCGGGGTGAGGGTGGCATCGCGCTGGGCGCTGAGCCAGTCGTGTTGTTGGTGGATGAGCCACGCAATGGCCACGAGCACTCCGGCGCGCCAGGCGCGGAGGAGGATGGAGTGGGCGGCGGAGTGAAGCATGGGTAAGTGCCTACTTCAAGGCGGGATGGGACGGTGTGCAAGTGGGAGGTTTGAAAGTAGAAGGGCCGCCCCGGCCCTTTTTGATGGATGAAAGGCTCGGGACGAGCCTTCTACTTTCGCTGACTCAGTGCCTTGGTGACTTGTGCGTGGGTGGGGATGGCTTCCTGGGCACCGGGTTTCAAGGTGGCGAGGGCAGCGGCGGTGTTGGCGTGTTGAAGGCAGATGGGGAAGTCGAGTCTTTGGGCGAAACAGGTGGCGTAGGTGCCGGCGAAAGTGTCGCCTGCGCCCACGGTGTCGAGGGGGTCAACCGGGAATGCGGGCATTTCGATGTGGGCTTCGGGGGTGATGCCGAGAGTTGAGTTGGCTCCTCGTGTGATGATGAGGCGGTTGATGCGATGGGTGGCGAGGGCTTTTTGGAGAGAGGAGATTTGTTTGAGGGTTTTGGGACCGAACAGGGCGGCGGCTTCGTGCTGGTTGACGACGAGGGTGTGGATGGGGTGTTTGCCCCAGGGGAATTGATCATGCCAGGGTGAAGGGTTCATGATGACGGGCACACGATGTTTTTCGGCGAGGCGCAGGGATTCAACGATGGCGGGTTGAGGGACTTCCCATTGCAGAAGAAGGGCGCGGGATTGGGCGATGAGGGTTTCATGCTGGCGGAGGTGCTGGGGTTTGAGATGGGCGTTGGCTCCGGCGTTAACGATGATTTGGTTTTCGGCGGAGTCGTCGACAGCGATCATCGCGCTGCCGGTGAACTTTTTGGAGAGGGTGAGGATGGCCTCGTGGTGGATGTGATGATTTCCGAGATGGTTGAGGTAGGCGATTCCGGAGGGGTCGTCACCGATGCAGCCGATCATGGAGATCTGCGCACCTTGGCGGGAGGCGGCGATGGCTTGGTTGGCACCCTTGCCACCGAAACGTTGGATGAGGCTGGTCGAGGCAATGGTTTGACCGGGTTTGGGGAGCTTGGGGACGCGGGCGATCCAGTCGATGTTGAGGGAGCCGACGACGGTGATGTGGGGCTTGGGTGGGCTCATGAAGGGCGAATGGTGGGTAGGCAGGCAAGACCGACGAAACGTCGTTGGTTCGTTGGTTCGATGGGTCGTGGGCTTATGGCTGCTTGAGTTCTGCGGGTGGCTCGCTGGAGAGTTGGACGCAGGCTTCGCGGACGCGTTCGGCTTGCAGGGGATCCATGATGAGGAATTGGCTGAGGCCGGTTTTTTCGTCTTTTTTGGGTCTGACGAAGCGGGTGAAACCGTCGTCATCAATGACGACGGTGCCTTTGGGGGAGCGGGTGAAGTAGTTGCGGTCTGGATGAACAACGGCGAGGACGGAGGTCAGGTCCCAGGTAGGGCGGTCGTGGGGAGGGGGGTTGTAGAGATAGTAGGCGTCTTTAAGAGGGTGATGGGGGACGTAGTTGTAGTCGCGTTCGATGCTTTGATGGGGATAAGCGGCGGCGCGGCCGATTTCGTATCCGCTCCAGAGCATGGGAGTGGGCCATTGGGTGGCGAGTTTTTGGGCGGAAGGGATGTCGATGCGAACGTTGTATTCGGAGTAGGCATTGTTGTAATCGATGGTCTGGAAGGATCCGGCCATGAGGCTGAGGAGTTTTACTTTTTGTTGGATGAGATCGCGACCGTTGAGTGGCGAATGTTCGTCGGGCGGGGTGTCGAGCAGGCGGGCGAGATTGGTAAAAAAACCGACCTGGACGATGACGACTGAGCGATCAGGTTGGGCGGCAAGGGTTTGGCGGAGGACGGTGAGGGCGTCGGGAATGGGGCCGGTGCTTTTGAGGTCGTGGGGGTATTTGTCGGGCTGGTCGGCGAGGATGTTAAATTTGCCGTCTTCTTTGGTCATGCCGTCGCGCACGATGCCGATGGGGAGGTTGGGTTTGCCGTAGAAGGTGTTGATGACGTCGGTGAAGGCGGCGGCTTTGGGGTTGTCTTTGGTGATGGTGACAGCGAGGAGTTTGCAGGCACCGCGTTTTTCGAGGGTGTGGATCATGCCGAGCGCGAGGGCGTCATCGACGTCATTGCCCATGTCGGTGTCGAAGATAATGGAGACCGGCTGCGCGTGAACGAGGGTGGCTGCGGCGAGGAAGGGGAGGAGGAGGGCGAAAGCGAGAAGTGGTATTTTCATCAAGGGAATTCTCGTTGGTGTTGGTGTTGATTGGGTGTTGTGCTAGTCTAGCGCAATGGATCAAGGTGGATCAGTGATCAATGTTGAGGAGTTTATTGGGAAGACCGTGGGAAGACGTCGTCCTTCTGCCGACGGATTGGCGACGGGATTTGCGATGCAGAAGACGCTGAACCAGTTTTTGAAGAGTGGCGGCCATGTAATGGCGCGGCGTGGAGTCTATAGGTTTCGCAGTCATGAGGAGGCAAATGCATGGACGATGAAGACGTTGAGTCCGAAGAAGGGGAATTGATTTCGCGGGCTCCGACCCAGGAGGATGTAGTCGCGTTGTGCCGGGCGTTGAATGAGCTGGGTGTCAGGTATGTGATCGTGGGTGGGTTTGCGATCATCAATGCGGGTTATCCGAGGACGACTGGTGATGTGGATGTGATGATTGATGCGAGCCTGGCGAACGAGGCGAAGGTGTTTCAAGCATTGGAATTTTTGCCGGACAAGGTGGTGAGGGAGTTGAAGCCGGGCGAGGTTTCCCAGTATGTGGTGGTGCGGGTTTGTGATGAAATTGTGGTCGATTTGATGGCGTCGGCTTCGGGGATTGATTATGCGGAGGCGAGCTTGCATACGGTGACGCGGGTGATTGATGGCGTTTCCATTCCGTTTGCTTCGCCGAAGCTGCTGTGGCGGATGAAGTCGAAAACTTACCGGGAAAAGGATGCGGCGGATTTGGTGTTCTTACGTGAGCACTACAGCAAGGAAATTTTTGGCGAGGACGGGATGGGCAGTTAAGTTAAGGTTGGGGTTGGCGGGGTGGTTGGACGACAAACTGGACGATGGCTTCGAGGACGCGGGCGGTTTGGGTGGGGGTCATGGTGAGGTGGCGGTCGCGACCGGGTGGCTGACCTGGGTCTTTTTTGTCGGGGATAAATTTGGTGAAGGCGTCGTTGGCGACGCTGACGCGGCCGGTGGGGGAAAGGCCGAAATAGTTTCGGTTGGGGAAGACGGCGTAAAGGACGCTGCTTTGGTCCCAGCTGGGTCGGTCTTGATCGGGGCCGGGGTAGAGGAGATAGGAGGCTTTGACGATGTGATGAGGGAGATAATTGAAGTCGAGTCGGATACTGTCGCGGGGATAGGGGAGGGCATGGCCGATCTCATAACCGCTCCAGATGATGGGGACTTCGTTGGGCCATTGATTGGCGACGGTTTGCATGGCGGGGATGCCGTTGTAGATGTTGGCTTCGAGGTGATAGTTGGTGTCGTGGACGTTGGTGAAGGCTCCGGCCATAAGGGAGAGGATCTTTATCTTTTGGCGGATGAGGTCGGGACCGTTGAGTGGGGAGTGTTGGTCGGGTTTGGATTTGATGAGGTTGGCGAGGTTGGAGGCGATGCCGACGCTGATGAGGGTGACGCTGTGGTCGGGCTGGGCGGCGAGGGTGCGGCGCAGGAGGTCGACGGCTTCGTGGGCTTCGTCGTTGGATTTCAGGGTGTGGGGAAAGTGACCGGATTCGATGGCTTTGAGGAAGCGGCTGTCACGCTTTTGAGCGGTGGGGTCGCGGGTGACGCCGATGGGGAGGTTGGGACGGCCGTAAAAAGTGTTGGTGGCGTTGACGAAGGGGACGGTGAGGGGATTGTGTTTGGAGATGGTGACGGCGAGGAGTTCGCAGGCGCCGCGGTCGGCGAGGGTGTGGCACATGGCGAGGGCGAGCACGTCGTCAACGTCACCTGTGATGTCGGTGTCGAAGACGATGCGCGGGTTTTCGGCTGCCTGCAGGAAGGAGAGGGAGGCCAGGGAAAGGAGGGAAAGGAGTATGGATTTCATTGATCGATAAGAGGTGCGCCTTTGAAGGCCGTTAGATGATAACGGCAAGGCGGATTCCTTTTTTGCTGGCTTCGGTTTAACGATCAGGCCGGAAGTTTACTGGCCTGGAGGAGGAGGTCGCCGTTGGCGAGGTTGCCGTTCATTTTGCGGCGGTAGATGTGGTGGTTGGGGGGAACCATGTGGTGGGTGAGGCCGCATTTCATGAATTGGATGGCGATCCCGGGGGATTCCTGCCAGTCTTTGGCGTTGATGTTGCCGCCCTGGCAGTAGAGGGTGTGGTCGAATTCGGCTTTGGCGTGGACTTCGCCGTCGTGGATGTGGACGGTGGGGAAGAAGAGTTGCTGGGGATGGGCGCTGGGGAAGGTGAAGGCCATGGGATGGACGGGGCCGCGGGTGGGTTTGAGTTTGAAGACGGCAAATCCATAGTTGGCGTAGCCGGGGAGTTTTTTCCAGGTATCAGCGGGGAAGCGAAAACGTTCGTCGAGGCGGGTGAAGTCGGCGACGGTGGGGACGAAGCTGGCGTCGTAGCTGCCGACGGAAACGACTTCGAGCTTGGCGGCGCGGGGCGTGGCGCGGTCGGTGGAGAATGGTCCGGCTTGTTTTCTTCTGAGTGCAGGGAAGCCGCTTTCCATGTCCTCGAAGAAGCGGGGATATTTGCTGAGGTCAATGAACTTCATGGCTTTTTCGCCGGAGTTGGGAACCACGGGGACGGGTAGGACCATGGCGAGTTCTTCGTTAGCGCCGATGGACATGGCGTAAGCGATGAACTGATTCACTCCGTCACCGAGGCGGGCGAAGATGCGGGTGTTGTTGACGTAGTCGACGGGTCGGGTGAAGCAACACATGAGGGGGAGTTTGCCTGATGTGATTGCGAATGGAAAGGGCGAAATCGTGGAAACGAGCGGGGGATTTTATGTCGCCCTTGCAGGGCTCGGGATACGGCTGTGGGATACCCAGGGTTGCACCCAGGGCTAACTTAGATTGCGCCTTCGGCGCTGATGATGGGATCGGTTGAGATGGGGCGGACTTTGTTGAGGGGCGCAGCTACGCCCCCGGGGCCTCGGCGCGGAGGTTGCGGTTGGCGGTCGGCGGAATCGAGCCTCCTTACGTCGGCTGCTACTCTGGATTAAATGCGGGCTAGCAGCCAGGGGAGGAGGTCGGCGATGGGGACGCGGTGTTGGGCGGCGCTGTCGCGTTCGCGGACGGTGACGGTGTCGAGGAGCTCTGGACCTTTTTCGCCGAGGGTGTCGAAGTCGATGGTGACACCGAAGGGGGTGCCGGCTTCGTCTTGACGGGCATAACGACGACCGATGCTGGCGGTTTCGTCGTAAAAACAGTTGAGGTGCTTTTTGAGGGCGTTATAGACGCTGCGGGCTTTGGCGACGATTTCGGGTTTGTTTTTCACCAACGGAAACACGCCGACTTTGATGGGGGCGATGCTGGGGTGGAATCGCATGATGGTGAGGGTCTCGGTTTTGCCTTTGTCGTCGGTTTTCTCGACTTCGTTGTAGGCAAGGGAGAGCACGGCGAGGGCGAGTCGGTCGAGGCCGGCGGAGGGTTCGATGACGTGGGGGACGTAGTTGCCTTTGAAGAGGCGTTCAAACCAGGCGCGGACGGCGGGTTCGGGGAGGGGTTCGCCTTTGGTTTTGGAGGCCTCGGCGGCGAGACGTTTCTGGATGAGGGCTTCTTTTTGGTCGTCGCTGAGTTTGGCGGCGGCGGCTTTGAGTTCGTCGTCAAAAAATTCCTGGGGGCGGCCGCTGTGTTTTTGGTGCTGGCTCAAGTCGAAATCGCCACGGGCGGCGATGCCTTCGAGTTCTTCGGTGCCGAAGGGGAATTTGAAGAGGATGTCGACGCAAGCGCGGGCGTAGTGGGCGAGGTCGTCGTTGGTCTGCCAGTAGTAGTCGAGGACGTCGGTGCCGAGGCCGATGCTGGCGTAGAATTTGGTGCGTTGGTCGACCCAGTAGCGGTGCCACATTTCCCAGCCCCAGTTGGGTTGGGGTTCGCTGAGGTCGGCGGATTCGGACCAAGGGGCGACGGCACCGTGGATGATCTCGATGGCTTCATCGGGTTTGATGAAGAATTCGAGTTCCATTTGTTCGAATTCGCGGGAGCGGAAGGTGAAGTTTTTCGGGGTGACTTCGTTGCGGAAGGCTTTGCCGATCTGGCAGATGCCGAAGGGGACTTTGACGCGTGAGGAGTCGAGGACGTTTTTAAATTGGGCGAAGATGGCCTGGGCGGTTTCGGGGCGCAGGTAAGCGACGTCGGCTTCGGTGGCGGTGGGGCCGACGTAGGTTTTCAACATGAGGTTGAAAGGTCGGGCCGGGCCGAGGGCGGCACCGGACTCGGGGTGAAAGTCGACGGAGATTTCGACGGTGTCGAGTTTGGTTTCGTCGAGGAGTTCGATTTCTTCAGGCTTGCCTGCGGCATCACCAGCGTTTTGGGCGATGAGTTGGCGGACGCGTTTACGGAAGCTTTCGATGTGCTCACCGTTTTTGATGAGGACCTGGATGGTGCGGGCGATTTTCCAACCGGTGGGCGATTGCGCGCCGCTGAACTGGATGATGGTGCCGGATTGGGGATCGACATGATCAGCGCGGACGCGTTTGTTGGTGAGGGTGCACTCGCGCATGAGGTCGGCGAAGGTAGCGGTGTGGCCGGACGCTTCCCAGATCTTGGGGTGCATGATGATGGTGGCATCGAGACCGACGACGTCTTCGCGGTCGCGGGTCATGGTGCGCCACCAGGCTTCGCGGAGGTTGCGTTTGAGTTCGGCACCGAGCGGGCCGTAGTCCCAGAAGCCGCCGATGCCGCCGTAGATTTCGCTGGATTGATAGATGAAGCCGCGGCGTTTGCAGAGGCTCACGAGCTTTTCCATGGAGGCGGTATCTTTTTTGTCGGCGGACATAGGTGGGTGCGGTTGGAGGGATGGGGGGTGCTTAACTAGCCATGGATGGGCGAATGTGCAAGGGAGTTGAAGGTTGAGAGTTGGGAGTTGAGAGTTGAGAGTGTGTTGATGAGGGTGTTGATTTTTGGTTTGTTGATTTTGATGGCGGTGTCCGGGTGCCGGGAGGTGCCGACGGAGGTGGTGCCGTTGGATGCGGCGTTTCTGCGATTGTCACCGATTGAGGCGGCGGAGTTGCCGCTGGCGACGCGGTTTGAAATGCCGATGGGCGGGGAGAATGGGGCGTTGGTTTACAATGCGCAGCCGTTTCGGGTGACGCGGCATTTGGGGGACGATTGGAATGGCATTGGAGGATGGAATTCAGACAAAGGGGATGCGGTTTTTGCTAGTGGGACGGGAAAGGTGGTTTATGCGGGGGTTCCGGGACCGGGCTGGGGAAACATGGTGATCTTGGCGCATCGGGTGGCGGATGAAGGTGCGGTGTTGGGATGGTCGGTTTACCAGACGGTGTATGCGCATCTGGAGTCGATGGAGGTGAAGTCGGGAGAAGTGGTGGAACGTGGGAAAAAGATCGGGACAGTGGGGACGGCGGATGGTCAGTATTGGGCGCATTTGCATTTTGAGGTGCGACGCAGTGATGCCGTTTATCCGGGGGTGGGTTATGCGGATGCTCCGCTGGATCGGGTGCCGCCGGATGCATTCATCAAGGCGCACGGAGGACTGGCCGGGAAGATTTTTGCGCCTGCGCCAATGGAGGTGGGCGAATGAGGAGTGGATGTGGTAGGGTTGGTTTATGAGCAAACGTGTGTTGTGTCTTTTGGCGAATGGATTTGAGGAAATTGAGCTGGTGAGTCCGGTGGATCTGCTGCGCAGGGCGGGGGCGGAGGTGGTGCTGGCTTCGGTGGAGGATTCGCTGGATCTGACCGGGCGCAGCGGGATCAAATTGCAGGCGGAGGTGCTGCTGGATGAGGTGGCGGGAGAAATGTTTGATTTGCTGTTGTTGCCGGGTGGGCCGGGGGTGAAGGTGTTGCGCGAGGACGGCAGGGCGGCGATTTTGGCGCGGGAGTTTTATGAGGCGGACAAGCCGGTGGCGGCGATTTGTGCGGCGCCGACGATTTTGAAGGATGCGGGGATTTTGCCGGGCCGGCGTCATACTTCGCACTCAAGCGTGACGGATGAGTTGCCGGATTCTCTGTTGGAAGAGTTGGTGGTGATTGATGATCACGTGATCACCTCGCGGGGAGCCGGCACGGCGCTGGAGTTTGGGCTGGTGTTGGTGAATCAGTTGTTTGGGGAGGAGAAGCGTCGCGAGATTGCGGTGGCGATCATGCATTGATGGATGGATGCAAAGATATGAGATGATTTTCTTCTTGGCATTTGGCGCTTTCATGAGAACAAACGGGATGCCGTCGCCTGAAACTTTGCCGCCCGGGAAATCTGAGTTTGATGAATACGCGGATGACTATGATGCCGCGTTGAACAAGGGACTGGCGATCACGGGTGAGGCGAAGGAGTATTACGCGGAGGGTCGGGTGAAGTGGCTGAAGCGGGTGTTGGGAGAGCAAGGGTTGGCGATGCCGGAGAAAGTGCTGGATTATGGTTGTGGAACGGGGACTTCGGCGTCGGTGTTGTTGGAGGGTTTGGGGTGCCGGGAGTATGTGGGATATGATCCTTCGGCGGACAGCATTGAGCAGGCGCGCCATTTGAATCCCGGGCTGCCGGTGCGGTTTACGAATGTGGCGACGGAGGTTCCGGAGGGGGTTTTTGATCTGGCTTTTTGTAATGGGGTGTTCCATCACATTCCGTTGGAATATCGGGCAGAGGCGGCGTCGATGGTTTGGAAGAGTCTGAAGCCGGGCGGGGTGTTTGCGTTTTGGGAAAACAATCCGTGGAATCCGATGGTGGTGTGGATGATGTCGCGGGTGCCGTTTGACCGGGATGCGATCATGCTGTTCCCGGCGAATGCGATGCGGTTGCTGCGTGGGGCGGGGTTTGAGATTGTGGCAAAGGACTACCAGTTTGTATTTCCGAAATCGCTGGCGGGGATGCGGGGGCTGGAGCCGTCGATGAGGAAACTGCCGCTGGGGGGGCAGTATTTGGTTTTGGCGAGGAAGTGAGGGGGAGTGGGGGAGCTTGGGCGCCTGAGACCGACGGAACGTCGGTGGTCCGACGGGGTTTGCCGACGACACGTCGGCGCTCCATGTTGGCCGACGATGCGTCGGAGCGTTGGGCTAGGCTTGTTCCTGGATGGCTTTGACGAGGCCGGGGATGCTGTGTTCTTTGGCTTCGATGTCGATGCGCAGGCCGTTGTCGCGCAGGGTTTTGGAGGTGATGGGACCGATGCTGGCGATGCGGGTGGTTTCGGCCAGGGGGAGGTTCAGCTTCAAGAAATGTTCGACGGTGGAACTGCTGGTGAAGGTGATGATGTCGGGGGCTTGTTCTTTGAAACGCTGCACGGCATCGCTGTCGGCAGATTCGGGAACGGTGCGGTAGGCGATGGCTTCATCGACGATGGCACGCAGGCCGGTGAGTTCGTTGCCGAGAACTTCGCGGGTTTGCTCGGCCTTGACCCAGAGCATGGTTTGGTTCTCGACGTTGATTTTTTTGAAGGCGGCGACGAGGCCTTCGGCGACGATTTTTGCGGGGATGAGGTCGGTATCGAAGCGGTAGCTGCGGATTTTTTCGGCGGTGCCGGGTCCGATGGCGGCAATCTTCACACCGCCGATGGCTCGGGCGTCTTTGTAGAGTTTATAAAACATGTCGAAGAATTTTTCGACGCCGTTGGGACTGGTGAAGACCAGCCAGTCATAAGTGTGGCAGTCCATGACGAGCTGGCCGAAGGCGTTGAGATCTTTGGGGGGCTCGATGCGGATGGTGGGGAGTTCGAGGACGTCGGCACCGAGGCTGCTGAGGCGATGGCTGAGGTCGCCGGCTTGCTGGCGGGTGCGGGTGACGACGATGCGTTTGCCGAAGAGGGGGCGTTTTTCGAACCAGTTGAGGGTGTCGCGTTCGAGCACCACGCTGCCGATGACGCAGACGGCGGGGGCCTTGAAGCCGGTGTCGGCGATGATTTTTGCGATGGTCGACAGATTGCCTTCGATGGTTTGCTGTCGGCCGGTGGTGGCCCAGCGGGTGAGGGCGACGGGGGTGGAGGGATCGGCGCCGTGTTCGATGAGTTTGCCGGAAATTTCGGCGATGCGTTCGACGCCCATGAGCATGACCTTGGTGCCGTCGGCTTGGGCGATCTTGGCGTAGTCGAGGGAGCTTTCGGGTTTCGTGGGGTCTTCGTGGCCGGTGAAGATGGTCAATTGGGAACAGTGGGAGCGATGGGTCACCGGGATGCCGGCGTAAATGGGTCCTGCGATGGCGGAGGTGATGCCGGGGACGATTTCGAAAGCGATGCCGGCGTCATGCAGTTCGCGGGCTTCCTCGGCACCGCGACCGAAGAGGACCGGGTCGCCGCCTTTGAGTCGGGTGACGATTTTTCCCTCTTTGGCTTTGGCGACGATGAGGGCATTGATCTCGTCCTGGGTGAGGGTGTGATCCTTGGCTTTTTTGCCGACGTAGATTTTTTCAGCGTCGGGTTTGGCGTAGCGGAGGAAGTCGGGGTTGCTGAGATAGTCGTAGAGAAGGACGTCGGCGATTTCGATGCATTCTTTGGCGCGTAAGGTGAGCAAGCCCGGATCGCCGGGGCCGGCTCCGACGAGGTAGCAGATGCCTTGGGTTTCAGTGGAAGATGAGATTGAGGAAGAAGCGGACATTTTGAAAGTGGGAAGTCGGAAGTCGGAAGTGGATAGATTAGCGCGTGACTTCGGCGGCGGCCTGGGAAGCGGCGAGGAGGGGTTGGGTGAGGGGCGCGCTGGTGTTGATGACTTGAGGGGGGGCGTCGGGCGTTTGTTCGTCGAAGACCCAGGCGGTGAAGGTGAGGGTGTCTTCGATGATTTCGGTGTGGGCTCCGATGGGGGTTTGGCAACCGGCGTGGAGGAGATGGAGGAATTCGCGCTCGGTGCTGATGCGGGCGAAGGTCGGGGCGTGGTTGATGGCGGCGAGGTAGGCTAGGGTGACGGAGTCGGTTTTGCGGGCTTCGATGCCGATGGCTCCCTGACCGGCGGCGGGAAGGAATTTCCCGCAGGGGAGAATGGCGGCGGGGAATGTGATAGGGAAGTCGGGAAGTGACACAGACATTTTGTCTGTGGGTGAGGCAGATATGTTGTCTGCCAGGGATTGAGGTGAGATTAAGGCTGAGGTTGGGGGCGTGGAGTCGGAAGGGACAGACAGGATGTCTGTCTCACCCACAGGCTGCAAGCCTGTGTCACTGCTTAGAAGTCCAAGGCGGACGAGGCCGGCTTTGGCAAGGAGAATGGCGTCGAGGTCGCTGGGAAGTTGCAGTTTTTTGATGCGGGTGGGAACGTTGCCACGGATTTCGACGCATTCAACGTCGGGGCGAAGCCAGTGGATTTGACGGATGCGGCGGACGCTGCTGGTGCCGATCTTGGCGCCGGGGGGAAGGGTTTCGAGGGTGTAACCATCGCGGCTGATGAGGACGTCCTCAATCGGGGCGCGTTCGAGAACGGCGGCAATGAGAAAGGCTTCGTCGAGAACGGTGGGGACGTCTTTGAGGCTGTGGACGGCGATGTCGATGCTGCCGTCGTGCAGGGCGAACTCGAGTTCCTTCGTGAAGATGCCTTTGTCGAGGCGGTCGCCGTCGGTGAATTCTTTGAAGCGCAGGTCGGGGCGTTTGTCGCCGGTGGTGGCGATGACGACGCGTTCAACGTGGAGTTCAGGATGGGCGGCGCGCAGGGTGGCTTCGACCATTTCGGCTTGTTTGAGGGCGAGTTCGCTGCCGCGGGTGCCGAGGCGCAGGGTATGTGGAGTCAAGGGGCGGGCGGGTCAGGGATGAGAGTTGCGTGCGGTGGCGGTGATGGGAACCAGGGCGGGAGCTGAGGCGGGGTTGCTGGGGGTGCTGAGATAGCCGAATTTGTGAAGTTGTTGTTCGATAAGTTCTTCGCACTGGATAAGGGAGCGTTCGCGTTCGCGGCGGCCTTCGTCGGCGATGACCTGCAGGGAGTCGATGTCGTAGAGGTAGACTTCGTCGAAATCATCGATGGCGGGATCGACATCGCGAGGAACGGCGATGTCGATGACGTAGAGGGGGCGGCCATGGCGTTTGCGCATGACGGGTCCGATGAGCTCGGGTTTGACGACAAAATGGGGGGCGCTGGTGCTGCTGATGATGATGTCAACATCATGGACCGCGCGTTCCCACTGGTCGAAGCGCAGCGCTTCGCCGCCCATTTCTTCGGCGAGCAGGACGGCGCGATCGTGAGACCGGTTGGAGACGATGATGCTTTTGGCACCACGGGAGAGTAGGCTTTGGGCGCAGGTGCGGCTCATGTCGCCGGCACCAATGAGAAGGACTTTGCTGTCGCGGAGGTTGCCGAAGATTTTTTCGGCGATTTTGACGGTGACGCTGCCGATGGAAGTGGTGCCGCGCTGGATGTTGGTGTCGTTGCGGACCAGTTTGCCGACGGTGAAAGCGCGTTGGAAAAGCTTGTTGAGGGAGCGCCCGGTGGCCCCGGCTTTGAGGGCGGTGTCGTAGGCGCTTTTGACTTGTCCCAAAATTTCGGTTTCGCCGAGGACCATGGAGTCGAGTCCACTGACGACGCGGAACAGGTGTCGGGCAGCGGCATCTTCGCTGAGCTGGTAGGTGGTGAGGGCCTGACGCTGGGCGGGGCTGAGGGCGAAGTGGTCGACGAGGTATTGGCGGAGCTTTTGCAATCCTTCCTCCGGGTTTTCGTCGTTGCAGGCGGAGTAGATCTCGACGCGGTTGCAGGTGGAAAGCACGACACTTTCCTCAAACCCGGGCAAGGCGGTGACCTGGCGGGCGGCTTCGGGGAGGTGGCTTGAGGCAAAGGCCAGCCTTTCGCGCAACTCCAGGGGAGTCGTGCGATGGTTCAGGCCAAGGCAAAGGAACATTCAGAAAAGCACGGGTGAGGGGGTCAGCGGGCAAAAGCAACACTGGCCTGAACAGATTACTATGCCAGACGACGTTTCTTGCGCAAGCCTGTGGTGGGGCGACCTTTGCAGGCTTTCTGCGAGGGGCGACGGCATGGGAACCTGCCAGTATTGGCTACGTCGGCGGGGACCCGGCAGGTCAGGAGTATTTGACGTCCTTGCGGGGGTCCATTTCAAAAGTGAGGACCTGGCGTTTGTCGACCGAGGGATCGAGAACTTCGCGGACAAACTTAAAATATTGGGCGTCGTCCTGGAGGATGGCGAGTTTGTCGAGGCTCTCGGCTTCGATGCTGAGGAACCAGTCCCAAGGATCGCTGTCCTTGATGCGTTTGCCGACGTTGAGGTGCAGCACTTCGCGAATGCGCAGCAGGCTGGTGCGTGAAGTCCACATCATCTCCTCCAAACGTTCGGCGGTGATTTCGGGTTTGAGGGTGAACAGGGAGACCTGGCAGATCATGATAAAATCTCGAAAACCGTCCTAGCGACCACCGGCCTATGAGCTCCAGTCGAGCGCACGCTTGCGCCAGGCATAGATGAAGGCGACGAGCAGGATGCCGACAAAACCGAGCATGGTGAAAAGGATGTCGGCACCGTAGGCAACCAGATAATCTTTATAGATGACGGCCCAAGGATACATGAAGACAACTTCGATGTCGAACAGCACGAACAGCATGGCGACGATGTAAAATTTCACGCTGAAGCGTGGCTGGCCTTCGGTAATGGGGAGCATGCCGCACTCGTAAGCGGAGTCCTTCATCGAATTGCGTTTGGCGGATCGACCGAAGAGCACGCTCAGGAGCAGGGTCATTCCAGCAAAACCAGCGGCGAGGAGCGCTTGCAAAAGAACGGGCGAGTAGTTTTCGAGCATGACGGGCGGGGCGGTTCGAATGGAGGAGGGAGGGGAACGACGAGGGCAGAGTAAGTGGAGGGACGGTGGTGTCAAGTGGGCAGTCGGAGGTCGGAGGTCGGAGGTCGGAGGTCGGAGGTCGGAGGTCGGAGGTCGGAGGTCGGAGGTCGGAGGTCGGAGGTCGGAGGTCGGAGGTCGGAAGGCGGAAGGCGGAAGGCGGAAGGCGGAAGGCGGAAGGCGGAAGGCGGAAGGCGGAAGGCGGAAGGCGGAAGGCGGAGGTGGATTGGGGTGGCCTGCTCGCGAACTAGAAGCCAAAAAAAGACCGCCCGGTGTGCGGGCGGCCTTTTTGAAATGAACGGTGAGTAGAAACTAAACGACTTAATTAACGAGCGGCTGCGGCTGCGGCTGCAGCGGCTTCGGCACGGGCCAGAGTAAAAGTGCTGGCGGCTTGTTCGATGCCTTTGAGGCCACGATAGCTTTTGAGCTTTTTCTCAACCAAACCACGACCGACGAGGTTTTGAAGTTTTTCGTAGGAGCGGAGGCGTAACATTTCTTCGCCACCACTTACCGCATTTTTTAGTTTGAGATTTTCGTAAACCAAACCAAACAAGACATTGAATTCATAAGTCTTGCTTTCCGAGAGAACGTTCACCAATTCATCTGTTACATGATCAGGAACCCTACGTGAAAAACGTGTCTTTCTTACGGTAGCCATAGACAGCTAGAATAGCACAGCATCGGCATTTGGCGAACGGTTTTGTTGGCCAATGTGCAATTTTTTCCTGTAAACAGGCGGTTTGCAGCCTTTTTGTAAGAAATTAGCAGCAAATCCGTTTGTGACATTTTCCTGCGGTTTTTTCGTTGCGCATGACCTGTTAGCATGGATGGCAGGTGGTCTTTGATGCCGTTCCCCGACTCGATTCTCGACCAAACTTTGCTAACCAGTGGCAGCGCTTTGTTGCTCGCGCTGGTCGGAGCCTTGTTCATCGGCATGGCAAAGGCGGGCCTGGCGGGCTGTGGATTGGTGAGCGTGGTGTTGTTTGCGGAAACTTTGGGAGCGAAAGCTTCGACGGGTGTGGTGCTGCCTTTGTTGATCGCGGCAGATTTGATGGGCTTCTGGCTGCTGCGGCGTGGTGGCTCCTGGAAACAGGTGTGGCCGTTGGCGCCGCCTGCCATTTTGGGGGTGGTGATCGGATGGTGGCTGCTCGACAAGCTGGACAATCTGCTTGCCCGACAGGCGATTGGATGGGTGATTTTAGCGCTTCTCGCGCTGAAATTGCTGTTGGATTGGAAGCGGGATCAGCTCGCGCACCTGCATCGGCATGCGATTTTCACATGGGGAATCGGCGTGGCGGCGGGGGTGACGACCATGCTGGCAAATGCGGCAGGGCCGGTGATGGCGGTTTATTTGCTGGCTCACCGGCATGGAAAGGCGGATTATCTGGGCGTTTTCACGCGCTTTTTCCTTTTCATTAATTTGGTGAAGGTGCCGTTTAGTGCGCAGATCGGACTGATCAATGGGCCGTCTTTATGGACCAATGCCCTGCTCTTGCCGGCGGTGGTGGGAGGCATTTTTCTTGGCTGGCGGGTGGTGAAAGTGATGTCGCAGAAGGTTTTTGAGTGGGCGATGTTTGTGTTTGCCCTGCTGGCTGCAATCCGGTTGGTGGCTTGAGTGGAAATTGGATAGATTGCGCGGTTGATCGCGTTTCAAGGGACTCATGCGCGCGCCCGCCTGCCTCACTTATTTGTCTGTATCTATAGCGTTTCTGTCCGGTTGGGCCTGGCTCGAGCCATGTTCAGCAGCGACGGTTAAACCGAATGTGCTGTTCATCGCGATTGATGACCAGAATGACTGGATCGGAACGATGGGGCATGCGGCGGCCAAGACGCCAAACATTGATGCATTGGCCGCACGTGGGACGGTTTTTCTTAACGCCCATTGTCAGTCTCCGCTCTGCAATCCATCGCGCACCAGCGTGATGTTGGGGCTGAGACCAACCTCAACCGGTATTTATGGATTGTCGCCTTGGTTTCGAAATTTGGATGAGTTCAAAAATCGGGTGGCGTTGCCGCAACATTTCAAGGCGAATGGATACCAGACGCTGACAGCGGGTAAGATCTACCACGGGAATCCAGGTGGACCGGCCAAACGGGCGGCGGAATTTGGTGTTTGGGGGCCAAATGGCGGCATCGGTATCAAGCCTGACACGAAACTCATCCCGGCGACGCCCATGGGCGATCATCCGTTGATGGATTGGGGAGTTTTTGATCATCGCGATGAGGACAAGGGCGATCATCAAGTGGCTACTTGGGCGGTGGAGAAGATCAAGACGGCGAAAAAAGGGGAGCCGTTTTTCTTGGCGGCGGGTTTTTTCCTTCCACATGTGCCGTGTTATGCGACACAAAAATGGTTCGATCTTTATCCCGATGATGACAGTCTGCTTCCTCCGGTGAAAGCCGACGAGCGGGCCGGCACTCCGCGATTTTCATGGTATCTGCATTGGTCGCTTCCTGAACCGCGCTTGAAATGGGTTCGCGAGAATCAACAATGGCGGAATCTGGTGCGCAGTTACCTCGCATGCACCAGTTTTGTGGATGCGCAGGTCGGTCGACTGATGGCTGCACTGGAGGAGTCGGGTCAGGCTGACAATACCATCATCGTGCTTTGGAGCGACCACGGCTGGCATCTTGGCGAAAAGGAAATCACCGGAAAGAATACCTTGTGGGAACGCAGCACCCGGGTGCCATTGATTTTCGCCGGGCCAGGGGTCGCGGCGAATGGTCGCTGCACGCAGCCAGCGGAGTTGCTCGACATTTATCCGACGCTGATTCAGTTGTGCGGACTGCCTCCCCGGACCGACCTCGAAGGACAGAGTCTTGTCCCGCAACTGGCGGATGAGAAGGCGCGTCGCGAACGTCCGGCGATCACCAGTCACAATCAGGGCAACCACGCGGTTCGCAGTGAACGCTGGCGTTACATTGTTTATGCGGATGGCAGTGAGGAACTCTACGACCTTGAGGCTGATCCTAACGAATGGAACAATCTGGCTGCCGACAAGGATTCGCAGCCAATCATCGCGGAACATCGTCGTTGGTTGCCGACGATGGATCGTCCGCCGGCGCCCGGCAGTGCCCATCGGGTGCTGACTTACGACAAGACCACCCGCAGCGTCATTTGGGAAGGCAATCCTATTGGTGACAACGACGCCATTCCTGAATAAGAATTAAATCCAACGACCATGTTGATCCTCAGATACCTATTCCTTTGCAGCTTTCTGACCGGGGCACTGCATGCCGCCACCGACAAACGACCCAACATCCTGTTTATCTTCGCCGATGACTGGGGCCGTATTGCCAGCGCCTACGCTAAACTTGATGGACCGGGCACCATCAGCGATGCCGTTCATACGCCCAATATTGACCGCATCGCGGCATCGGGAGTTTTGTTTCGTCGTGCGTTTGTATCATCCCCAAGTTGCACGCCTTGTCGAAGCGCGTTGATTTCAGGTCAGCATTTCTGGCGCACTGGTCGCGCAGCGATTTTGCGCGGAGCCGTCTGGGACGGAAGCAATCCTGCCTATCCGCTGATGCTGCGTGACGCGGGATATCACATTGGCAAAAGCTACAAGGTTTGGGGCCCGGGAACAGCCGAAGTCGATCCCTACGGCGGTCGCGCGCACAGCTATGAAAAAGCGGGGGGCAAGTTCAACCAGTTTTCGCAGCACGTGACGCGGATGGTGGCCGCGGGAAAAGGTTTGGAAGAGGCTAAACAAACCCTTTACGATGAGGTCTCCAGCAACTTCGACGCTTTCTTAAGCGACCGCAAAAAGGATCAGCCCTTTACGTTTTGGTTCGGTCCCACCAATGTGCATCGCAAGTGGATCAAGGGTTCTGGCAACGCGCTGTGGAACATTGATCCAGAGACGCTCAAAGGCAAACTTCCCGCTTTCTTGCCTGATGTTCCCGAGGTGCGCGAAGATGTGGCCGATTATCTTGGCGAGATCCAGGCGCTTGATGCTGCGGTGGGGCTGTTGTTGATGAAACTTGAGGCGATTGGCGAGCTGGATAACACCTTGATGGTGATCTCCGGCGATCACGGACCTCCCGGATTTCCGCACGGCAAATGCAACCTTTACGACTTCGGCTCCGCCATTCCGCTGATCATCGCCGGACCCGGGGTCAAGGGTGGTCGGGTTGTTGATGATCTCACCAGCCTCACCGATCTCGCGCCAACCTTTCTCACGCTGGCCAATGTGCCGGTGCCGGAGGTGATGACCGGTCGTAATTTGCTGCCGTTGTTGCAATCGACCCAAAGCGGCCAAATTGATCCAGCCCGCGATGCGGTTTTTATTGGTCGGGAACGCCATGTCGAAAATGCCCGGGACGGTTTTCTTCCCTATCCCCAACGAGCCATCCGGACGGCGGATCATTTGTATGTGATCAATTTTGAACCCGACCGCTGGCCATTGGGCGAGCCCTACCGCCTTGATGGACCGAATCCGCCCTCCCTCGAAGAGCTTACTGAAGATACCCGTGCCACCATTCCCGATGAAGATTCCGGCCCAACGAAAGCCTGGTTGGTCGGTGCGCGTCACGATCCGCAATGGAAACCCTATTACGAACGGGCCTATGGCAAACGCCCGCGGGCAGAACTTTACCATCTGAAAAACGATCCGCATCAAACCAAGAACCTCGCGGGAGATCCAGCACACGCTGCTTTGGAAAGTCAGTTGGAGAAGCGGCTGATGGATGAGTTGAAGAATACCGGTGATCCACGGGTGATCGACAACGGCAAATTTTTCGAAACCCCTCCGATGGCGGGGCCCACCAAAGATGTGGAAAAACGCGGCGGCGGCAAAACGCCCGAAGACCTCCGTCGCGGCCCCAGTCTCAACACCGTTCCCTGATTTTTGCTTCACCTTATGAAACGCATCGTCTTCCTTCTTTCGCTATTGGTCTCAGCGTCGCTGCATGCAGCGGAAAGCAAACCTAACATCATTTTTATTCTTGCCGATGACCTTGGTTATGGAGACCTGGGGTGTTATGGTCAGCAACGCATCAAGACGCCGAATCTTGATCGCATGGCGGAAGAGGGGATGCGGTTTACGAGTGTCTATTCTGGCGCGACCGTGTGCGCGCCTTCGCGTTCGGTTTTGATGACAGGCAAACACACGGGGAACACGCGGGTTCGTGGCAATGCCGGTCAGAACGAACCAGCAAGACAGGCATTGCGTGATGAGGATGTCACAGTGGCGGAGGTGTTGAAGGATTCTGGCTATTACACGGGCTTGATTGGCAAGTGGGGCCTTGGTGATGTCGGCGGGGCGGAGTCTGGATTGCCCAGGAAGCAAGGGTTTGATGAATTTTATGGATATTTAAATCAACGTCATGCGCACAACTACTATCCGACTTTTTTGTGGAGAAATGAGACGAGGGAGAAGTTACGCAACACGGTGCCGGATGAAACGCCTGAGGGGGCGGGCAAGTCAGACAACAAGCTGGATTACACGCATGATTTGTTTGCTGAAGAGGCGTTGAAGTTCATCAAGACTCACGGTGAGAACCAGAAGCAGCCATTCTTTCTTTATCTGGCTCTAACAACGCCTCATGCCAACAACGAAGCCAAACAAGAGGGGATGGAAGTCCCGGATTTTGGTGATTATGCAAAAGAGGATTGGCCCGATGCGCAGAAAGGTTTTGCTGCGATGGTTTCGAGATTGGATCGTGATGTGGGACGGGTGCTCGATCGGTTGAAGGAGCTCGGCATCGACAAAAACACCCTGGTGATTTTTAGCTCTGACAATGGCCCGCACAAAGAAGGTGGACACATTCCTGCTTACTTTAACTCGGCAGGTGAGTTCAGAGGAATCAAACGCGATCATACCGATGGCGGGATTCGCGTTCCGACGATTGCGTGGTGGCCAGGCAAGGTTCCTGGCGGAAAGGTCAGTGATGCGGTGTGGTATTTTGCAGATGCGCTACCGACGTTCGGCGCGCTTGCCAGCGGCAAGATACCGGATGGATTGGATGGTCTGGATGTCACACCGACTTTAATGGGGGAAGCGCAGCCGGAGTTGGCGGAGCGGTTCCTCTATTGGGAGTTCCATGAGCGGGGATTTGTGCAGGCGTCGCGTTGGAAAAACTGGAAGGCGATTCGCCCTGAGCCGAACGCGGCGTTGACGCTCTATGATTTGAGCAAGGATGTGAAGGAGGAGGTCAACGTGGCCTCTGAGAACCCAGAGGTGGTGGAGGCTTTCGAAAGCTATTTGAAGACGGCGCGCACGGAGACGGCGGACTGGCCGATTACAGCACCGAAACGAGGGAACAAGAAAAATTAGAGATTGATCTGCGCGCGGGATTTCGGCAGGTTGTGGGGCATGCCATCCATTGAATCCAATCGTCGTTCGTTTCTTAAAGCCTTTGCTGCCACGGCGGCTTCCAGTCTTTTACCTGGAGGGGCGGGGTTGCTGGCTCAGGAGAAAAAGGCGGGGCTGAAGTTGTCTTTGGCGGAGTGGTCGCTGAATAAACGCATTTTTAAGAAGGCGGGAGCGGAGCCGTTGGATCATTTGGATTTTGCTAAAACGGCGAAGTCGATGGGGATCGATGCGGTGGAATATGTGAGCCAGTGTTTTGACGACAAGACAGCGGGGGCGGATTATTTGAAGGAGATGAAGACGCGGGCGGATGGCGAAGGCGTGAAGAGCTTGCTGATCATGGTGGACCGCGAGGGGAATCTTGGAGAACCGGATGAGGCGAAGCGCCAGCAGACCGTGGAGAACCATTTGAAGTGGCTGGATGCGGCGAAGTTTTTGGGATGTCACAGCATCCGGGTGAATGCGGCGAGCAATCCGAAGCTGACCTGGGAGGAACAGGCAAAGCTGGCGGCGGATGGGTTGCACCGGCTGTGCGTCGAGGGTGACAAGCGCGGGTTGTTTGTGGTGGTGGAAAACCACGGTGGGTTGTCGTCAAACGGCAAGTGGCTGACGGAGGTGATGAAACTCGCGGATCATGCGCGGGTGGGGATTTTGCCTGACTTTGGCAATTTTTATACCGATCGGGCGAAGGGCGAACTTTACAATCCTTATCTGGGATTGCGTGAGTTCATGCCGTGGGTAAGGGGCTCCATGAGCGCGAAGGCGTTTGATTGGGATACCGGCGCGGGCAAGTTTTACACGGAAGACCGTCGTGAAGGGCGTGAGTTGACGCTGGATTTTGAGAGGTTGATCAAGATTGTGGTGGGCGCGGGATACTCGGGTTATGTGGGGATCGAGTATGAAGGCGACAAGCACCCCGAGGAAGAGGGGATCAAGCTTACCAAGCAGGTGCTTGAGGAGTTGTTTGCGATGGTAGGGTGATGGTGGCCTGGCTTGTCCGGTCGTCTAAAATCGGGCGACTGGTGAAGTGGGGATGGGGTTATCAGTTTTTTGTCTCTTTGTGAGTTGGGGGGCGATTGTGTTTGGAGGGGAAGAGAGCGCGGATGACTTGGGCGCGGGTGGTTTTGGTGTCGGCGGTGAGATCGAATTGGGCTTCGGGGTTGTTGTGGGTTTTGGCGAGGGCGATCCAGCGAGGGAGGAGCGCGGTGTCGATGGGTAGGCTGAGTTGAACGTCGTGCAAGGGCATGGGGTGGGCGTATTGACCGAACCAGCGGGGCCATTCGGCATGTTTGCCGTCGGCGGGTTTGTGGAGACTGTGGAGGCCGCCAAGCATGCCGAGGGTTTGCACGGAGATGAAGTCGGGATGGTCGGGTGGGACATCGCCGACGTAGATGGTGGCAGCGCGGTGATGATGGAGGAGTTTTTGGAGTTGGGGGACGTCGACTTCCTGAAGGTTGGGGGTTTCGGATTTTAGGGCGAGGTGGACGGCGAGTCCGGCGGCCTGGCCCATGGCGGTCCAGACGGGTTCGAGTCGGAGGGCCCCGAACCCGACATGACTCGCGCTGACGGCGACGGGGACGAGGAGGTTGGTGACTTCGTTGGGGACGATGGTGCCGTAGGCGACTTGGAAGGGCGCGTTGGGGACGTAGAATTCGCCGAAGTGTTGTCCGTCGAAGCGGGTGCCGGTGCGGCCGCTGCCGTGGCAGTTGTGGGAGTAGTCGCCGATGGCGATGCTGTCTTTGATGAGAGTGATGCGCACGTCGTCGGCGGTGAGGCGGGTGTCGTTTTGGGTGAAGACATGCTGGCCGATCATGCGGCGGGCTTCGCGGATGTAGAGTTGTTCGGGGAGGTGCTGGTGGTTGGGCCATTCGTCTTTGCAAAGGCCCCATGAGCGGGCGTCGGCGCGGATGTTGGCTGGGACGGCGTCGTCGTTCTGGAGGAAGTAGAGCATGCCGACCTGGTAACGGGTGTGTCGGTCGATGATGCGCTGGCGTTTGGTTTCGTCGGCCTCGGGGTAGTCGTCGTTGATGTCGGGCATGGAGAGGCGGACGATGCCGCGTGACATGTCGTTGATGTCGGCTTTGGAATTGGGGAGGAGTGGGGGTTGGAGTTTGTAGATGGCTTTGCTGGTGACGGCGACGAGGTCTTTGGGGATTTCGAGTCCATTGGCGTGCTGGATGCCGAAGACGTGGGTGAGTTTGCCGCTGGCGAAGAGGTCGAGGAGGGGGAGGAAATCTTCGCGGTTGTAGCCTGCGGGTTTGGGTGTGGGGGCGATGTTGTTGGGTTGGTTGGTAACGGCCCATCGGTAGTTGTAACCTTGGACGAGGAAGTCGCCGCCTTCGGGAACGTCCTTGGCAACGGGTTCGTTGTAGGTGGCCTGATCTTCGCGTCCGACGATGTATTTGACGGCTGCTTTGGCCATGAGGTCGCCTTCGTAGGTGGCGTCGATGTAGGTTTTGGCGCGGAAGGTTTGTGTGTTGGATTCGGTTTCGGCGGGTTGACCGCTGGGGTGGAAGGTGGCGGAGAGGATGCGGGAGGGGAGCGAGCGCGTGCTGGCGAGGCCGCTGAGGGTGTGGCGGGTGAGGACGGTGATGGTGGGGTGTTCGGCGAGCATTTGCTCGAAGACGAGCTGATTGACTTTTGGCTCGGCGAAGTTGCCTTCGAAGGTGGCTTTGGCCTGGGGGGAGTCGGGGCCGTAAGTGTCAGCGTAGTGTTTTTTGATGCGTTGGTTGAAGTCCCACCAGAAGCCGGTGAGGGAGGGGAGGGAGCGGAAGTCAGCGTGGGTGAGTCCGTTGGTGACCATGCCGCCGACGAAAGAATAGGGCTCGACGAGGAGGACGGTGCGGCCTTCAGCGGCAGCGGAGCAGGCGGCGGCGATGCCTGCGGGGGTGCCTCCGTAAACAAGGAGGTCGTGGATTTTTTCCTGCCCGGGGAGTCGGTGGGTGAGGAGCAGCAGGAGAAGGAGGCTGAGCAGGGCGAGGCGTTTCATGTGGGATTGAGGAAACGCGGTGCCGATGTCGATTTTTACATCGGAAGGAACGCAGGGGAGGTCGGCGAATTTGGCCGGGTTGAATGCCGTGGCTCCAGGGAGCGTTGGTTACTCGATGGAGGGCTTTCCGGTTTCGGCGGCTTTACTTGTGACGGCTTGGGCTTCAGGGGAGAGGGCGGTTGCTTTGAAATAACGTCCGTCAAAATGGGCGCGGTTGCCGTGGTAATGGTCGGCGTTGGCGGTGATGATTTCAAGATACAGGCCACGGTGGATGAAGGCGATGCTGGTCTCGTCGGGCTTGTCGGCGTCGCGTCCTTGGTCGCTGAACCAGCCGATGGGAGAGTTCCATCGGGCGATGCCGGAAAGGGCACCGAGGTCGAAGGATTCGCCGCGAACGACGTTGAATTCGAAGAGGAGTTGATCGGGTTTTTCGACGATGGAGAGAGTGCCGCCTTTGCCGTCGATCCAGAATCCGGCGAGAGTGTTGCCTTCGTTTTTGAGGAGGCTTTGCAACCATTTGGTGCGTTCTTCGGTCAACTCTGCGGCGGCGATGAGGGAAGTTGCGTTGGTTTTTGGGTTGGTGTCTTCGCCGGCAGCGACTTCGGCTTGTTGATCACGAAAGATGACCCAATCGCGCTGGATCTGTTTGAGGTCGTTGAAGGTGGATTCAGCGAGCCGGGATTTGGCTTTGGCCCAGGTGGCGTTGAGTTCGCGATCAGCTTTGGCGAAGCGGGCTTTCGCTTCGTCCAATGATGAAGTGATGGCAGCTTGAGAGATGGCCAGGCTGATGAACCACAGGATGAAGGGGAGGATCAGTCTGGACATGAGCAAGGAAAGGACTAATCGCCGAGGAGTTTGTTGGGGGCGAGGTAGTTTTGGACGTAGTCGCGCACGGCTTCGGTGAGCACATAGGTGGTGCCGTTGTAGCCAGCGGACTGGAGTTTGTTGATGTCGGCGCAAGTGTAATACTGATACTTGGCCTGCAAGGTGGCGGGCATGTCGATGAACTCGATGTTGGGGGGGAGGTTGAGGGCTTCGAAGATGGCGTTGACGAGTTGCAGCCAGGTGTGGGCTTTGCCGGAGCCGAGGTTGTAGAGTCCGCCGGCGTCGGGGTTGTTGCCGAGAAAGAGGGTCATGGCGACGGCGTCTTTGACGTAGAGAAAGTCGCGCATTTGTTCGCCGTCCTTGTAGTCGGGATGATGACTTTTGAAGAGCTGGACTTTGCCGTGGTCGCGGATTTGATCGAAGGCTTTGTTGACGACGGAGCGCATGTCGCCTTTGTGGTTTTCGTTGGGGCCGTAGACGTTGAAGTATTTCAGTCCGACGATGTCTTTGTCGATCCCGGCGCGCTGGGCGTAGAGGTCGAAGAGGTGTTTGGAGTAGCCATACATGTTGAGTGGCCGGAGATTGGTGATGTCGGCAATTTTGTCATCCATGCCATGGGCACCGTCGCCGTAGGTGGCGGCGGAGGAGGCGTAGACAAAGCGGGCACCGGTATCGAGCGCCCAGTGGGCGAGGATTTTGGTGTATTCGAAATTGTTCTTCATCAGGTGATGCGCGTCGCGCTCGGTGGTGGCGGAGTTGGCACCGAGATGGTAAATGAAGTCGAATTTGCCGAGGCCTTCCGGATCGTTGATGACGAGTTCGAGGAGGTCGCTGGCGTCGAGGTAGTCGGCAAATTTGAGGGCGACGAGGTTCTTCCATTTTTCGTCGGTGCCAAGGGAGTCGGTGACGAGGATGTTTTCGTGACCTTGCTGGTTGAGAGCCCAGATGAGGGCGGAGCCGATGAAGCCGGCGCCGCCGGTGACGAGAATGCGTGGTGAGGACATGGTTGAGTTGCGGAAACTAGACGGGGGTTGGGAGGTGGGCAAGGATGGGGTGTCCTTGACAGGTAGAATTCCGAGAGGCTACTTTACAGCAGAGGTTGCTTCCTTCAGGCAAAGAAGGATTTCTTCGGCGTGTTGGGCGGCAAAATTGTAATAGAGAACTTTTAGATCTCGGCTCTTGAGGTTTTCTTGATATTGCATATCCATGATGGAGGAAAAGATGAATCCATCATTTTCGTCCATGCGGTCTGCGCGTTCTTTGAAGTCGATTGGAATCCCGGCGGGGCCGAAGAGTTCAATGCATTGCTGAAGTTTCCAGAGCAGTGTGTGCTTGCCCATTATTTGAAGGGTTTCGATGGCGAATTCGACACGGTGGCCGCCCTGTAAGATGTATTGCTCGATGCCCGAGTAAGTGTAGGCATCCAGTTCGATGGCAACAGCCAGATTTTGGACGGGTTTGGAGAGGCGATCCCAAGGGAGTTCGTAGTGGATCTCGATGATCCGGGAGACAAAGTCGTGCGGAAGGCCTCGGACAATGCACTTTGCTTCAGCAGCACCTACCTGTGCGTCGCTGTAATAGGGGAAATTCTTTTCAACGTCTCTTGTGTGTTCTTGAAGGGATGGATGGTTATGATGAGCGAGCGAGCACAGCAGTTCGCTATAAATATTTGGGTAGGGATAGGTATCGGAGACGGCAGCTGGACGAATGGTTTTTAGCCAGTCGTTGATGTCAATCCTGACGGCACCCGGAAGAACATTGAGGGCCTTTAGGACCTCGGTTAAGTCTGGATTGGTCAAGCGCAAGATCTTTGGATCATTGAGCAGCGAGATTGCTTTTTCTCCATCTATCTGAGGAAGGATTTGGATGGCTTTCTGGCATGCGAATTGGGCATCCTGGGGCTGGTCTCTTTTCTTTATCGTGAACGGATGCTTTAGTATGGCCGCGATAGGATCTGCCAAAGCCTCCATAAATTTGGGCGTTGCCCTGTGTTTCTTTATGGCTGCGCGGATGCCTGTGAGTGCTTTGTCGCGCAGATTCCAGCTTTTGCTTGTCAATGCAAGTGTTAGGGCATCGACGGCGTTGGAACTGCCAGAGCTTCCCAGTTCTTCGGCGGCTGAGCTTTCACCTTCTCTGATGAGATTGGTTAGCTGAGCGAGTTTCTCTGGAAGTAGATCGACGTTGTAGGCTTTTTCCATAGCGTTTCAAGCCTTTATAAATTTTCGCCTGGAGAATTACGATGCGTATTCGATGAACATTTTCGGTTTATCGCGAGATCGTTTCATAGGTTTGGGAGAGGTTTCTGGGTATTGGTGAGACGGTCCACGACTTGGGGTGGATTTTGCACCTTGCCGATCGGAAAGGCGTTGGGAAGGGCCCTGTGGATGGGCATGGGGAATGGTGACCGACGAAACGTCGGTGGTCCGAGGGGACCGTGATCAGACGTCCATGCCGAAGTAGGTGTGGGCGTTGCCGTAGGAGATGCGCTTGACCATGTTGCCGACAAGTTCGAAGTCGTCGGGGAGGAGGCCGTTGTCCATGTCCTTGCCGAGGAGGTTGCAAAGGATGCGGCGGAAGTATTCGTGCCTTGGAGGGGAGAGGTAGCTGCGCGAGTCGGTGAGCATGCCGACGAAGTGGCTGAGGAGGCCGACGGAACTGAGGGCGTTGATCTGCCATTCCATGCCTTCAAGGGTGTCGAGGAACCACCAGCCGGAGCCGTATTGAAGGCGACCGGCGATGCCGTTTTCATTGCCTTGATAGTTGCCGATGATGGAGGCGAAGATGTAGTTGTCCTTGGGGTTGAGGTTGTAGAGGACAATCTTGGGGAGGTGGCCGCGTTGTTCGAGGGTGTCGAGGTAGAATTTCAATCCGGCGGCATGGGCGACGTCGTCGGGGGAGTCGCAGCCGATGTCGCGTCCGAGCTGGTTGAAGAGGCGGGTGTTGGTGTTGCGCAGGGCTCCGAGGTGGAGCTGTTTGGTCCAGCCTTTTTCGGCGTCGAGCTGGCCGAAGAACAACATGATATAGCTGCGGAAGCGGGTGATGTCGGACTGGCTGAGGGTGTCGAGGTGGCGGGCTTTGCTGAAGATGGTGGCGGCTTCGTCGTCTGTGGCGGTTTCGGTGTCCATGGCGGTGAGGCCGTGGTCGGAGAGGCGTCCGCCATTGTCATGAAAGAAGTCGTGACGCTGACGGATGGCGGCGAGGAAGGACTCAAGATTGTCACAGGGCTGGCCGGTGATGTTGGAAAGTTTGTCGGTCCAGGTGTTCCAGGCGGCGGGGTCTTCGAGTTTCATGCCGGCGTCGGGCCGGAAGGTGGGATACGCTTTGGTGGTGAAGCCGTCAATTTTGGCAACCGCTTGATGAGCTTCGAGGGTGTCGGTGGGATCGTCGGTGGAGCAGACGAGGCGGACGTTGGAGCGGGTGAGGAGGCTGCGGCAGCTGAAGTCGGAGGTGGCGAGTTGTTCGTTGCACTGGTCCCAGATTTTGGCGGCATTGGATTCGTTGAGGAGTTCGTCGATGCCGAAGAAGCGTTTCAGTTCGAGGGCGGTCCAGTGGTAGAGGGGGTTGCGCAGGGTGTGGGGGATGGTTTTGGCCCAGGCGGTGAATTTGTCTTTCCAGGGGGCGTTGCCGGTGATGTGGGATTCGGGGATGCCGTTGGCGCGCATGGCCCGCCATTTGTAGTGGTCGCCACCAAGCCACAGGTGGCCGATGGTTTCATACGACGTGTTGCTGGCGATTTCGTCGATGGGGAGGTGGGTGTGGTAGTCGTAGATGGGTTCGTTTTCGGCGAACTCATGGTAAAGGCGGCGGGCGGCTTTGGTGGTGAGGAGGAAGTCGTCGTGGATGAACATGGGGAGGAGGGGAAGGGGAGGAATGACCAATGGTCAATGACCAATGTCCAAGGAAAGTCCAAAGGTTAAAGGATGGCTTGAAAGGCGTTTGGGTGGTTGGGCATGCCCTTGGTCATTGGGATTTGGTCAATGGTCATTTAAAACAGGAGCGGGGCGCATCTCAACCTTTAATCAATTGCAGGTAGGTTTGTTCGAGGGTGGCGAGGTTTTGGTCGCGGTTGAAGGTGGTTTCGATGGTCTGGCGGGCGTTTAGGGCGAGGGTTTGGGATTGGGTGGGGTTGGAGAGGAGGGTTTGGATGGATTGGGTGAGGGCGGCTTGATCGTTTTCTTCGATGAGGAGGCCGCTGTGGTTGTGGGTGATGGCTTCGGGGATGCCGCCGTGGTGGGTGGCGATGACGGGGCAGCCGCTGGCCATGGCTTCGAGCATGGAGTTGGGAACGCCTTCGCGATTGCCGTCGGTGCCGGTGCGACTGGGGTGGAGGAAGAGGTGGGCGCTTTGGACGAGTTGGCGGAGGGGCTCTTGTTGAAGGAAGCCGGTGAAGTGGACGGAGTCGGCGATGTTGAGGGTTTGGGCGAGCTGTTGGAGTTCGGCAAGGAGGGGGCCTTCACCGGCGATGGTGAGGGTGGCTTTCGGGTAGGTTTGTTTGATTTGCGCGAAGGCGTTGAGGGTGAGGTCGAGGCCTTTTTTGGGGATGAGTCGGCAGGTTTGGATGAGCTGCCAGGCTCCGTCATCGGGAGGGGTGCGGGGTTTGAAGTGCCATTCGTTCAGGGGGATGCCGGTGCGTTGGATGTGGATTTTTTCGGGAGGACAGCCGAGGGCGATGAGGTCGTTGGCGAGGCTGTTGGAGCGCGCCTGGATCTGGGTGGCGAAGCGGAAGACTTCGCGCATGGCGGCGAGGCGGGCGGGTTTGTGGGTGTCGATGCCGGCGTCGGCACCGTGGTAGGAGACGACGACGGGTTTCGGAAAGGTTTTTATTAGGGGGAGGAGGTGCAGGGCCATGTGGCCGAAGTAAATGTGCAGGAGTTTGGCGTCGGTGCGGACGAGGGTAAGGAGAAGGTGATGGAGTTCCCAGCGGTAGATTTGCCAGGGGGCGGCGATGAAGTGCTTGTGGACGAGTCGGCGCCACCATCGCAGGCGGGTTTTGGGAAAGACGACGAGGCGTTTTTCGGGGAAGGGGAAGTATTCGGCGTTTTCGCGTTTGTGGGTGAGGACCCAGGGGGTGACGTTCTTTTGGCCAGCGATCTGGCGGTAGATGTGGAGCATCTCGGGTTTGAGAAAGTCCACGACGTAGCTGGCGACGGAGGGAGGCAAGGAAAGGCTAAGGGCTAAAGGCTAAAAGATAAGGGCTAATGCGGTGGGAAGTGGCAGTAGACAGCGGGTGGGATTTTTAACCACGAATGGACACGAATCGACACGAATGTTTTTGAGTAGGGAAATTTGCAGCTTTTTTTGGGTTGGGGAATCGGTGTTTATCGGTGTCCATCTGTGGTTGTTCTGAATTTTTAAACCACAGATGGACACAGATGAACACGGATAGTTTCTATTTGATTTGAGTTGGGGGTGGTGTGTGGTGGGGTTTGGATTTTAACTTTTTTGACTGTGAATTATTCTGAACTGGCGCGGCGTGTGATTGAGATTGAGATGGCTGAGTTGAATCGGCTGGGGGCGCGTATTGGGGAGAGTGGCAGTTTTGAGCAGGCGGTGGATTTGTTGAGGGATGCGCTGTTAGTAACGCGGAAAATTGTGGTGTGCGGGGTGGGCAAAAATGGCAGCATTGCGCGGAAGTTTGCGGCGACGTTGAACAGCACGGGGGCGACTTCGGTGATTCTGAATGCGCAGGATGCGTTGCATGGGGATCTGGGGATGGTGGATGAAGGGGATGTGGTGGTGTTGATGAGCTACAGCGGCGGGACGCGGGAATTGGTGGATTTGCTGCCGCATTTGAGGCGGTTGAATGTGAAGATCATTGGGATCACGGGCAATGCGCAAAGTGTTTTGGCGCAGCATGCGGATGTGGTTTTGGATGTGCAGGTGGAACGGGAGGCCTGTCCCTTGGGCCTGGCGCCGACTTCGAGCACGACAACGATGCTGGTGTTGTGTGATGCCTTGGCGATGGTGTTGCTGGAGGTGCGGGGGTTCCAGGCCGATGATTTTGCGAAGTATCATCCAAATGGGGCGATTGGCCGTGCGTTGTTGACGCGGGTGAGTGATGTGATGCGGTCGGGCGATGCGCTGGCGTTGGTGGGGCCGGGGGACACGGTGGGGCTGGCGCTGGAGGTGATCACCAAAGCGCGGGCAGGGGCGGCGGTAGTGGTGGATGAAGTGGGGCGTTTGGTGGGGATTTTTACGCACGGGGATTTTGTCCGGGCGTTTCAGATGGAGCCGATGATTGCAGGGAAGGCGGTAGAGGCCTACATGACGAGGCAGCCGTTGACGATTCGGGAAGATCGCCTGGCGACGGAAGTGCTGGCATTGTTGGAGCAGCGTCGGGTTGATGAGCTGGTGGTGGTGAACGAGGTGGGGGTGCCGGTGGGGCTGGTGGATACTCAGGACCTGACGCGGTTGAAGTGGGTGTGATCGAAAGGCTAAAGGCTAAAGGCTAAGGGATAAACCAGAGGGGAGGCTTTTTGGGAAGTTGTAAAAACTGAGTGACAAAGGGGGATTTGGTTTTATAGATTGTTTCTCTTAGGCATTTTGTATTGCCGCGCCGATGTAGCTCAGGGGTAGAGCAGCTCATTCGTAATGAGCGGGTCGCCGGTTCGAATCCGGCCCTCGGCTCCATTCATTAGCAACATATGAAGAGTGGACTACGTAAGCGAAGAAAAACCGATCTGGCCGCTTTTGCGAGTCTTGACGATCTATCCCCTCAATCGCCACCGTGGCACCCTCGGCTTGAATCGAGGCATGGACCTTCAATTACCAATTCGACCCGATCCTCTATTTGCCAATAATATAGAAGGTGATCCCCTTGGCCCACGATGATTGCCGATCCACATCAGCAGCAGTTCCGTCTGGGTTTAGGAAAACCGACACTATCAGTGAGTAAAGCCCAAAGCTCCAGGCGAGGGAGGCACTCATCGGCTCATCAGGACTTTGCCCCATGGGGTAAAGATAGACATAAGGGCAGTCTGCATCAAATCGTGGGAAGTTGGAAGGCCACTCATTCCTAGTTGTTGTGCTCTCCACTCCCTGTGGATTCTTTTTTAGCTGAGTAAAAACCCAGGATCTCAGTTCGTTCGCGTCGACGATGCGCTGAAATTCAGCACAAGCATTTTCAGCCTCCCGGGCTTGTGCTCGCATTTTCAGAATGAGCCCTATAAAAGGAGTCATGAAAACAAACACAAGGATTGCGCAGCCGATCGCTGGCAGGCCCGAATTGATTTTTTCTTTCGTTATCGGGATCACAATGGGACTTAAAAGTGTTTGAAGTCAGTGTCCGGGACGTGATCATCCTATACAGCCCAGGAAAAATTCACAAGCCCCATCCACCCTCTGGAATTTGGCAATTGTCGCGATGAGAAGTCTATCTGAGCCAAGTGTGACATAAAGGCGCTTTCGAATAATGCTTTAATGCGCCAGTTGAGGCATTATGGCATAAATCAAGGGACCTTAAAATTGAAATTATCGATGTAATTTACTCATTATGAGCAGAATTGTGAACAAATTGTGTTAGGCTCAGTTAATGCACCGATTTGATGCAGCACCAGAAAAATACATTATCTTTTTTTCCTTATGAATCCCGAACGCTTTACTCGCAAACTTCAAGAGGCTTTGGCCTCGGCTCAGGGCATTGCTGCTCGATTTGGGCATCCGGAAATCAAACCTTCGCATTTGGTGTTGGGGTTTTTGGAGCAGGAGGATGGGTTGACGGTTCCGCTTTTGGAGAAGGCGGGGATTGCGGTGGCGGGTCTGAAGGCGGGGGTGGAGGGGTTGCTGGAACGGCAGCCGAAGGTTTCGGGTGGGAGTGGGCAGGCTTATCTTTCGAGTGATTTGCGGGAATTGATCGCGAATGCGGAGAAGGAGCAGAAGGGGTTGAAGGATGAATATTTAAGTGTGGAGCATGTGTTGCTGGCGCTGCCGAAGACGCGCACGGATGTGGAAGGGACTTTGAAGCAGGCGGGGGTAACGGAGGTGGCGTTGCGTAAGGCGTTAACGGAGGTGCGTGGGGCGCAGCGGGTGACGGATCAGGATCCGGAGGGGAAATATCAAACGCTGGAGAAGTATGGGACGGATCTGACGGCGCGGGCACGGCGTGGGAAGATTGATCCGGTGATTGGTCGCGATGAGGAGATTCGTCGCGTGATGCAGGTGCTGAGTCGACGGAGCAAAAACAATCCGGTGTTGATCGGGGAGCCTGGAGTGGGCAAGACGGCGATTGTCGAAGGTCTCGCGCGCCGAATTGTGGCGGGGGGTGTGCCGGGTTCTTTTAAGAACAAGCGGGGGGTGAGCATGGACCTGGGCGGGATGCTGGCGGGGGCGAAGTTCCGTGGGGAGTTTGAGGAGCGACTGAAGGCGTTTTTGAAGGAGGTGACTTCGAGTGAGGGGGAGATCATTTTGTTTATTGATGAGCTGCACACGATTGTGGGGGCGGGGGCGAGCGAGGGGGCGGTGGATGCGAGCAATTTGCTGAAACCGCAGTTGGCGCGGGGGGAGCTGCGTTGTGTAGGGGCGACGACGTTGGATGAATATCGGAAGTATATTGAGAAGGATGCGGCGTTGGAGCGTCGGTTTCAGCCGGTGACGGTGGATGAGCCAAGTGTGGAGGATACGGTCGCCATTTTGCGGGGGCTGAAGGAGCGGTATGAAGTGCATCATGGCGTGCGCATTCAGGATTCGGCGATTGTGGCGGCGGCGACGTTGAGTCATCGGTATATCAGCGACCGGTTTCTGCCGGACAAGGCGGTGGATTTGATGGATGAAGCGGCGAGCCGGCTCAAGATTGAGTTGGATTCGATGCCGACGGAGATTGATGTGATTGAGCGTCAGGTGATGCAGAACGAGATGGAGCGTCAGGTGCTCAAGAAGGAAAAGGATGCGGCGAGTTTGGCGCGGTTGGAGCGGCTCGAGAAGGAGATCGCGGATTTGCGTGAGAAGGGCGATGGGTTGAAGGCGCAGTGGTTGAAGGAGAAGGAGAGTGTGGCGGCGAGTCGCAAGGTGAAGGAGGACATTGATCGTCTGCGCACGGAGCAGGAGCAGGCGCAACGGCGTGGGGATTTTGGTCGGGCGGGGGAGATTCAGTATGGGTTGATTCCGGAATTGGAGAAGCAGTTGGCGGAGCAGTCGGCGAGTTTGACGTCGTCGCAGTTGCTGCGTGAGGAGGTGACGGAGGATGACATTGCGAAGGTGGTGGCGACCTGGACGGGGATTCCGGTGTCGAGGTTGAAGGAGGGGGAGCGGTCGAAGCTGACGCAGATGGAGGATCGTTTGGCGAACCGGGTGATCGGGCAGAAGAGTGCGATCCGTGCGGTGTCGAATGCGGTGAGGCGTGCCCGGGCGGGCTTGCAGGATGAAAACCGGCCGATTGGGAGCTTTTTGTTTCTTGGTCCGACGGGCGTTGGCAAGACGGAGCTGAGCAAGGCGCTGGCGGAGTTTTTGTTTGATGATGAGAATGCGATGACGCGCATCGACATGAGCGAATACATGGAGAAACATGCGGTGGCGCGGCTTTTGGGAGCGCCTCCGGGGTATGTGGGGTATGAGGAGGGCGGGCAGTTGACGGAGGCGGTGCGTCGCAAGCCGTATAGTGTGGTGTTGTTTGACGAGGTGGAGAAGGCGCATCCGGATGTGTTCAACACGCTCTTGCAGGTGTTGGATGATGGTCGGATCACGGATGGTCAGGGGCGGACGGTGGATTTCCGCAATACGGTGATCATCATGACGAGCAACATTGGCAGTCAGTTCATCATGGGTGAGGAGAATGCGGAACAGCGTGAGGCGTTGGTGCGGGAGTCGCTGAAGCAGTTTTTCCGGCCGGAGTTTTTGAACCGGATTGATGAGGTGATCATCTTTGACCGGCTGGATGCGAGCAATCTGGATGAGATTGTGAAGATCCAGATTGAGCGGGTGGTCGAGCGGCTGAGGAAGCTGAATGTGACCTTGAACTTCTCGGATGAGGCGGTGCGCAAGATTGCGGATGAGGGGTATGATCCGGTGTATGGGGCGCGTCCGTTGAAGCGGGCGATTCAGAAGCTGGTGCTGGATCCTTTGTCGCTGGACTTGCTGGATGGCAAGTTCGTCGACGGGGATGTGGTGGAGGCGAAGCTGGTGGAGGGACGGGTGGTTTTTGAGAAGGGGTGATGCGGGTAGGGGTCGAAGCAGCTCAAGCGGGGAAATAGTTCACTTCTGGAAGATGCTGGAAATGGGCATCTTGGGTCCAAAGAGTTGCTTTGTAACGCAAGGTTGTCGCGTAGATGATGCTTTCTGCGAAGGGGAGTTGATGTTTGGCAGCTTCGAGAGCGAGTAAGCTATCCAGATCTACGATCATCGAGTCTTGCATGATGGCTGCCACCTGTAGGGCCTCATTTTCTCCTCGTATGCGCAGGACTTTCTTGAACACTTTGTAAAGCACGACGACTGGCACAATGAGTGAATCCGTGTCCTCAATCGCAGGTGCGAATAAAGAAGCTTTCTCGGAGTCGATGAAGTATTCAAGCCATGCGGAGGAATCGACGACGTTCATAGAAGTCACAGACGATCTTCTTCGCGTTCAATGTGAGTGTCCATGCCGCGTAGAAACCCTCTCATCTCCTTAATGGGTCGCAAAGGAATGAACTCAATGCGGTTCTGGAAGCTTAATACTCGCATTTTTTCGCCTGCGGTAATATGTAATGCTTCTCGTATCGCTTGTGGGATGACGACTTGGAATTTTGGAGATACGGTAACGGTGCTCATATCGATGGGTGAATCGTAATACGGGCGGGTTGAAATTCAAGTGGTGTTTGAGTGTGAGAAGGGGCTGATTCTCAGGTGGGGAAGGAGATGTGAGGACGGAGCGTGGATTCCTCAAGTTGAGTGTGAGAGGGGCTGGGGTTTGAGCTGACATTAGGTCGACAGTGAGGAGGCTCGGGTTGGTCTGAAATGCGGAAGTGGGGATGTTCGGGATGATTTTCCGGGGGCAGGGAAGGTAGTAGGCTCGTCCCGAGCCTTGGCTGATGGAACAGCAAGGGCCGGGACGGCCCTTCTACTTTGCTCGGGCATTGCCATAATGGCACTTGCGCAAGAGCCAGTTCTGGGGCATCTCACCGCCCGCTTTTTTCGCCCTCCTTTGTCATGATCGCCAACGTCTACCGCACCCACCATTGCAACGAACTTCGCCCGGATCATATCGGGGAAACCGTCACGCTCACGGGCTGGATCAACACGGTGCGTGACCAGGGTGGGGTGATTTTTGTGGATTTGCGTGACCGTGAAGGGATTACGCAGGTGGTGTTCCGTTCGGAGGAGAGTCCTGAGGCGGCGGCGTTGAGCCACAAGCTGCGGGATGAAGATGTGTTGCGCGTTTCGGGCAAAGTGGTGCAGCGGCTTGAGGGCACGGCGAATGAAAAGCTGGCGACGGGCGCGATCGAGATCGTGGCGCAGGTAGCCGAGGTGCTGAACAAGGCGGCGGTGCTGCCATTTCAGTTGGACACGGAGCTGAGCAACGAGGATTTGCGCTTGAAGTATCGCTATCTGGATTTGCGTCGTCCGCGCATGAACAAGAACCTGCGCACGCGGCATCGCATTGTGAAGGCCACGCGGGATTATCTGGACGAGGCGGGGTTTGTGGAGGTGGAGACGCCGATTTTGTCGAAGTCGACGCCTGAGGGCGCGCGGGACTTTTTGGTGCCGGCGCGGTTGAACCCGGGGAAATTTTACGCGTTGCCGCAGGCGCCGCAGCAATACAAGCAGCTGTTGATGGTGGCCGGTTTGGAGAAGTATTTTCAAATTGCGCGTTGTTTCCGCGATGAAGATTTGCGGGCGGATCGTCAGCCGGAGTTTACGCAGGTGGACATCGAAGCTTCGTTTGTGACGGAGGAGGACATTTATGCGCTGGTCGAGGGATTGGTGGCGTCGATGTTCAAGGCGGGTCGCGGGGTGGACATCCCCACGCCGTTTTTGCGCATGACTTGGAAAGAGGCGATGGATCGGTTTGGCAGCGACAAGCCGGACACGCGTTTTGGGAATGAAATCGTGGATTTGGGCGATGTGTTCGCGAAGACAGAGTTCAAGATTTTCCGTGGCACTTTTGACAAGGGCGGCGTGGTGCGTGCGATCAACGCGAAGGGGTTTGCGTGTCTGACGACCGGACAGATGAACCGCTTGAACGAGATTGCCATTCAGGCCGGGTTGCCGGTGAAGACGCTGGCGTTCATCAAGTGCGAGAACGGCGAATACAAGTCGCCGTTGTGGAAGTTCTTCACCGAGGAAGAGAAGGCGGGTTTGGTGGCGAAGATGGCGATCGAGGAAGGTGACATCGTGTTTTTTGTGGCCGGTGAGTGGGAGAGCACGTCGACGATTTTGGGTCGGGTGCGCCTTGAGATTGCGGACATGCAGGGGATCACGAAAGACACGGAGAAGTTGAACTTCTTGTGGGTGATTGATTTTCCGTTGCTGGGTTACAGTGAAGAAGACGGCAAGTGGAACGCGGTGCATCATCCGTTCACGCGTCCGAAGGCGGAAGATATTCCGCTGCTTGAGGCTGGGGAGTATGCGAAGGTGCGGGCGGTGGCGTATGACGTGGTGTTGAACGGCACTGAGCTGGGTGGGGGGTCATTGCGAATTCACGAGAGTGATTTGCAGGCGAAAATGTTTGAGGTGCTGGGGGTGACGGGTGAGGAGCAGCACGAAATGTTTGGCCACATTTTGGAAGCGTTTCAATATGGCGCGCCGCCGCATGGTGGACTGGCGCTCGGGTTGGATCGGATCATCATGCTGGCGGCTGGCGAGGACAGCATCCGTGAGGTGATTGCGTTTCCGAAGAACAACCGGGGTCAGGAGTTGATGACGATGAGTCCGGGGTCGGTGGACTTCAAGCAGTTGAGGGATTTGTATGTGCAGAGCACGTTCAAGCCGAAGGAGAAGGTGGCTGAGACGGGTGTCGAAGGGGTGAAGTGATCGAGTGATGACTCGAGATCGACGGAACGTCGGTGGTCCGATGGGATTTCTTAGCCGATGACACATCGGCGCTCCATGGGCAATAAAAAACCCGGGCAAGGGTGGCTTGCACGGGGTGGTGTTTGAGTCTTGATTCGGAAGTATTATGCGCCGAGACGTTTTTCTTGTTCGACGGTGCGCTGCACTTTTTGGCGGCGTTTGTCGATCAGTGCGGTATGGCGTTTGCGCAGCTGGCGGGCCAGCTGGCTGCTGACTTTGTTGAGGGTGCTGTAGACATCTCCGCCGGTTTGTTTGGCGTGAATGTCGGGACCCGGAACGGCGAGGTGGGCTTTGATGGTGTATTGCTTTTCCGGATTCTCGGACGGGTTGTGGGAGAGCACCACGTGGGCGGCTAAAATGTCGGCGAGATCGCCGAGAGACTCCATTTTCTGCGAGACATACTGGCGGATGGGAGTGGTAAACCGGAAGTTCCTTGGGTCTAAATGAATTTGCATGGTTCTTCAGTTGGTTGGTTGTGTTTTCTGTCTGCACCGTTGGTTCCAAAACAGAGGTCTGATTTGGTTGGCGCTTAGTGATTTAGACAACAGATGGGTGACCTTGTTGGAAAATTTGAACCCCCGATACAGGTTTCAGGCACGAATTTTATGACGGTGAAGATGAGGCCGGGGAATTTTGCGTGCGAAATAAGAAATTTTCCCGAACCACCCGTAAAAAGAGATCGCCATGCACGTTTGAATCACCTAGCCTTTTAGCCCACGCTGGGCTTTGCGCCGCACGTTTTCCAATTCACAATACCAACTCAAATATGGCCAAAACATCCTTTAATCGCCGTCGTTTCCTCACCTCTTCCGCTGCGGTCGCGGGGGGTGCATTCAGTTTCCCCAACCTCCTGCTGCACGGTCAAAATACGGCCGGCAAAAAGCTCAATCTGGCCATTATCGGTGCGTTTGGCAAAGGACAGTCGGATACCCAGGCCATTGCGCTGGATCACAATGTGGTGGCGCTTTGCGACGTGGACAAGGGTCGGCTCGAACAGGCTGCCGCACGTCATGCGAAGACTTTTGTGGATGCTGGTCTGACCGCTCCTGCGACGGCTCCGAAGCTGTATCAGGACTTCCGCAAGATGCTGGATGAGAATCACAAGGAAATTGATGGCGTGATCATCAGCACTCCTGACCACACCCATTTCCCTGCAGCGATGTGGGCTCTCGGTTACGGCAAACATATCTGTGTGCAGAAGCCGCTTTGTAACTACATCTGGGAAGTGCGCGAATTGCACAAGGCCGCGAAAGCAGCTGGTGTGGTTACGCAGATGGGCAACCAGGGGCGGACGATGGAAGGTCAGCGTCTTGCCAAGGAATGGATCGAGCAGGGTGCGATTGGCACGTTGAAGTCGATCAATTTGTGGACCAACCGTCCCATCTGGCCACAAGGGCCGCTGAAAAAGTTGGCGGCTGAAGTGCCGTCGGAATTGGATTGGGATTTGTGGCTGGCGCAGGAGGCAATGGAGCCTTATTTCGAGTTCGAAATTCCTGAGGGTCAGAGCACCAAGTGGGGCAACAAGGTTCATCCGTTCAACTGGCGTGGTTGGTGGCAGTTCGGTTCCGGTGCGTTGGGCGACATGGGTTGCCACATCATGGATGCGACGTTCAGCATTCTTGGTCAGGCGATTCCCACGAAAATTGAAGTGGTGTCCGGTGAGACGACGGATCTTTGCGCGCCTACCTGGGCATCGTTGAAGTATCACTTTGCGGTGGGTCCGAACAATCCAGAGCCTTTGGTGGTGAGCTGGCAGGATGGTTCGAAAGATGGCAAACCGAACAAGCCTGAAAAGCCTGAGATGATGTCGGCCATGACCGATGAAGGCTGGGCGAAGGCGTCGAGCGGGATGATTTTCCAAGGCACGGATGCTTTGGTTTATGAAGGCGAAGCGTATTGCGCAAGCCCGGCGGTTTATCCTGACGCGAAGTTTACGGAAACGAAAATCGCGATGCGCGATGGCAAGATCAAAAAAACCGAGGCTCGCAGTCCGAAGCCGAACAACCCGCAGGGTGAGTGGGCGCATTGCATCGTCAATGGTGGCACGCCGAGCTCGAACTTCGATTACAGCTGCCCGCTGACCGAGTTCGTGTTGCTGGGCAACCTGGCGATCCGTTCCGGTGAGACGATTGTTTGGGACAAGGACGCTGGCAAGGTGACCAATGTGGAGTCGGCCAACAAGTTCATCAAACGCGCGGCTTATCGCGAGGGTTGGATGAAGTAAGTGAGTGGTCTTGATTGATTTGGAAACCTCTCCTGGCTTTGGTCGGGAGAGGTTTTTTAGTGGGGGGATCTGCGCTACGCGCGGAAGTCGGCGGAGCGGTGGTTTTGGGAGAAGAACTGGGTCATGCGAAGTTGCATGTCATCATAAAACTGCTTTTTGATGGCTTCGAGGATGGCCTGTTTTTCGGGGGCGGCTTCTTGGGCGGCGAGTTCTTCGAGGCGGAGTTTTTCGTGGAAGGATTTTTCGAGTTCGATGATGGAATCAAGGAATTCGCGGGCGGCGCGGGTGTGTTCGACACCGTCGACGAGGGCGTGTTCGAGGGGTTTGTTGCGGGTCACGGCGACAAGGTTGCCGGCGGTGAGCTGGTCCATGTAGCGGGCGTTGCTTTTGAGGAAGGATTGGTGTTCGGAGGAGAAGCGGACTTCGTCGCGGTCGAGAAGCGTGTCATACGGGCCTGGGCGGCAGAAGAATTTGACGATGAGGGGGATGGTGTCGACCAGCATGAAAAGCAGGGTGAGAATGAGGTAGGTGTAGAAGGCGAACTGGCCACCTTCGCTGCCAGCACCAAAAAGGCCGTGGAGGGCAAGGGTTTGGGTGAGGATGTCGCGGCGGGGTTCGGCTTTGAGGGCGGCGAGGCGTTCGGCTTCTTCGTTGGCGACGCTGGCGAGTTCGCCTTGCATACGCTCGAGTTCGGTGAGGCGGGCGTCGATTTGTTGTTTGATGGTGCCGCGAAGCTGGGACTGCTGATCGGCGAACTGGGAGGCCTGGTCGGATTCGACTTTTTGGCGAAGGGCGGTCACGCGGGCTTCTTCGGCCTGCTGTTTGGCAGCGAGGCTGGCGAGCTTGCCTTCAAAGGTGGCAATGGCAGCCTGTTCGGCCTGACGGCTTTGGGTTTCGAGACTGCTTTTTTCACTGCTGAGGTGTTCGAGGAGAGCGCCGAGGCGGCGGGTTTCTTCGCGACGCCAGGCGAGCTGGTCTTCCTGGATGGACTTGGCGCGCGGGCCGAGTCCGACGATGCCGGAGCGCTGACCGTTGACTTCGCGTTCAAATTCGGCCTGCCAGCTGGCGAGTTCACCCTGGATTTTGGTATAAGCGGGGGTGAGTTCGGCGGCTTGATTGGCGTTGGCAGTGAGGCGGGCGCGAACGGGGGCGGTGGATTCCTCGATGGCGGCTTTGAGCTCGGTGTTTTGCTCAGGGGTCAGGCCAGCAATGGGGGCGTCGTCTGTGACTTCCTGTTTGACGACGAATTCGGCCTGGAAGGTTTTGTCCCAGAGTTCGCGCTGGCCGGCGATGCCTTGTTCGATGGAGGCGAGTTCGGTGCGGGCTTTGGTTTTTTCGACGTCAAATCGGGAGCGAACCTCGGCCATTTCGACTTCCCGCTCTTTTTCAATGACGGTGTGGATCGTGTCACTGAAGAGAAGAAGGACGAGCGGGTGGGCGATGGTGAGGCCCATGAGCATGGCGACGACGAAGCGCAGGGTGAACTGGCTCATTTTGCGGAAGAAACCGAGGTAGGGTCGGTAGGAGGCGAGCAGGGCGCGGTCGATGGTGAGAATGATGAAGGCCCAGACGGCGGCGACGGGGTAGATGACGCCGGGGTTTTCGGTGAGGGTGGAGAGGGCGTAGGCGCAGGCGATGAAGGCGAAAACGGAGGGGACGAGGACGGTGGCTCCAAAGGCGACGTATTTGCGTTGTTCCCAGTCGGGGCACTGGTCGAGGGTCTCGGTGCCTGCGGAGGAGAGCCAGAAGAACAGGCGTTTGATGGGATTGGAGGAGCTCATGAGGAGAGTCGGGGTGGCTGGGAAAGAGTCGCCGTCACCGCAGAGATACTGTGGAACGGGAGGTTTCCATACAGGAAAACTCTGGCGTGGGTGATTTGGCGGGGGAAATCGGCGGACTACGGTCGCAAGGGGCCGTAGAGATTGAGGGCGGTGCTGATGAAAGCGCCTCCGGCGGTTTTGCCCTGGCCCGGAAAGCCTTCATGCTGGACGAGGTAGATGGAGATGAAGTTCATGGAGGGGATGATGGTCATGTTGGTCGAGAGGGCACCGCCATGGCCGACGCCGTGGTCGCTGACGGTGAAGCCATAACCGTAGCTTTCCTTGAGGGTTTCGGGGGTTTGGCGGGTGATCATCTGGCTGACGCTTTCTTCGCTGAGGAGCCGCTGGCCTCGGAAAGTGCCGTTGTTGAGGATCATTTGGCAGAAGTGCGCGACATCTTCGGCGGTGGAGAAGAGGCCGCCGCCAGGCATGGGCTGGCGGGCGGGATCGCTGAGCGGAAACCGCAGATAACCGGTGCGGGTTTCTTCGAGCGCGGATTTGCTGCCGGGTTTGGGTTTGTAGGTTTTGACGAGGCGTTTGAGTTGTTCTTCGCTGGGGAAGAAGGTGGTGTCTTTCATGGAAAGGGGCTCGAGCAGGCGTTTCTGCATGAACTCTTGATAGGACATGCCGGAGATGATCTCGATGATGCGGCCGAGGGTGTTGATGCCTTCGTTGCTGTAGAGGTAGGTGGTGCCGGGTTCGCTGAGCAGCGGGGCGGCGGCGTAGCTGCGCACGGCGGTTTCGAGGCGCAGCATGTCGAGGGTGGGAATTTCCAGGGCAGAGGTGAAGGGGAGACCGCTGGTGTGATTGAGGAGATGGCGGATGAGGATGGGTTGTTTGGGTTTTTTGAGCAAGATTTGATCGTCGTCTTTTTTCGCGATAACCATTTGTTCACGAAACTCTGGAAGGTGTTTGGTGACACGATCGCCCAGCTTTACCTTACCTTCGTCGACGAGCATCATGAACGCGGCGGCGGTCATGGGTTTGGTCATGGAGGCGATCCAGAACAAGTCGTCTTTCGCCATGGGCCGGTCGGCGGCAATGTCTGCCCTGCCGACGGTTTCGATGGTGATGATCCTGCTCTTGTTGGCGACCAGCATGACCGCGCCCGCGAGTTCGTTCTTGTCGACAAACGGTAGCAGGGCGGAGGTGAGCGAAACGGGCTTTTTGGTTTCCGCTTGAAGCAGGGAGCCAGTGAGCAGGACGAGCAGGAGAAACAATCGCGCGGAGGATTTCATGGGGGTTAAGGGGTAAATTTGGTGCAACCTACCTTGAATCGGTTCGGAGGCAAATGGCGGCGACGCACAACCATGAAGTTTGGCTGAAGCGAATTACTGGGGATGCCGCCGATGATGGAATGACACCGAATGCAACCATGATCTCCCGAATAATTTGATGGACCATTTTTATGCTGATGCTGCCGTGCGAGAACGGTTGATGGAATTTTTGGGAGGCGACTCGCTTGAGAAGGCGAGTGCGATCTACATCACGAAAGCGGACGGGCAGTCCTTTGATCCGCGGGCGTTGCATTTGCCGACGGAATTGAACCGGTTGTTGGATCAGCAGACGGATGTGTCGAGGTCGCTGGCGGATGAGGAGTCGCTGTTGCTGCATCTCGATTTGGAGTATGTGAATTTTGATTCGCCGTTGGAGGCTTATCGGGATCCGTTGTGGGCGTTTGAACTGCAGGAGCCGGTGGTGCGGGTGATTGAGGCGTTGTTGTTGAAGTGGGGGATTCGTCCATTGCATGTGATCACGGGTCAGGGGCATCATTTTGTGTGGCGTGTGCGGCGGGAGGGGGAGGTGGCGGAATCGATCCGAAAATTGGGACCTGCGCCGGAGCTGGCGGAGTTGTGTCAGCTGCGGGTGCCGGCGATGTTTCAGAGCAGGATTGATCTGGCGATGCAGGAGGCTTTTGGTGGACTGGGGCTGTTGCTGGAGCATGTGGCGCAGGAGGTGAAGGTAGCGGCTTCGAAGGTTTGCGCGGTGCCGGTGGAAATCACGGCGGTGCATGTGGGGCCGGGGGCGACGGGGGCGAGGGAGATGATCTCGATCGACATTTCGGAATACGGTGATCCGCTGCACACGCGCATGGTGAGGATGCCATTTACGAATTACCTGAAGCCGGGGTTGAGCGGCATGGAAAAGCATCTGGGGCTGGAGGGGAACTCGCCGGCGTTGCGGGCGATTCCGTTGCACGAGATGGATTATCGGGGTGCCCTGGAGGTGAGGAAGGTGGAGGACAGCGTGCATGAGCTGGCGCGCCGGGCTTGTGTGCGCATTCCGGAACAGAGCGAGGGCACGAGGCGTTTGCTGGATGACTATCTGGCTTCGCGGTTGAGGCGTTTTCATGAGCATTTTTATTCGACGCGGCATGATCCGCCGGAGAGGTGGTCGCAGACTTATGGGCAGCTTCCGATGGCAATGTTGCCGCCGTGTGTGCGGAGGGTGCTGGAGGATCCTAATGACCGGTTGTTGAAGCCTGCGGGAATGCAACTGGTGACGCGCACCTTGATGGCGCAGGGCTGGCATCCGCGTCATGTGGCGGGGTATATCCGTTCGATCTTTGAGAATTCCGCGTATGGCTGGCCGTTGGGATGGGCGGATTATGAGGCGGGGACGCGGGCGGATTTTTATGTGCGGGCGTTTGCCGGATTGTATGCGACCGGGGTGGATCGGTTGGTGGATTTTAATTGTGTTTCCACTTTTGAAAAAGGGTTTTGCGGAAAACCTGAGGATGCGGGTGCGTGCCTGGATCCATTGAGAGAGCAACTTCTAAAGGATCAATGTTTATGAAAACGTGGCCGATTGGTTTGTCGACAGGATGTTTTTATCAGCGCGGTTTTGTGGACGTGCTGGAGCAGATCAGGAACAGCGGATTTCGGGTGATTGAGATCTGTTCGTTTCCGAAACATCTGGATTATCACCGGGAGGATGAGGTGGAGCGGGCGGCGATGAAAATTCGCGAATTGGACATGCTGCCGTTTTCGTTTCATGCGCCGTTTGCGGATCACATTGATATCACTTCGTTCGACTCGGGAGTGAGGGAGGCGGCGGTGCAGGAGTTGTTGACGGCGTGTCGGGCGGCGGCGGTGCTGGGGGTGCGACATGTGGTGTTGCATCCGGGGCCGGAGCGGTCAGGGCGGCCGCCTTCGCATGAGTTTCTTGAGCACATGAAACATGCGGCGGTGTCGCTGGATCGGGTGGCGCGGGTGTGTTGTGATTTGGGGATTGAGTTACTTTTGGAGAACATGCTGCCGCATCTGTTGTTTGGGCATGTGAGCGACATGATGTATCTGCTGGGTGAGATCCGTGAGTGCAATGTGGGGGCTTGTCTGGACACGGGGCACGCGAATCTGGCGGGGGAATTGGGCACGACGATTCACACGCTTTCCGGGCATTTGAAGATGCTGCATGTGAATGACAATCGGCGCGATACGGACGCGCATTTGCCGCCGGGCGAAGGGCTGATTGACTGGCCGTGGCTGGTGGGGGAATTGGACAAGTATCATTTTGCGGGTTCGCTGATTTTGGAACTGTCGGGTGGGGCGAATGAACCGGTTGAGGTGGTCCTGGAGAGGGCGACGAGGGCGCGGAGTTATCTGGAGGGGTTGACCCTGAGTCTGGCATAGGAGTCCATCCGGAATGACTTGCTGGTTCGATCCGCCTTTATGAACACATCGTTGAAGAACAAAAGGGTGGCCATTCTCGCGGCAGACGGATTTGAGCAGATCGAACTGACTTCGCCGTTGGAAGCTTTGAGAAATGAAGGGGCAGAGGTGAGCATTGTGTCGCTGAAAACGGGGCGTATTCAGGGCATGAATCATTTGGACAAGGGTGACGAATTTGAGGTGGATCTGGCGCTGAGCGAGGCTTCGGCGGATGACTTTGATGCGCTGGTGATTCCGGGTGGTTTGGTGAATCCAGATACTTTGAGGGCGGATCAAGACGCCATCGATTTTGTGCGGGAGTTCGCGGAAGAGGGGAAACCCATTGCGGCAATTTGTCATGGGCCGTGGGTGTTGATCGAAGCGGGTTTGGTCGAAGGGCGAAGGATGACCTCATGGCCAGCGATTCAATCAGACATTCGAAACGCGGGCGGGGTATGGGTGGATGAGGAGGTGGTGGTGGATGAGGGACTGGTGACGAGTCGCAAGCCGGACGATTTGAAGGCGTTCAACGCGAAATTGATTGAGGAGGTTGGCGAAGGGTATCACGCGGGAATGGCACGCTCGGTGTGAGTGAGGAGAAGGGTTTGTATGTCAACCACGACGTCCAGGTCTGAGGTGGGCAAGGATGTCGCTGAAGAAGCGCGGGCGGCGGGGTTGAGATATATAAATGATGAGCGCCCGGGGATAAGTCGGTTGGGGGAGGTTGGAAAGTTCCGGTATGTGGATGCGAAGGGGAAAGTGGTGAAGGACGCGGAGACGCTGGGGCGGATCAGAGGTCTGGTGATTCCGCCAGCGTGGAAGGATGTGTGGATTTCGCCGGTGGCGAATGGGCATATTCAGGCGACGGGCAGGGACGCGCGGGGGAGGAAACAATATCGCTATCATCCCGATTGGCGGTCCCGTCGTGACGAGGCGAAGTTTCAGCACATGCTGGCGTTTGCGCGGGCGTTGCCGAAGATTCGGCGGCGGGTGAAGCGGGATTTAAGGAAGGACAATGCGCCGCGTTTAAAGGTCCTGGCAACAGTCGTTCGGTTGTTGGAGGTGACCTTGATCAGGGTGGGCAATGATGAGTATGCGAAGAAGAATGGCTCTTATGGATTGACGACGATGCGGAAGAAGCACGTGAAGGTGAAGGGGATGCGCGTGTCGTTTTCATTTCGTGGCAAGAGTGGCAAACGTCATGAGATTGGGCTGGAGGACAAACAAATGGCGAAGATGGTGAAGCGGTGTCAGGATTTGCCGGGCCAGGAGTTGTTTGGATATGTGGATGAGAATGGGGCGATGCGGGACATAGGCTCGCAGGATGTGAATGCCTATCTGCGTGAGATTGCTGGAGCTGATTTTACGGCGAAGGACTTTCGCACTTGGTCGGGGACGGTGTTGGCGGCGATGGCGTTGAAGGAATTTGAGCAGGTGACCTCGCAGAATGAGGCGCGAAAAAACATTGTGGCGGCGATTGAGGCAGTGGCCAAGATGTTGGGCAATACGCCAACGGTCTGTCGGAAATGTTATGTGCATCCAGAGATTTTGAATTCGTATCTGGAAGGGGCGACGACGGAGATGATTCAGCAGCGCATCTCGCCGAAGATGCCGCACTTGCGTCAGCTGAAGCCGGATGAGGCGGCGGTGTTTGTGCTCCTGCAACGGCGGCTCAAGGATGGGGATCGGAAAAGTCGGGTGAAGGTGGGTCGGAAGGTCCGACCGAACAGATGATGGAGAACGATTTCAACATTATGAAAACGCACGTTCAAAACCTACGTCGGAAGCTGGAGAGCGGCAAAATTGGGTGGATCTTTTTGTGGTTGATCGGAATTCCGATTCCGGTGTTGCTGATTCTCTTTTTGCTGCGCGGTTGCACCTAGAATGACGTGGTTGGGGAGTGGCATTCTTTGAGGGGCAATCATTTCGCAGTTGTGCTTTTGAGCGGGATTGCCCAGAGTGGCGGACATGTTGAATTTTCCATTGATGGCGTTGATCGAGGTGTCGCAGATGCGGCTGGTGGGGGTGTTGGTGGCGGCGGTTTTACTGATCTTGCTGTTGGTGATGAAGCTGCGGGTGCAGGCGTTTGTGGCGCTGTTGCTGGCGAGTGTGTTTGTGGGGGTGGCATCGGGGACGATGGGGATCACGGAAGTGGGAGAGGCGATGGTGCGTGGGGCGGGCAAGGAGATTGGGTTTATTGCGTTGATCATTGGGTTGGGGTCGATTTTTGGGGCGTTCATTGAGCACAGTGGTGGGGCGCAGAGTTTGGCGAACGGGTTGCTGGCGCGGTTTGGGGAGAAGCGGGCGACCTGGGCGATGATGTTGACGGGGTTCTTGATTTCAATCCCGGTGTTTCTGGATGTGGCGATTGTGATCTTGGCGCCGATCGTTTACACGCTCGCGCGCAGGAGCGGGAAGTCGCTGCTGTATTATGGATTGCCGCTGGGGGCGGGGTTGGCGGTGACGCATGCCTTTGTGCCTCCGACTCCAGGTCCGACTTGGGTGGCGTATGCGCTAAATGTGCCGCTTTCGCAGGCGATTTTGTATGGGCTGCTCGTTGGGTTGCCGGTGGCGGTGCTGACGGGGCCGTTGTTTTCGGTGTGGCTCGCCAAGCGGGTTTATGTGGCGCCTCCGCCATTGGTGGCGGGTGAGGAGAAGGGCCAGTTGCCGCCTTTTGGATTGATCGCGTGTGTGTTGTTGTTGCCAGTGGTGATGATCTTTGCGGGAGCGTTGGTGGAGCAGTCGGTGGCGGGATCTTTGCCAGCGGGAATGGAGCGTGCGGAGCTGACGGCAGCAAAGGCGGAGCTGTTGGCGGTGGCACCCTGGTGGCAGCAGACCGTTTCATTTTTAGGGCATCCGGTGGTGGCGCTGTTGGTGTGCGCGATGGTGGCGATGTATGTGTTGGGGACGATGCGCGGGGTCGGTCGGGATGATTTGATGGACATTGCGACGAAGTCGTTGAGTCCGGCAGGGGTGATCATTTTGATCACGGGTGCGGGCGGGGTTTTTAAGCAGATGTTGATTGAAACGCGGGTGGGGGAGGCGCTGGCGGAGACGTTGGTGAGTTTGGGGGCGGCACCATTGTTCATGGCGTGGTTGTTCAGCACGATCATTCGCGTGGCGCAGGGATCGGCGACCGTGGCGATGGTGGCATCGGCGGCGTTGATGGGGCCGATCTTGGCGTTAACGGAAATTTCGACCGGCCAGACGGCGTTGATCGTGGTGGCGATTGCGGCGGGAGCGACGGGGTTTTCGCACGTGAACGACAGTGGGTTTTGGGTGGTGGGTCGTTATTTTTGCATGACCGAGAAACAGACGCTGCAGACGTGGTTCTGGGTTGGGACAAGCATTTCGGTGCTGTCGCTGGTGTTCTGCGGGTTGTTGTGGTTTTTGGTGTAAGAGTTTATTGATCAGATGAGTTTGAGTCCGGTGAGGGTGCCGGTGCTGGTGCCGAAGGTTTTGTCATTGAGACCAAGCTGATGGAGGACGCTGAGGTAGAGGTTGCTGAGCGGCACGGTGCCGGGCTGGATGGCGAGGTGCTGGCCGTGTTGGTAGCGACCGCCGGCGAGGATGACGGGGAGGTCTTTGTTGCTGTGACTGGAACCGTTGCCGAGGTTGGAGGTGATCAGGATGGTGGTGCGGTCGAGCAGGTTGGAGTTGCCTTCTTTGGCGTTTTTGAGATTGGAAAGGAGGGCTTTGAGTTCGTCGAAGAAGGCGCGCTCGACGCGCTTGAGCTGGGCGATGTTTCCTTCGTCCTGGCCGTGGTGGGAGAGGTTGTGATAGCCGACATTAACTCCGGGAACTGCGACGGTGTCCTGGCGGAAGTAGCCGAAGGTGATGACGCGGGTGGAGTCGGTCTTGAAGGCGAGGTAGGTGAGGTCGCAGACGTTGCGCATGTTGGTGACGAGTTCATCCGGCGCGAAGGGTTCGGGGGCTTTGCCGGCGACCTTGGGTTTGGGGGTGTGCATCCATTCCTCGGATTTGACGAGGCGTTTCTCGGTGGCGCGGACGGATTCGAAATATTCTTCCAGCTTCTCCTGGTCCCGTTTGGAGAGGCGGGGTTGGAGGTCGTGGGCTTCGTCGAGCACGAAGTCGAGGATGCTTTTGCCACGTGCGATTTCTCGCAGCACTTTGGCCTGGTTGGTGCCGCCTGCTTCGGCGAACAGTTTGGCGTAGGCATCGGCGACGCTTTTCTCAGCCGGAACCATGCTGCCGCTGTCGGTCCAGCTGAAGTCGTTGGCTCCGGCGCTCAGCGTGAGGGTGTCGAAGCGCGTGTGCTGGCCAAGGGTGGCGGCGACGTGTTGGTCGAGCGAGCGTCGGTTGCGTTCAGTGGAGGGCTGACCGGTGAAGATGCGGGGCTGGGCGGCGTGACCTCCGCTGACACCGGGATGGTCGAGTCCAGAGATCACGGTGAACTGGTCGCGGAAGTCGGCGAGCGTGGAAAGATATTCGGTGGGCTGATAGCCGGGGCCAGTTTGTTTGGGGAGGATGGCGTCGCGATAGATGCCGAGGGGCAGGCAGATGAGGAGGAGTCGGCGTGGTTCTTTGTCAACGTCGGCGGCGTGCAGGATGCCGCCCATCGATTCCAACCAGGGAAGACCGAGCGAGATGCCGACGCCACGGAGGAAGTGACGGCGCGTGGAGAGGGCAAGAGGTGGATTCATGAGCGGTCGGGGTGGATGGTCAGGGTTCGGTGAAAACGGGGCTGGTGATGAGGTCGAGGACGAGGGTGCGCATGCCGCTTTGGCTCTGGCGCGACTTGTTGGCGATAGCATGGAGCGGTTCGCGGTCGGCAAAGCCGGGGCGTTGACCGAGCGCGAAGGTGGCGAGCTGGTGGGTGAGGTTTTGGGCGACGAGGTCTTCGCGTTTTTTGACGAGTTCGCGGAATTCCTGGAAGCTGGAAAATTTGCCCGTGCCCAACCATTCGTCGGCGCTGTGAACGGGTGGGCCGTCGATGAGTTTGGCGCGTCGCCCGGCATTGGAGTCGCTGAGGGCGCGGTAGTTGTCACGCCAGTTGCCGATGACATCGAAGTTCTCCATCGCGAAGCCGAGCGGGTCGATTTTTTTGTGGCAGGAGGCGCAGGTGGCGATGTCGCGATGTTTGGAGAGCTGGTCTTTGATGGTGGTGGCACCGCGAATGTCGGGCTCGATGGCCGGGACGTCGGGGGGTGGTGGGGGAGAGGGGGTGCCGAGGAACTTTTCCAACAGCCAGACGCCACGTGCGACGGGCGAGGTGGTGCTGCCGTTCGAGGTAAGGGCGTGGATGCTGGCGTGGGTGAGCAGGCCGCCACGGACGGTTTTGGTTTTGTCGAGGCTCACACGACGGACGTCGGGACCGACCACGTCGGGGATGCCGTAGTGGCGCGCGAGGCGTTCGTTGAGCATGGTCCAGTCGGAGTCGATGAGCTGGTGGAGCGGCAGGTCGCGGCGGAACATTTCGGCAATGAATTGTTCGGTTTCGAGGCGCATGGCGGCTTCGAGTTCGAGATCGTATTCGGGATAGAGATTGGCATCGGCGCGCATGATCCCGACTTCGCGGACTCGCAGCCACTGACCGGTGAAGTCTTTGAGGAATCGCTCGGAGCGGGCATCGGCGATCATGCGTTGGGCTTGGGCGCGGCGTTTGGCTGGGTCGAGGAGACTGCCGTCGGCGGCGGCGGCCAGAAGAGTTTCATCGGGAGTGGAGCGCCACAGGAAATAGGACAGGCGTGAGGCGATGGCGTGGGCGTCGAGTCGGTTGGGTGGTTCTTCGTGGTAGAGGAATCGCGGTGAGACCATCATGGTGGCGAGGGTGCTTCGCAGGGCTTCATCGGGGGTCATGGTTTGCGCGAACGCCTCGAAAAGCACTCGGTATTTGTCGATGGCGGCGGACTCGACGGGACGACGAAAGAGCTTCGGTGCAAGGTGGGCGACGATGGCGGCGACTTTTTCGGGAGTGGGATTGGAGGGATCGATGTCGCCAAACAGAGTGCGATGGCCGTGCGGGGGCCAGGTTTCGTAGATGGGTCCTTCGATGCTGAAGGCGCGGATCGCGATGAAAGGGCCGGGCTGGTCGATCATGGTGCGATTCTGGCTGTGGGGGGCGCCGTCCATGAGAGTGAACTCGACGCGGTCGCCGGGTTCAAGGTAGAAGCGGGTTTCGACTTCGCGGGGTTGTTCGTTGGTGAAGGTGAAGATGCTTTGGGCTTTTGGAAGGACGCCTGAAGCGGGTCTGCCTGCCTTAAATTTTAGGCGCGTGGGTTTGCCGTCGTTTTTTAACGCGTAGGCGACGGCTTTCACCTGATACCAGCCGGGCTGACGCACTTGGAAGAAGCGGTTGGTTTGGGGTTCGCCGCTGAAGTATTGTTGGACGGTGAGGACGGCGTCGAGATGGAGGCCGTCGCCGGGCTGCGGGGGGCGCAGGGTGCCGTTGTCGCGCACGGGGAATCGATAGCCGTGGGCGGGGTCATCTTTTGCTTTTTCCTGCGCCTCAAGGGTGCGTTTTTGCTCGGCAGGAGTGAGTTGATCGAACTTCGCCAGACGATTGGTGAGGTCCCTCTTCGCGTTGTCGATGGAGAGTCGGTTGAAGTCGTGAAGGGTGAAGGTTTTGCTGGCTGTGGCGGGTCGCTTGGCCGGGGCGATGGCGCGGGCGAGAATGAAGTCGGCTGCCTTCATGTATTCCTGCATTTGGACGGCGGAAAGCATGAGTGCGGAGCCGTTGTTGTCGAATCCGTGGTCGAGCATGTCTTCGGGAAATCCGGCGGTGAAGTCACCATGCACATCGAACAGATCGGCGATGGTGTTTTGGTATTCCACGCGGTTCAATCGGCGCAGCACGACTTCGCCGCCGGTGCCTTTGAGGGCGATGGCCGCTCGCGCGAGCTCGGATTGGATCCATGTGGTGACGGCTTCGACTTCAGCGGGCAGGGGTTGGGTTTCGTCTTCTGGCGGCATCTCGGCAAGGTGGAGGTTGTCGAGCACGAGTTGCCAGTTTTCGGCATCGGCGGTGGTGGCGGATATTTTGAGTTCATCGACACGAAAATCGCCTTTGGGTTTCTTCGATCCGTGGCAGTCGATGCAGTAGTTTTGTAGAAAGACAGAAACATTAGGATCGAGATGGGGCGGCGATGCGGCGGAGATGGACGCGGCAAAGAGGAAGGTGAGGGCGATGATTTTCATCCGTTGAGACGTTCTTGATCAGGGTGACACAAGGCCGAAGGCACCATCGCGCAGGCCCTGGGCGCCGCCCTTGATGTCGGGTGGGGTATAGGTGTGGACTTCATTCCAGCTTTTGCCGCCATCGGTGCTGCGAAGGATGTTGAAGCGTTGTGGGGCGATGCTGATGAGGGTGCCGGTGTCGCTGGCGATGACTTGACCGGGCGAGACGGCGGCGGGGAGATCGGTCCACGTTTTGCCGTCGGAGCTTGAGCGGGAAGGTTTGCCACAGAGCCAGAAGTCGCCGCGCACGACGCTGAGCACCGCCCGTTTTGTGCCGGTGGGATGCGGACCGTCCCAGGTCTCACCGCCATCGCTGCTGGTCCAGGTGTTGGCGGAGTCGGCATCGGTCATCACCAGCAGATGGCCATTGCAAAGGAGGGTGCCGCGACCGGTGGAGGCGTCGAGACCTTTTGGTGCGAGCCATTGCCATGTTTTGCCAAGATCGTCGCTGGAGAAGAGGTGGCCGAACTTTGGTCCGTCTTTGCCGCGATTGGTGCCGAGCGCGAGAAAACGTCCGCTGGCCTCGCTGACAAACACGGGATCGACGTGGTGCGTGACCAGCTTGAAGCCGCGCGTATCGTCCTTGAAGGCTCCCCACATGGAGAACGTGTCAAAGGTCTCGCCAAGGTTGGCGGTGGTCGTCATAGTCATGTAGCCAGCCGCCACCAATGCGCCCTTTCCCGCCGCGAGTCCCCAGGTGCCGGGCATTACCCGTGGATCGCCTTTCGACTCCGGCAGTTTCGCATTGCCATGGGTGAGGTGCTGCCACTTGATGGCGTCATTCGAGGCAAGGTAAATGGTGGGTCCACCCCAGCCGGCGGCGACGAAAAAGACGCCATCATCATAGGTCACCGTTTTAGTGGCCCACGGGCCATGATCCGCTCCTGGCGCGGAGAAGAAGGTTTGCTGCCAGGTCTTGCCGTCGTCTTTGGATACGAGGATGCGTGCGCCGTGGCCAACCACGACAAAGGTCGGCACCTTGGGGTTGGGCTTCAAGTTGCCGCCGAGTGGGATGTCGGTGCGGAGTTTGGTGTCTGCGGGAGATTCTTCGGCAGCCCAACCGGCGTGGGTGAGAAGAAAGGTGAGCGTGAGGAGAAGAGCGGCGAGAAATTTCATGGGTGCGTGCGGAGGTCAAAAAAATGAGAGACGATGAGATGTGGAGATCTTTGCCCAAGAGAGCAGCACTCCTTCATGCTCGAACGACACATCCCAGGCGATGAACCATGCCGCCGCCTTCAATCGCTGCCGCGCGGCAAAAAGTTGTCTGAGAACCGTTTGATGATCGAGGGGCATGGTTGGCTTTGCACCTGCAACGATTCATCGCGATCAGTTCTGACAAATTGGTCAAAAATCGACAGAGTGAGTCATCCGCCGGACCAAGGGAAGATAGAAAATGCAATCTGGAAGCGCGGTATTGTCCTGTTCCAGGCAATCCTGTGGAGGGTCAATATCGATGAATCCACGATTGCTGGAACTCAATGTTGGTCGAGAACCAGCGAGCTTTGGCACTCGCTGACGCCTTGTCGGCCAGGGTGTTTTCGACGCAGACCGCCTTTTATTTATCCTCGTTGAAGGAAAAGAAAAGGCCCTCTCCAGATGTGTCGGAACTAGCGGCGGCGTCGAAAGAGCAGGATCATGCCGCTCAATCCAACGAAGAGTGCGCTGGTCGGCTCGGGAACAGCGACGAGGCTTACTCCATCAAGGACAGTCCACGTGTTTTGACCGGTGGTGCCTCTTGGTAGGAAGATGAGCGCCTGGCTGCTGGCGGTCGGCGTGAACAACATGGATTGGTTGACCCAAGGGAGAGCAACGCCTGGAGCAGGGGTGGTCATAATGTCCGAAATGAAGGTTTCAGACCCGAAGCTGACCTCCCACCAGGCGTCCTCAGAGGCAAATCGGCGGCTCACCGTTTGTTCGAAGGTCAGTAGATATTGTTGGCCAATCGTCAATCCATTGATCGTTTGTTGGATACCTTCACCAAGACTACCGGGAAAAGTGAGACCGCTGACGAAGGTTCCGCCATCTGAACTGCTCACGAAGGTGGAGAACGCACTCCCACCGTTTTGGAAGTTGGTTCCGATATGAAATAGATCCGTGCTGCCAAATGCCGATGACCAGCCGGTGGGCATGATGCCATTGTGACTGTTTGGCGGGTCGGGAGGAAGGGGGTAGCTGGGGTGCGACATGCTTCCATTGGTGACCAGATTTTGGGCCTGAACGGTTGCAACTGATGCAATCGCCAAAAGGGTGAAAGCAGCGAGGGTTTGTGTAATTTTCATGGGGTTTGATGCATTGATATGCTTTTGATTTTGCTGGTTAGATGACGGTGGGGATTCGCTGAGACATCGCTTGGGATCTTCGGACTCTGGGTCGCTCAAGGTAATGGGGGGGCTTTTTTGGCAGTGCTGCGTGAGGATGCAGTTCAGATGAGCATTCTGACTAAGGCTAATTATGGAAAACACTACATTTTTCTGAATTAGAATAACTAATCCACGGAAAATTTGGCCGACTGTTCATGGACTTGCCGACATCGAAGATTGACTTGCAGAACAAGGCCTATGCCGCCGTCCATTTTGACGAACCAAAGCGGTTTGGGGCGAATAGCGAAACCCGCCCTCACGCAGATGAAGGGGAGATCAGCGACGTGGCCGAACGACGTGGCGAAATCAGTGTCGGGTATTCAAGTGCGCCGAGTTATGCCAACCACCCAGGGCCCCATGGATTGGGTGTAATGCGTTGATCATGCAGACGCAGGGAGGGCGGTCGGCTGGGAAGTTTGTTCTTTGGCTTTGACGGGGTGTTTCTTTTTGCCGAAGCGGTCGAAGAAGATGTAGACGACGGGGGTGGTGAAGAGGGTGAGGGCCTGGCTGAGGATGAGGCCGCCGACGATGGCGTAACCGAGGGGTTGGCGGAGTTCGGAACCGTCGCCATGGCCGAGGGCCAGTGGGATGCCGCCGATCATGGCGGCGAGGGTGGTCATGGTGATGGGGCGGAAACGTTTGATGCTGGCTTCGAAGATGGCGTCGTGGGCGCTGAGGTTGCGGTCGCGCTCGGCTTCGATGGCGAAGTCGATCATCATGATGGCGTTCTTTTTGACGATGCCGATCAGCAAGAGAATGCCGATGATGGCAATGACGCCGATGTCATAACCGGAGACCCATAGGGTGAGGAGGGCACCGAGGCCGGCGGAAGGCAGAGTGGAGAGGATGGTGAGGGGGTGGATGAAACTCTCATACAACATGCCGAGGATGATGTAGATGGCGATGATGGCGGCGAGGATAAGCCAGGGTTGGGATTTGAGGGAGGATTGAAAGGCTTGCGCAGCGCCTTGGAAAGTGCCGGTGATGCTGGCGGGGATTTGCATTTCGTTGGTGGCGGCTTCGATGGCAGTGACGGCGTCGCCGAGGGCGAAGTTGGGTCCGAGGTTAAACGAGATGGTGACGGCCGGGTATTGGCCGAGGTGATTGACGGAGAGGGATTTGGTGCTGGCGGTGTCGAAGTTGATGAGCGAGGACAGGGGCACCTGGCCGCCGGTGAGGGGGGATTTGAGGAACAGTTTGTCGAAGGTGGTGGGGTCCGATTGAAGTTCGGGCGGGACTTCGATGATGACCTTGTATTGGCTGACCTGGGTGTAGAACTGGGTGACCTGACGTTCGCCGAACGCGTTGTAGAGCATGGCGTTGATGTCCTCGGTCTGAATGCCGAAGCGGGAGGCGGCCTGGCGGTCGATGGCAATATTGAGGGCGGGGGCGGTGGATTCCTGATCGGAGGTGACGTCGCGAAGTTGTGGCAACGTGCGCAGTTTTTCGAGGATGCGGGGAGCCCAGTGGTTGAGTTCGTCGACCTCGACATTGCGCAGGGTGTATTGATATTGGGTTTTGGAAGAGAGGCCGCCGACGTTGAGGTCCTGCTGGGCTTGGAAGAAGACGTTGACGCCCGGGATGTTGGCGGTGGCTTTTTTGAGTCGGGCGATGACGACGTCGGCAGGTTCGCGTTCGTCGCGTTCTTTGAGGGTGACCCAGTAGCGGCTGCTGTTGGAGCCGCCGGGGCCGCGTCCGCCGCCGCCGATGCGGTTAACGAAGCCGGAGATGGCGGGGTCGGCGACGAGGATGGCACCGATTTTTTCGGCGTGCTGATACATGGCCTGGTAGGAGATGTCGGGGGCGGCTTCGGCGGTGACGCTGATCATGCCGGTGTCCTGGAGGGGGAAGAATCCTTTGGGCATTTTGACGAAGACCCAGCCGGTGAGGGCGAGGGTGGCGACGAGGGAAAGGAGGGTGAGGGGTTGGTGACGGAGGACGAATTTGAGGGCGGTTTCGTAGAGGCTTTCGATGCGGCGGAAGAAGTTTTCGAGCAGGGTGTCGAACTTGCCGCGCAGGGTTTTGGCGTCGGGGGTTTTATGTGGATGGAGGAACTGGGCGCACATCATGGGCACGAAGGTGAGCGAGACAAAACCGGAGACGAGCGTGGCGATGGAGACGGTGACGGCAAACTCGCGGAACAGTCGGCCAACGATACCGCCCATGAGGAGGACGGGGATGAAGACGGCAATGAGGGAGAGGGTGATGGAGATGATGGTGAAGCCGATTTCGCCAGCGCCTTTGAAGGCGGCATCGCGTGGGGACATGCCTTCCTCCATGTGGCGGTAGATGTTCTCGAGCATGACGATGGCATCGTCGATGACGAATCCGACGGAGATGGTGAGGGCCATCAACGAGAGGTTGTTGAGGCTGAAGCCAAGCACCTTCATGATGGCGAAGGTGGCGATGATGGAGATGGGAACGACGGCGCTGGCGATGAGGGTGGCGCGGAGGTTGCGGAGGAAAAGGAACACGACCAGGGTGACCAGCACCATGGTGAGGACGAGGTGGAATTGGACTTCTTCGACGGAGGAACGGATGGTGCGGCTGCGGTCGCTGAGGATTTCGAGGTTGAGGGCGGGGGGGATCGAAGCTTGCAGTTCGGGGAGTTTTTCGCGGATGCTGGCGATGGTGTCGATGACGTTGGCATCGGCCTGTTTGCGGATCATGATGCCGACGCCGCGCTGGTTGTTGATGAGGGCGGCGGAGCGGGCTTGTTCGGGTCCTTCAATCGCACGGCCGACATCGCGGACACGGATGGGAGCGCCGTTGCGATAGGCGAGGATGAGATCGTTGTAGGGTTCGGCTTCGAGGAGCTGGTCGTTGGCGTAGATGGAGAGGCTTTGGCGCGGGCCGTTGAGGCTGCCTTTGGGGGTGTTGACGGTGGAGCTGGCGATGACGCCGCGCACGTCGTCGAGGGTGAGGCCGAGGGCGGCGAGTTTGGTGGGGTCGACCTGAACGCGGATGGCGGGTTTGCGTTCGCCCATGATGTCGACCTGGGCGACGCCGGGGAGCTGCGAGAGTTGTTGGGCGATGACGTTGTTGCCGTAGTCGCTGACTTCGGTGAGGGGGAGGACGTCGGAGATGAGGCTGAGGGTGAAGATGGGGGAGTCGGCGGGGTTGACCTTGCGATAACTGGGCGGGCTGGGGAGGTCGACGGGGAGTTGACCGGCGGCGGCGCTGATGGCGGATTGGACTTCCTGGGCGGCTCCGTCGATGTTGATGTCGAGGTCAAACTGGATGGTGATGGAGACGCTGCCGAGTCCGCTACTGGAGGTCATCTGGGTGATGCCGGGAATTTTGGCAAGCTGGTTCTCCAAAGGCGTGGCGACCGATGAGGACATGGTTTCCGGGCTGCCGCCGGGAAGGCTGGCGGAGACCTGGATGGTGGGGAATTCCACCTGGGGAAGGGGGGCGACCGGGAGGAGGGGGAAGGCAACGAGGCCGACGAGAAAGATGCCGATGGTGAGCAGCGCGGTGGCGATGGGGCGGCGGATGAAGGGGGCGGAGATGCTCATGATTGGACTTCCTTGTGGCTGACGAGCGAACCGGGTTTGAGTTTGTTTTGTCCGTCGCGGACCACGCGGTCGCCGGGGTTGAGGCCTTTTTCGATGATGGTCCAGCCGTCGAGATTGAGGCCGGTTTGAAGGGGGCGGGCTTCGACGGTGTTGTCGGGTTTGATGAGGTAGGCAAAAGGTCCGTCGAGTCCGGGCTGGATGACTTCGGGGGGAACGACGGTGGCGTCTTTGCGGGTGTCGACGAGCACGCGGGAGGTGATGAACTGACCGGGCCAGAGGGCGAGTTTTTCGTTGGAGAAGACGGCCTTGAGTTTGAGGGTGCCGGTGGTCATGTCGATCTGGTTGTCGACGAGTTCCAGTTTGCCTTCGTCGAGGAGGGTGCCGTCTTCGCCGATGGCCTGGACGGTGAGTGGAGCGGCACCGGGCTGCATGTGGGCGCGCAGAGCGGGGAGGTGTTGTTGGGGAAGGGTGAAGAGGACGGTGATGGGTTGCAGCTGGGTGAGCATCACGAGACCGGCGGGCTGGTTGGCGGTGACGACGTTGCCAGCGTCGAGCTGGCGGATGCCGGTGCGACCGGAGATGGGGGCGCGGACGGTGGTGAAGTCGAGATCGAGCTGGGCGGCGGCGATGGCGGCGGTATCGGCCTGGGCAACGGCTTCGAACTGGGCGACGGTGGCCTGGGCTTGATCGAGGTTTTGTTCGCTGACGGCGCGTTCTTTGATGAGAGTTTCGACACGGGCGAGTTCCTGGCGGGCGTTGCGGAGCTGGGCGGCGTTTTGGGCCTGTCGGGCGAGGGCCTGGTCGAGGGTGGACTGGTAGGGGCGGGGGTCGATGTGGGCGAGGATGTCGCCTTCCTTGACCATGCTGCCTTCGGTGAAGTTGACTTTTTCAAGCGCACCGCTGACCCGGGGGCGGACGGTGACGGTGTTGAAAGCCTGCACGGTGCCGATGCCGGTGAGCCAGATGGGGACATCGCGGGTGGTGACCTGGGTGGCGAGGACGGCGATGGCGGCGGGGGCTGGGGGTGGGCCGTTGGTTTTGCTGCTGGCGGCGTCTTTGCGCCAGATGAAAACGGCGACTATGGCCGCGAGCATCAGCAGAACGAAAATCCATCGTGATTTGTTTTTCATAAGTCGTCGATTCGAAAGGGTGTTGCATGCGTTCGGGCCGGGCCAGAGCTCACGCACCAAGCACAGATACGGCAGAAAAGGTGTTTTGCGGGGTGGGGAAATTGTCGCAAATTGTCGCAGGAGGCGATGAAGTTGAGCGCATTCTGCGACAATTTTTTTCGCGCCGTGGGAGTGGGTGGCTGCTAGGATTGGTGTTGATGATGGAGAAACAGCCGCACATTGCCGTGGTCGATGATCATGAGGAGATCCGCGAGCTGGTGGGAAGGTATCTGGGTCAGCATGGGTTTGCGGTGAGTGCGGCGGCGGATGCGGGAGAGTTTCGGGAACTGCTGACCAAGGAGCGGTTTGATCTGGTGATTCTCGACATCATGATGCCGGGTGAGGACGGGCTTTCTTTGTGTCGGCATCTGCGGGCGACGACCTCCATTCCGATGATTTTTTTGACGGCGATGGCGGAGGACACTGACCGAATTGTAGGGCTGGAGATTGGGGCGGATGATTACCTGCCAAAGCCGTTTAATCCGCGCGAGTTGCTGGCGAGAATTCGCGCGGTGTTGCGGCGTGCGGGTGGCTCGATGGTTTCGGGCGAAGCAGAGGAAGGGGCGAAGCAGTTGCGGTTTGGGGATCAGGTATTGGATTTGGTGCGTCAGGAGGTGACGGGTGAGGACGGGGTGGCGGTGCCGCTAAGTTCGGCGGAGTTTCGATTGTTGAGTGTGTTTCTTGAGCATGCGGGGAAGGTGATCAATCGCGAGACGTTGATTGATTTGACCAGTGGTCGTGATCCGGGCGCGTGGGATCGCAGCATTGACAATCAGGTGAGCCGTTTGCGGCGGAAGATCGAGGTGGATCCGAAGAATCCGGTGCTGATCAAAACGCATTGGGGCGATGGATATTGTTTCACGGGGAAGGTGGTGCCTGGATGAGCAGGGTGTGGACATGGATGCGCAGCCTGACCGGACAGTGGATCATGCTGATGCTGCTGGCGTTGCTGGTATCGCAGATGGTGTTTTATTTCATCTACCGGGCGGAGCAGGCGCGGGCGGTGCTGGAGTTGCGTCGGGATGAGGTGGTGGCGCGGGCGGTTTCGGTGGCGTCTTTGGTGGAGACGGTGCAGCCGGAGTTGTATCCTGAAATTCTGCGGGCGACGAATACGGGAGTGGTGCGTTTTTGGCTGGAGGGGGATGATTTGTCTGAAGAGACGGAATCGTGGCAGCAAAAGGCGCGGGAACAATTGCTGAAATCTTCGCGTCCTCCGGCGGCATCGGAGTTGGTGACGGATTCGAAGGCAAGGTGGCAGACGATGACGGTGGAAAACGGGGTGGTGGTGCGGATGTTGAACTTGAAGGAGTGGAATGGGTTTGGACTGGTGATTCCGGTGAACGAGCGGCTTTGGCTGCACACGGTCTATGCGAAGCCGCAGTCGGTGGCACGGCCGCCGTGGTCTTATTATCTTTCGCTTGGGATCACGGCGTTGTTGCTGACCTTGGTGTCGGTGTTGGTGGCGCGGAGGGTGGGGAGACCGTTGCAGAAATTGACGGCTTCAGCGGAGAGTTTGGGTCGTGGGGAAGAGGTGGAGCCATTGCCGGAGGTAGGAGCGGATGACCTTCGGCGCACGGCGGCGGCATTTAACCGGATGCAGTTGCGGCTGCGTCGGTTTGTGGAAGATCGAACGCGGATGATGGCGGCGATCAGTCATGATTTAAGAACGCCGATCACGTCGATGCGGTTGAGGGCGGAGTTTTTGGAGGATGCGGAGACGCGCGAGAAGTTCATTGCTTCGCTGGATGAGATGAAGGCGATGACGGAATCGACGCTGGCCTTTGCCCGGGATGAATCGGCAACGGAATCAACTCGAATGGTGGATCTCAACGCGTTGATTGAGAGTCTGTGCGAGGATTTGGGAGCCATGGGATGGGAGGTAAGTTTTACTCCGGGACCAGAGCGGGTGCCATGGCGATGCCGGCCGAATGCGTTGCGACGGGCATTGCGCAATGTGATCGAAAACGCGGTGCGTTATGGGGGGCGGGCGATGGTGAGTTTGGAAATGCAGATTGATGGGCTGGACATCGTGGTAGAAGATGAGGGACCGGGCATATCGGCAGAAGATCGAGAACGGGTGTTTGATCCGTTTGTGAGATTGGAGGAGTCACGCAATCGGCATACCGGTGGTGTGGGTCTGGGGCTTTCCATCGCGCGGTCCATTTTGCGCAGTCATGGTGGTGATGTTCGGCTGGATGAGGGGGCAAGTGGACTGCGGGTGTGTCTGCACTTGCCGGGAGTGGAGAGTTAGCGCTGGCTTCATTGCAGGTTTTTTTGGAGGATTCGATTGGGGCGGAGGGCGCATGACCTTGACGAGAATGAGTGCCGGGGGTGGATCTATCGGAGAAAAATTGCCAGACGGCGGCCGATCGCCCTGTTTGGCGATTTCAAATGGCGATCCGGTTCGGCTGGCGGGATTCGTCACAAATAAATGGGCGTGAAGGAGTGCTGTATGACGAACTGTCCCTTCAAGAGAAAAAAAGTGGCTGAAGTTCTTGCATCCAGACGCTTGGTCTGCGACGTTACGAAACGCTTCTGATCGTTGCGGCACTTCTGGTTTTCGGGGGTTTATCCGTCGCGCCATGTCATCGATCAGAGGCGTCTTTTTTTGCCCGGGCGTGGTTTTAGAGTGGTCACGGGAACAGTCAGTCCGTTGCGAACGGAGAAGTCGGAATGGCTTGAGTGCGTGCTGGCCTTTGTGCTCTGAGGCTGTAGTTTGTGGCGGTGCGCCCCGTGCCTGGGCATTTTGGTTTTCGAGCCGGGGCGGGGAGCCTTGTGGTTCCCGTCGTTTGTGGTTAAACCTCCTACCCTTCCCGTTCCTGCCAATTCTCATGTCTCAAGCCATTCTGCAGCAACACTCATCCGAAAAGCCCGTCGTGGTTTTACTGGGAGGCCCTGGGTCCGGTAAAGGAACGCACGGTCAGGCCTTGGCGAAGTCGCTGGGGTATCGACATCTGTCGACGGGCACCCATTTTCGCGATCACATTCTACGGGAAACCTCCTTGGGTCGACAGGCCAAGGAATTCATCAAGGCGGGTCAGCTGGTTCCGGATGAGGTGACGAATAAACTGGTGCAGACGATGCTCGGCGATGGCGGGAGTGCGTCTGGATTCGTTCTTGATGGGTATCCGCGTTCGGTTGACCAGGCCGAGGCTTTGGATGTCATGGTGCCATTACTGGAGTGTGTGGTTACGCAGAGCCTTTATCTGGTGGTGAGCGAGGAAGAGATGGTGCGTCGGTTGTCGGGTCGCCTGACCTGCCGCGCCTGCGGACAGAGTTTTCACGAGACCTCCAGACCCCCGGTGCTGGAAGGGGTTTGCGATGCCTGTGGCGGAGAGCTGTTTCGGCGTGCCGATGATGAACCGGCCACCATTCGGCAACGGGTCGCCGTGTTTCAACAAGTGATCCGGCCACTGCTGGAGTTTTATCGTGGCACCGGCCGACTGCTGGAGGTCGCTGCGGAGGGGCCGGTGGAAGAGGTGACTGCCCGTGTGATTAAAGCGGCGGCGATGGTTCATAACCGTTGAGCGATTTGATTCACGGAGAAGAACCATGGCAACATTTTCCCACGAAAACAGGGGGTCGTCGATCTCGTCAGAACGGATCAAAGTCGCGGTGCTGGGTGCAGGCAACATGGGAACTGCGCTGGCGCATGCGCTGGCGGGCAATGGACATGAGGTGGTGCTGTGGGACTTTTTCCCCGAGGTCGTTGAGGACATTCAGAACCGGCGAGAGAACCGGCGGTTTTTGCCTGATGTCCGGTTGCATGAAATGGTTCGAGCCACGATGAGCGCGGTCGAGTGTGTCATGGGTGCCAGGCTCGTGGTGGTCAGCGTGCCTTCGCCTTTCGTGGCATCGACGCTGGGACCCATCATGTTGGGGCTGGAGAACCATGCGGTGCTGCTGAACGTCGCCAAGGGATTCGCGCCGGGCACGCGGCACTCGTTGCTGTCCATGCTGGAACGGCTGGCACCGACCCATGCCTGCGTTCAAATGGCGGGGCCGGCCATTGCCAATGAGTTTGCAAGGGGAACTCCCGCGTCGGTCGTATTGGCGACGGCGGATGAGTTAGTGGCGAGGCGTGTTGCTGACTGGCTGTCCGGACCATGCTTCATAACAGAGACGACAACGGACGTGACGGGCGCATCGCTTGGCGGGATTCTCAAAAATGTCTATGCCATCCTTCTGGGCTGTCTTGACGTGTTGGGAAAAGATTCCCGCAATGTAGAAGCCGCAGCGCTCACGGCTTCGGTGCGCGAGATGGCGCGGATTGCTGAAGCGTGCGGAGGCCAGGCATTGACGCTCTATGGCCTGGCTGGAATGGGAGATTTGGTGGCCACCGGACTTTCCCAAGACAGCCACAATCGGAAGTTCGGAAAAGCACTGGCTTCAGGGAAATTGACCTCCGCGATTGAAGCGGAGATCAAGCTGCTTCCTGAGGGTGCGCGGGCTGTCGCTGCGGTCTGTGCGCTTGCTCACGAAGCCGATGTGCCCGCACCGCTTGCCGGGTGGGTGCGCCGAACGGTTGAGGGAACGCCGCCTTCGTGGGAGGGGTTGCTGAATGAGCTGCGCGCCGCCACGAGGGCGGCGAGTGGGACACCCCCACAGCCCGTTGGCGACGACTTTCGGTGAGAGGGGTGAAGCGGTTTAAAGCTTCGGCGCGGCGGGTTTGATGGGGGGCATTTGACCGCTGACGATGCCACGGACCTTGGTGGGGCGTTTGTAGATTTTGTCTCCACAGGCAATGAAGAGTTCGCTAAGGTCTTTGCCGCCGAAGCAGACGTCAGTGGGCAGGGAGGGGGTGGAGATGATGAAGTTGACGCGACCGGCCTGGTCGAAGACCTGGATGCCGAGAGCGGTGGCGACGTAAAGGCGGCCATCGGTGTCGACGCAGAGACCGGCGGCTTCATAGATCCCACCGGTTGTGCCATTGTCGAGTGAGTGGAGATAGAAGTAGGGTTGTTGGTTTGCGAACGAACCGTCAGCAGTAATTTGGAAGGAATGGATATAGGCGTCGTGAGGACGGGTAACGAAAAGTTGGGTCTGGTCGGGCGACAGGGTGGTCGCGCTGGTTTCGAACTCAGATTTGGGAAGGTCGCCCAGGGCTTTGCCGCCATGCAGAACCGTGCGGTTGTTGGGGTGTGAGGCGGCGGTGACTTTGCCGTTTACATCGACGATGAGCGCGGAGGCTTTGAGGTCAGAAACTGCGTTCCACTGGGAGCTGGGTTGAAAGATCTCATAACCCTTCCACTGGGACTTACCGTCTTTGTTGGCTTGGATTTCTTTGCTGGTCTGCCAGTCTTTCCAGAGCCAGCGCAGGGCTTCGGGCATGACCTGGGTGGCGTGTTTGCCATTGTGACCGCCTTCGCCCCAGGCGTGGTAAACTTCGTATCCGGCCCAGATCAGGGCGCGTTCCATGGTCTGGTTGGCCATCCACCAGTCGCCAGCATAGATGTTGAGGTCGTTGGATCCGTCCTGAAGGAAAATTTTGACGGGTTTGGGCTCGGTTTTACGAACGAGGGTGCTGAGTTGATCGCCGCCGCGCAGGCCGACGTAGGTGCCGACGCCGGTGAAGACGCGACGGATGCGGTCGGGACGATGCCAGGCAGCGACGTAAGCGGCGATGCCTCCGCTGCTGCTGCCGACGATGCCGCCTTCGTTGGGATCTTTGCTGAATTGGATCTGATGTCTGGCTTCGAGGGCGGGGATGAGTTCTTCGAGGAGGAACTTGGAGTAGTTGGCGGAGACGCTGTCGTATTCGTAGCTGCGGTTGAAGCGGGGCAGGGCGTTTTCGTTGGCGGCGGGCACAACGCCGGGTTTGACGAACAGGCCGAGCATGGGTGGGATGGACTTGTCGGCGATGAGGTTGTCAAAAACCACGGGGCCTTGATAGATGACGCCGTCCTGGAAGATGGTGAAATGGAGGGGCTTCGTGCGGTCGGTGCCTGCAGGGAGGTAAAGGGTGTATTCGCGTTCGGTGCCGGGGAAGACGCTGCCGGGTGCGGCTATGTAGACGTCTTTGATGAGTTCGCCCTTGGGAATGTTGGGTTGAGGTTTGGAGTCTTCGGTAAGGGGGAAGTCCGGCTCTGGTTCGGCGGCATGGAGCAGCGAAGCAAAGAGGAAAAGGGCGAGGAGCGTGCGCATGGTGGCATTCTCGCGTGGGGGATTGGGCTGGCAAGGTGGATTGTGGGCGGTAAACGATGAAAAGTTGGTTGAGATGGGCGGCGGGGTTCGTAGATAGGTAAGAGTTTGAATAGAGAAATTAGTGTGCTAACTTGGGTTTGATCATGACTCACCGTCTTTTGGCTTTCATGCTTGCCTGCGTCATCGGGGTTCCGATGTGCTGGTGTTGTGATGCCCGGGCTGAGGCAGCGGTTGTCGAGGCGGAGGAGGTGCTTTGTTGCCATGCGGCGGCCAACGCGGATGAGGGTGCTTCGGCTCCGGTATCTTCTTCGTCTTCGGATTCTGAGAAGGAATGTCCTTGTGAAGACAGTTTGCGTGCCCGCGACAAGGTGGCCCATGAAGTTCTGGCTCCGCTGGGTGGGTGGGTTTTGGCGGTGGTCGAGAGCTGGAAGTTTGGAGACGATGAGTGGGTTAATTCATCGAGACCATCGGCCGAGTATAGCCGCGAAACAAGGGTGCGGCCTGATGGGGAGAGGCCGATTTATCAGCGTCATTGCAGGATGCTGATTTGATGGGGTTGAGGAATCCGTGTGGTGACGCGGATCTTCTGATGAGCGTCCCGAACAGTGAGGGCGCTTCGCGTCCGGGTTTTCGGCGGGACGCCAAAAACGACACGCAAGATGCGTGTGCTCCCCAAATGCGTTTCTGTTTTTAATGCGATATGATTGCGAATTTAATGTTACAGCTTTGTTTGGTCTGTTCGACGGCGGTTGAATCGAGCGTTCAACCGACGGGTCGAGTGGTGGAATATGATCTGGTGATTGAAGAAAAGATCATGAGTCCAGCCGGAAAAGCGGTTCGGGCTTTGACGGTGAACGGGGGGATACCGGGGCCGGTGTTGCGTTTTACGGAAGGGGACACGGCAAGGATCCGGGTGCACAATCGCTTGAAGAATGAGACGACTTCGACGCACTGGCATGGGTTGCTTTTGCCGCCGATTCAGGATGGGGTGCCGGAGGTGACGACGCCGCTGATTCATCCGGGGACGACACGCACGTTTGAGTTTCTGATCCGTCAGTCGGGGACCTATTGGTATCATTCGCACACCCATTTGCAGGAGCAGTTGGGGGTGTATGGATCGATCGTGATCACGCCGCAAAAGGGTGAGGTCCATCGGGCGGATCGGGATTACGTGTTGCAGTTGTCGGACTGGACCAATGAAGATCCGCATGAGGTGCAGCGGAATCTTTTGAGAGGCAGCGAAGGGTATGCGGTGAGAAAGGGCAACCGGCAGTCGCTGGTGGGGGCGGCGCGGGCGGGGGCTTTGAAGGAATACCTGGGCAACGAATGGGATCGGATGATGCCCATGGACGTCTCGGATGTGGCTTATGATGCATTTTTGATCAATGGCAAACCGCGTTCGGAGTTGGTGGCCAGGGCGGGCGAGACGGTCCGGCTGAGGCTGATCAATTCAGGTGCGTCAACTTACTTTTATGCGGAGTCGGCGACCGGGATGATGACCATTGTGGCGGCGGATGGGATGCCGGTGCAGCCGGTGAAGGTGAAGCGGTTGTTTATTGGCATGGCGGAGACTTATGATGTGCTGATCAAAGTGCCTTCGAGCGGACATTGGGAGTTTCGCACGACGGCGCAGGATGGTTCCGGGCATGCTTCGGTGATGATTGGAGAAGGGGGTGGGAAAACCCATCTGGCCCCGGAAGTTCCCAAGCCGGAGCTTTATCGCATGGAGCACATGATGGATGCAGCGTTAAACGATGATCATGATTCGCTGCATGATGCGGAGCGTCCGGGTGCGCCGTATGAGTTGTTGAAGTCGCCAGGGTCCACGAAGTTACCGAAGCAACTTCCGGTTCGCACGGTGCCCCTGAGGCTGACGGGTGACATGGAAAGGTATCAGTGGGGATTTAATGGCAAGACGATGGCCGAGGAAGCGCTGATCCCGGTGAAGAAGGGGGAGGTGCTGCGCTTTGAGTTGGTGAATGATACGATGATGCATCATCCGCTGCATTTGCATGGGCATTTCTTCCGCGTGGTGAACCGGCATGGGGATCATTCACCGTTGAAGCATACGGTGGATCTTCCGCCGATGGGCAAGGCGACGATTGAATTTGAGGCGAATGAGGTGGGTGACTGGGTTTTCCACTGCCATCTGTTGTATCACATGATGGCGGGGATGACGCGCATTGTGACTTATCAAGATCCGCTGCCGGAAGATCAGGTTCCGTCGCTTCACTCCAGTGGCGCACATGGAGCGGTGAAGGGGCACCATGATCATGGAGGTGGCGCGAAGGAATGGAATGGATCGCGCTGGGTGAACCTGGGCGAGCATGGGCACGAGATGTGGTCGTTTTGGGGGGAGGCCAGTGCTCAGTCCCACATGTCTGAGGGCTCGTTGAACTTGCGTCGCAGGCATGATGATTTTTATATCAATTGGGAGGCGGGCTGGCAGGAGGTGGAGGATTTTGAATATGAGGTGGATGTGCTGTATGAGCGATATCTTGGACCGAATGTGCGTGCGTTTGGCGGGGTCCGATTGACGAATGAAGATGAGGCGGAGAATCGTGGGGTGGCAGGGCTTCGCTATCGATTGCCGATGTTTGTGTGGAGCAGTGTGCTGGTGGACACGGAGGGCGATGTGGAACTGTCGCTGTCCAAGGAATTTGCAGTAACCAACCGCTTGAGTGTGTTTGGAGAGGTCGCTTATGACACCAACACCGAATGGGAGTGGAGTGCGGGGGCGAGTTATTGGATCAACCAGCCGGTGTCGCTGGTGGTTCAATATCATTCAGAATTTGGAATCGGCGGCGGAGTTGTGGTCCGGTTCTAATCACCAATCAGAAAATAAATAACAAACAAATAAACCAACTAAGATCATGAAATCGATAACTATTCTGGGATTCAGTGCGATCGCATTGCTTTTTTCCTCCTGTGCCAGCACGGGCGGGAGCACGGCAGGAGTAAAACCCTACACCAGTGACACTTGTGTGATGACGGACAACAAGCTGGGCTCCATGGGCCCGGTCATTACCAAGGTGTATGACGGAAAAGAGGTGAAATTTTGCTGCAAACCGTGTGTGACAAAACTGGAAAAAGATCCGCAAAAATACCTGGCCAATTTGTAATTCACAATGTCGCGAATTTTTAGCTACGAAGGTGCGTGCGTGGAGCGGGCTTTCAGCCCTATGCTAACTCATGCCAATCAACCTTGGGCGTTGCCCAAGGCTGTCATGAAGCCGCGCCTTCAGCGCTATGAGTAAACGCGGCCAACCTCGTCTCTTGGGAAGAAGTAATCTATTGTCGCTAACCCGTATCACTTGTTATTAATCAAATAAACGAAATCCATATCTATATGAAAACACTGTCATTTATCGCTCTTGTCGTTTCGGCTTTTGGAATGCCCAGCCTTGTTCAGGCGGCGGATGCCAAACCTTATCCGCTTAAAACTTGCATTGTCTCTGGCGAAGAATTGGGGAGCATGGGGAAACCGGTTGAGTTGACCAAGGATGGTCAGGAAGTGAAACTTTGCTGCAAAGGTTGTCTGAAAGACTTCAACAAGGACTCGGAGAAGTATTTGAAGGAGATTGCAGAGAAGTCGAAGAAGTAGCCGGTCTTTTTTGTTGAAGGGAATGCCCGGTGACCGTTGCTGTCCGGGCATTCCTGGTCGACAGCAGCAGCAGACCATTGGTGCCACTTTTTTTCATGAATTCGTCAGAACCTTCCCCTTCCCATTCCTGTTGTTCGAAAGAGAAGCCGGACGCTGCGCCAGTGGAGTCTTGTTGTAGTGGTGGTGGTCAGGATAAGGTGAAACCTTCGGCAGGGGCGAAATATTTTTGTCCGATGTGTGAAGGGGTGGAATCGGACAAGCCCGGTGATTGTCCAAAGTGCGGGATGGCTTTGGAGCGCAATCCGGCTTGGAAGGGCGAGGCGCAGAAGACGATTTATACTTGTCCGATGCATCCGGAAGTGGAGCGGGAGGTGGCGGGGGATTGTCCCATTTGCGGGATGGCGCTCGAGCCGAAAGTGATGGCTGGTGTGGAGGAGGACGGTGAGGATCAGGGAGAGTTGAGGGACATGACGCGGAAGTTTTGGGTGAGCGCGATTTTAACGTTTCCGGTTTTTGTGGTGGCGATGGCGCATTTGATTCCGTCGATGGCGCATGGTTGGGTGGACGGGACAGTATCGCGCTGGATGCAGGCGGTTTTGTCGGCGCCGGTAGTGGTTTGGGCGGGGGCACCGTTTTTCAGGCGTGGGTGGAGGTCATTGGTGTCGCGGCATTTTAACATGTGGACATTGATCAGTTTGGGCGTGGGAGCGGCTTTTGGATTTAGTTGGGTGGCGTTGTTGTGGCCTCAGGTGTTTCCTGTTCTGGGTGACAACGGGCATGGCGGTGCGCCGGTCTATTTTGAAGCGGCGGCAGTGATCGTGGTGCTGGTGCTGCTGGGTCAAGTGTTGGAGTTGCGGGCAAGGGCGAAAACGGGAAGTGCGATTCGTGCGTTGCTGGATCTGGCTCCTGCGCGGGCGCTGTTGGTGAAGGATGGTGGCGATAAGGAGGTGGCGCTGGAAGTGGTTAAGGTGGGCGACTTGTTGCGGGTAAGACCGGGGGAGAAGGTGCCGGTGGATGGGGTGGTCGTTGAGGGGAGGTCGGCGGTGGATGAGTCGATGATCACGGGAGAACCGGTGCCTGTGGAGAAGGTGAAGGACGATGCGGTGGTGGGAGGCACGGTGAATGGAACGGGCGGATTGGTGATCCGTGCCGAGAAGGTGGGGGATGACACGATGTTGTCGCGCATTGTGCAGATGGTGGGCGAGGCGCAACGGAGCAGGGCTCCGATTCAAGGGTTGGCGGACCAGGTGGCGGGCTATTTTGTGCCGGCGGTGCTGGGGGTTGCGGTAGTGACTTTTGTTTTGTGGTGGTGGTTGGGACCGGAGCCGGCGTTGGTGCATGGATTGATCAATGCGGTGGCGGTGTTGATCATTGCGTGTCCATGCGCGTTGGGATTGGCGACGCCAATGTCGATCATGGTGGCGGTGGGGCGTGGGGCGCGGGCGGGGGTGCTGGTGAAGGATGCGGGGGCGTTGGAGGGATTGGAGAAGGTGGATACTTTGGTGGTGGACAAAACGGGGACGCTGACCGAAGGGCGGCCGAAGTTGATGGAGGTATTGGTGACGGGGGACTGGCAGCGAGATGATCTATTGAAGTTGGTGGCGAGTCTGGAACGGGGCAGTGAACATCCCTTGGCGGCGGCGATGGTGAAAGGGGCGGAGGAGAAGGGAGTGGTGCTGGAGAAGGCGGACGATTTTGACTCGATCACAGGCGGCGGGGTGGTGGGCAAGGTGGGTGGTCGGGAGGTCCTGGTGGGCAAGATGGAGTTGATGAAGGATCGCCAAGTCATGGGATGGGGTGAGATGTTGCCTCAGGTGGAGAAGCTGCAGGCAAAGGGGCAGACGGTGGTGTTTGCGGCGGTTGATGGCGTGGCGGCGGGTGCGGTGGCGGTGGAGGATCCGATCAAGGAATCGGCGAAAGCGGCGATTGATGAATTGCATGCGATGGGGTTGAAGATTCACATGCTGACCGGAGATCATGCGGCAACGGCGGGGGTAGTGGCGAAGGCCTTGGGGATTGATTCGGTGGAGGCGGGGGCGACACCGGATTCGAAGATGGAGCGGGTGAAGGCGTTGCGGGCGGAGGGTCGCGTGGTGGCGATGGCGGGCGATGGGATCAATGATGCGCCGGCGTTGGCGGCGGCAAACGTGGGTTTGGCGATGGGCAGCGGGACGGATGTGGCGATGCAGAGCGCAGGGGTGACTTTGGTGAAGGGGGACTTGCGCGGACTGGTGCGTGCGGTCCATTTGAGTCGGGCGACGATGCGGAACATCCGGCAGAATTTGTGGTTCGCATTTTTGTATAACGCGCTGGGGATTCCGGTGGCGGCGGGTTTGTTGTATCCGGTGTTTGGATGGGTGTTGAGCCCGATGATTGCAGGGGCGGCGATGAGTTTGAGTTCGGTGTCGGTGATTGGCAATGCGCTGAGGTTGCGGAAAGTGGAGCTGTGATTCAGGGAAAACGGATTGAAAGGCCCGGGACGGACCTTCTACTTTGTGATTGAGTGTGTGAAATGGTTCCGTTAGAAAGGGATATGCTTTCTCGTCGTTCTGCTTTGCGTTGGATGGCCGCTCCGGCGGTTTTGTCGGCGGTGTCTTCAGCCCGTGGGGTGGAGACATTGGTAAAACATGGAAAGATCAAGCAGTCGATTGTTCACTGGTGTTTTGCGAAGGGGGCGAAGTGGAAGATTGAGGACACCATCAAGGCAGCGAAGGAGCTGGGTTGTGTGAGTGTGGAGGGGGTGGGTCCGGAGCACTGGGATCTGTTGAAGGAGAACGGGTTAAAGTGTGCCTATACCGGGGCGCATGGATTTGTGAAGGGGATGAACAATCCAGCCTTTTGGGATGAAAATTTGCAGAAGATGCATGAGCGGATCGACCAGTGTGCGGCTTATGGGAATCCGAATGTGCTGAGTTTTACCGGGTTTGCCGACACGACGAAGGAGGGCGGCAGCGTGGTGGATTTGGCGACGGGGAAGAAAAATTGCATCGAGGCGTATAAAAAGGTGATCGGGTATGCGGAGAAGAAAGGGGTGACGGTCATCATGGAGCATCTGAATTCACGGGTGGATGAGGAGATGAAGGGGCATCCAGGCTATCAGGGGGATGATGTGGATTATTGTTCGGAAATTGTGCGGGCGGTGGATTCGCCGAACATGAAACTGCTTTTTGATTTTTATCATGTGCAGATCATGCACGGGGATTTGGTGAGGCGGGTGGAGTCCTGCAAGGATGTCATTGGTCACATTCACACGGCGGGAAATCCGGGTCGTTGTGAGATAGGATCGGATCAGGAGATGAATTATCCGCCGTTAATGAGGAAGTTGCTGGAGATTGGTTACACCGGGTATGTGGGGCATGAGTTCATTCCAACCAAGGACCCGATGGTGGGATTGCGTGAGGCGGTCAGTCTTTGTGATGTGGCGTGAGGTTAAGTGAATTTAGTTTTATCTTTATAGTTTTTATGAAATACGATGTCTTGTGCAGTGTTGTTCTGGCGGTTGGTTTGATGGCTTCGCCTTCTTTGGTTGAAGCGCAGAGTTATAAAGTGGAACCGGCGTTTCCTAACTTGGTGTTGGAGCGGCCCGTGTCACTGGTGGTGGCACCGGACGGCAGCGGGCGTCAGTTTTTGGTGCAGCAGCGTGGCAAGATTCTTATTTTGCCGAAGGATGAGGCGGGCTCGGAGGCGAAGGTGTTTTTGGATTTCACAGATCGCAAAATGGAGGCGAAGGACGGGTTGTTTGAAGAGGGGTTGCTGGGGCTGGCGTTTCATCCCAAGTTTAAAGAAAATGGGAAGTTTTATGTTTATTACTCGCAGCAGGATTTGAAGCGCAGTGTGATCAGTGAGCTGCAGGTTTCGAAGGAGGATGCTGACAAGGTGGATGCTTCGAGTGAGCGTATCTTGATGGAGATTCCTCAGCCGTTTTGGAATCATAACTCAGGCAATTTGACGTTTGGTCCGGATGGCTATTTGTATATTGGATCGGGCGATGGCGGGAAGCGCGATGACATCACCCGCGCGGCGCAGAATGCGTTTTCATTGCTGGGCAAGGTGTTGAGAATTGATGTGAACGGCAAACAAGGGAGCCGGCAGTATGCGATTCCGAAAGACAATCCGTATGCAGGTCAGGTGGGGGCACGTGAAGAGGTGTTCGCTTTGGGGATTCGCAATCCTTGGGGGATGAGTTTTGATGAGGCGGGGAACTTGTGGGTGGCGGATGTGGGACAGGATATCTGGGAGGAAATCAACATTGTGGAAAAGGGTGGCAATTATGGCTGGAGTTTCCGTGAGGGGGCGAGGCCGTTTGCCTTGCGGACGGATGCGCCGCCGCAGGGGGCGCAGTTTATTGATCCCATTCATGAGTATTCGCATGCGGAAGGGATCAGCATCACGGGTGGATTTGTTTATCGGGGCAAAAAGCTGTCGAAGCTGGTGGGGAGCTATGTGTATGGAGACTGGGGCAGTGGACGGATTTGGGCGTTAAAATATGATGTGGCAGCGAAAAAGAAGGTGGGAAATGAAAAACTATTTGAGTCGGAACTGGATGCGAAGGGCAAAGGACGGGTGCAGCCGACAGCGTTTTGTGAGGATGTGAATGGCGAACTGCTGATTTTGGATTGGAACGGGAAGTTGTTCAGGCTGGTGGAGTAGCGAAGTGGTGTGGACTTGGGTAGATGGGCGGTCTGGAGACCGCCACTCCTTGTCTTGATTTTTTGGTGGAGTGTGGGATGGGCGACGGCCATGCCTTCCACTGCTGCACGTCTTGAGGTTTTTACGGAGTCCGTCATTCGCGGAATGACGCGACTGGCGAATCAACATGGCGCGATCAATTTGTCGCAGGGATTTCCGGATTTTGATCCGCCTGAGGAGTTGCTGGCGGCTTTGGAGAGGGCGACGCGTGGGCCATTTCATCAGTATGCAGTGACCTGGGGGGCGCCGAGGTTTCGGGAGGCGCTGGCGGCAAAGATTCGACGGTTCAGCGGATTGCCGATTGATGCAGATCAGCATCTGGTGGTGACCTGCGGGAGCACCGAAGCGATGATGGTGGCGATGATGACGGCGTGCAATCCGGGCGACAAGGTGGTGGTTTTTTCGCCGTTCTATGAGAACTACGCGGCGGATGCGATTTTGTCGGGAGCCGAGCCGATCTTTGTGCCGTTGAGGCCGCCGCTTTTTGGGTTTGATGAGGCGGAATTAAGGGCGGCTTTCGCGCAGAAGCCGAAGGCGATCATTGTGTGCAATCCGTCGAATCCGACAGGAAAGGTGTTCACGCGCGAGGAGTTGTTGTTCATCCTAAGTTTGGCGGAAGAGCATGATGCGTTTGTGATCACTGATGAGCCTTATGAGCACATCGTTTATGAGGGGCACGAGCATGTGCATGCGGCGGCTTTGCCGGGGGCTTTTGAGCGGACGATTGTTTGCAATTCATTGTCGAAGACTTATTCGATCACGGGCTGGCGGTTGGGGTATGTGCAGGCGGCTCCGAAGGTGATTGCGCAGGCCCGCAAGGTGCATGACTTTCTAACGGTAGGGGCGGCGGCACCTTTGCAAGAGGCGGCGGTGGCAGGTCTGGAGTTGCCGGATAGTTATTATGTCGGACTGCGGGATTTGTATGCGCGGAAGAAGGAGGTTTTTGTTGAGGGATTGCGGTCGACGGGGTTGCCGTTCACGGATCCGCAGGGGGCCTATTATGTGATGGTGGACATTTCGGCGCTGGGATTTGCAGATGACGTGGAGGCATCGAACTGGCTGGTGAAAGAGGTGGGGGTGGCAGGGGTGCCGGGATCGAGTTTTTTCCGGGAGCCGGTGAAGCATTTGATCCGCTTTCATTTTGCGAAGAAAGAGGAGACGTTGAGAGCGGCTTGTGAGAGGTTGGCGCGAGTGAGGGAGTTGAGGTGACGTATCAGGGCAGGATATAGCGTCCCGAGTTGCGGGATTTACTGCGGCGACGGGCGGCAATGATAAGCAGGCAAAGACAGGGCACGGTGGCGGGGGAGGTTGCCATCAGGAGATTTGCTAACATGGGGAACATTTCTATGTAGATTGAGCGGTCACGCCAAGGGAACATGCGGTAGGCTTGGATGCTTGAAACGGTGGCCTCGAAGAAGTTGAGACTTCTCAACTGGATGTCGGAGACTTGTATCCAGTCGGCATAATGATCGGGTCTCAGTTCCAAGGCTTTGGTGTAGGCCATCTGACTGAGGGGATATTGTTTTAAATGGTGATGGATGGCCCCGACAAAGCTCCAGTTGTCTGCGCCGACTTGTTCAGGGGTGAGCACGGAGGCGATGGCTTCGACCCGTTCGATCGACTGACGCAGTTGCTCTGAAGGCCAAGCATGCTTGTTCTTGAGGGCTTGATAAAGATAGAGCTCAAGGATGGTATATTGGACGGAGGCAACGCTGGCTGCGTTGAAGTTCATGGGGGCAGCTATGGATACGAGAGTTTCCAGGTTACCGATGGCCAGATCGGGCTCGCCCAGGGCGTCGATGGTGTAGGCGAGGTTGATGTCCCAGCGAAGTGGACGGAAGGGTGATTGGACAGCTTTTTCGAGCTGGGTGCGGATGCTTTGTAATTGGTGGCGAGGGGCGCTTTCAAGTCCGGTTTCTGAGGTCTCCCAAAAGAGGAGCGAGCCGGTCAGACCTGCAAAATTGGGGTTCGTTTCGGCAAAAGACGGGTCGGACTTTCGGACCTTGTTGAGGTAGGTATCGATCTGGCTTTTCCATTCGGGATAGGCTGAGAGGGAGGAGTAGCTGGTTGCCTCCTTAGCCCAGGCGTAGTGTTTTCTTTCGTGGTCGGTGGCAAACTCTGCGGCCTCTGCATAGAGTTGCGTGATGCGGGCCAAGGTTTGTTTGACCGGTTCGATTTCCGTGAAGGTGTGGATGGCCTTTTCCTTTAGATCTGCCGACATGCGAAGCAGCATGAACATGATGTTTCTGTCCTGGGATGTGAGTGGTTGAGTTTGGGTGGAGAGGTATTGGCGAAAGAGGTCGATGCCTTCGTCGGGTTTGTTAACTTTGCCGAGGGTGATGCAGAGGTTGACGACGAGAGAGCTGTCTTCGGGGCTAAGTTTCAGGGCGTCGCGATAGGCCTGTTCTGCTTCTTCAAGACGGTTGGCTTCGAAGAGGGAGCTTGCGTAGAGAGGAAGGACGGTTTTACGCAATTTTTGGTTGTGTTTGATGGCCGCTGCAAACGCCTGGTTGGCTTCTTCGTATTGATCGAGCTGGTAGTGGGCGAATCCGATGTAAAATTGGGCCAATTCAAAGATGAATCCTTCGGTGTGCTTGAGGGCGCAGGATTTCGATAGGATGAGGAGGTCGTTCCATTTTTCGGCGAGAAGCAATCGTTGGCCGTCGCGGACCAGGCTAAAAAAGGCACTAAGTCCTTCGGTGCTGGCGTTTTCCTTTTGGAACTGGGGGTTGAAGAAGGTCTCGGTGAGGAGGTTGACGCGGTTTTGTATTTCTGTTGCAGAGAGGTTTTCATTGTTGAGGGCGGCAATCTCAAGACCGTATTGGTTAGATTCCGCAACGATGATGGCACCTTTTGACCGAGGGTAGTATTCCGATGCGGGTGGGATCTGGGCGGCGTAGGTTTTAGCCTTTTTGATGTTGCCGAGAATGCTGTGGTAGTGGGTGGCGAGAAACCATGGGTAGGCGTTGGTGGACTTGTCGGTGGACTTGATGGCGGACTCGATGAGCGGCCAGGTGGAGAGGATATCGGGGTCTTCGGCGACGGTGTGGTTGGGGTTCAGTTGCTTGTTAAGAGTGGCTTTGAGGAGGATGGTTTCGACGGTTTCCAGCGGGTGGCTGGCCAGTTGAACGGCTTTTTCCAAGGTGCCTTGTGCTTGATCGAATTGATCCAAGGATAAGTGCAGATGAAATTTGGTGACGAGGGTGCCAAAGTTGGGCGTTTCGATGCGCATGATCTCGTCGAGGAGGGTCAGGCTTTCTTGATGGTGGAGGTTGGAGTAATTTCGATTGTAGTCGGGAGTTAACTCGCTGAGGAGCCGTTCACGGATTCGGGGATGGTCTGGGTTTTTGGCGAATGCTTCGCGGAGAAGGGCGAGTTGTTGAGGTTTTCCGGTCGTGCCTTTCTGGCCATAGACATGGTCGAGGTTGAGCCAGGCATCAATGTGATGGGGTTCCAGTTCGACGGCGCGGCGCAGCACGGTTTCGGCCTCAGTGAGTTCGCCGAGTTCACTGCGGGCGCTGCCGAGATTGCTGAGGGAGGATGCGAGGAAGTCTTGGTATTGCTTGGTGGTTTCGATGAGTTCGACGGCGCGGAGGGCGGAGCGCTCGGACTGTTGCATGAGAGAAGTGGCCTGAGGGCCGACCGTGTGTTCTTTGGAAAGTTGGAATGCGGCATACCCGTGGAGGAACCAGGCTCTGGCATTGCGGGGGGCAAGGTGGATGAGGTCGTCGGCGGCTTTTTTGAGTCCATCGAAGTCATGGAGTTGGTCAAGCGTTTCAAAGTTGTCGAAGGCGGCCTGCACAGGTGGCGGAAGGTCGGGTTGATTTTGGGCGGGGTTGTGGTTGGCTGGCGTCGGGAAAGGGGTTGGGGATGGGGGGACGAGGTTTGGGGACGGAGGAGGCAGCGGGTAGACCGGCCCCATTTTCAGTTCGCCGAGACCTGGGCGGTCGATGGGGATTGCGAGCGCGGCTTGTTTGAGTTCGAATTGATGGAGTTTGACGAGGACAAAACCGAGGATGGCCACGATCACCAGGGTCATCAGGATGGTGACAGTCGATTTGCTGGAGAGGGTGCGGGAGTTTGTCAGCAGGGTTTGCTGGCCGCGGTGGAGATCGGTTAGCTGTGTTTTGATTTCTCCGATGAGGGAGGCAAGATTTTGTCGGCATTTGTCCGGCAAATTGGGGTCTTGAATGAGGCGGAGCAGTGCTTCCTGGTTGGAGGCGATGATCGCTGCGGCGTCGAAGGTGGCGGCGGTTTGAATTTCGCTGGCCCTGGCAACCAAGTGATTTAGGGAGAGGGCGAGGTCAGGCTCTTTTTCGAGCAGGCATTGGAGTGGTTGAAAGGCTTCGCGGGGAGCGGTTTTGGTTTCGATGAGCTGTTTGATCTCATCGAGGGTTGTCAGGCTGAGGGCGGCGATGTTTGCCTGGGTCCGCTGATGGGACAGCATTTTGTCGAGACTGTCCTTGATAGAGCCGAGCTCTCTGCCCTGGCTGACATCAAGATAGAGGTCGGCGATGGCGATGCCTGCGGCACCAAGGGCGGCGACGAGGCTGAGTCCTCCTGTGGCGGGGGCGGCGACGGTGCCGACGACGAGGGCGGGACTGACTTCGTTGAAGATCTTAACGCAGTTGGCGGCAAATTTTCCGAAGGCTGTCGCTGAGCCGAGGTTGAGCAGGTTGGACACGGGGGCGAAAGGGGTTTTGCTTGGTGTAGGCTAACGGAATGTGGTGATTTTGTCGATCAAAAAATTGTTGTCTGGTGTGTGGAAATGGAGACGGAGCGGGGAAGCGGTATTTTTTGTTGGGACGGAGGAGCGGTTCGATTATGGTGGATGATTGATGAGCGCAGACTTTTCTATACTTGATCCGGAGACCTTGGCGGCGCAGGCGTTGGGGTTTGTGGACGTGGGGACGGGGGGGATCGTGCCGCCGGTTTTTCCTTCAACGACTTATGTGCGGGATGAGGCTTATGAGTTGGTGAGCGGTCGGTTGTATTCGCGGGCGGACAATCCCAATTATGATCTGGTGGAAGAGGTGGTGGCGCGGTTGGAAGCAGGGGCGGATGCGGCGGTGTTTGCTTCAGGCAATGCAGCGGGGGCGGCGATTTTTCAGGCGTTGAGGCCGGGGGACCGGGTGTTGATTCCGGCGGTGATGTATTGGGCGTTGAGGGGATGGATCATGAACTGGGCGGTGCCTTGGGGATTGAAGGTGGAGGAGGTGGACATGACGGATCTGGAGGCGGTGAGGATTGCTTTGGCCAATGAAAAGACGGCGCTGGTTTGGATTGAGACGCCGGCGAATCCGAGTTTGGAAGTGACAGATATTGCCGCGGTAGTGGAGTTAGCACGTGAGGTGGGAGCGCGGGTGGCGGTGGATTCAACGTTTGCAACGCCAGTGCACACGCAACCGTTGGTGCTGGGGGCGGATTTGGTGATGCATTCGGCGACGAAGTATTTGAATGGTCACTCGGATGTGGTGGCGGGGATTGTGGTGACGCGGGAGAAGGATGCGTTTTGGGATGGGCTGAAGAAGGGCCGGTTTCAGGCCGGACATGTGCTGGGCCCGTTTGAGGCGTGGCTGTTGTTGAGGGGATTGCGCACGTTGTTTGTGCGGGTGCGGGCGCAGAGTGCGGCGGCGATGCGGATTGCGGAGAGGTTTGAGGGGGACTTGCGCGTGGAGAAGGTGTTGTATCCAGGGTTGCCGGGGTTTTTAGGGCATGAGGTGGCGCGAAAGCAGATGAAGGAGGGGTTTGGGGGGATGATGTCGATTTGTGTGAACGGCGATGCGCTGAAGGTGGCGGGTCGGTTGCAGCTATTCAAACGGGCGACTTCGCTGGGCGGAGTGGAGAGTTTGGTGGAGCACCGCGCGACGGTGGAGGGGGCGGAGTCTTCGGTGGCGAAGAATCTGTTGAGACTCTCGGTGGGGATTGAGTCGGTGGAGGATTTGATCGCGGATTTGGATCAGGCGCTGGGCCGGTGAACAACGGACAGGCTGTAAGCCTATGTTACGACTGCCGCCCGAGGACGGCGGCGCTCCCGGCTGTGTTACAAAGGCCAGAACAAGGGGATGCAGATCGAGCCGAGGACCCACATGATGAGGTCGAGGGGGATGCCGGCGCGGCAGAAGTCGGAAAATCGATAACCGCCGGGGCCGAAGACGAGCATGTGGGTTTGGTAGCCGGCGGGGATGGCGAAGCCGATGCTGGCCCCGGCCATGACGGCGATGATGAAAGGTTCCCAGTTGCATCCGAGGTCGCCGGCAAGGCCGAAGGCGAGAGGGGTGACGAGGGCGGCGACGGCGGTGTTGCTGAGAACTTCGGTAAGGATGATGGAGAGCAGCAGCAGGGCGGAGAGGATGAGGCGCGGGTCCCAGTCGCCGATGACGGACATCATGCCGTGGACGATGGTGGTGGCGGCTCCGGTGGTGTCCATGGCGATGCCGAGCGCGAGGGTGCCGAGGATCATGGTGATCACGTTCCAGTCGATGGAACGATAGGCTTCGTCGGTTTTGAGGCAGCCGGTGGCGGTGACGAGGAGGGCGGCGGACATGGCGACCCATTCGAAGGGGATAAAGTTGCCGAAGCATCCGAGCACGATGACCATGAGGAGGGCGAGCATGGCGATCCAGGCGCGGCTGCGGCGGTAGGTCTGGGCTTTGGGCTGGGTGAGGTTGATGAGGTCGCGTTCTTCGAAGAGCTGGCGCATGCGTTCGGCTGAGCCTTCGAGGAGGAGGGTGTCGCCAATTTCCAGTTTTTCGTCTTCGAAGTTTTCGCGCAGGTTCACGCCCTGGCGGTGGACGGCGAGGATGATGACGCCGTATTGCTGGCGGAGGTTTTGTTCGGTGAGGCTGTGCCCGACGAGTTTGGACTGGCGCCCAAGCATGCCTTCCATGAGGAGGGCCTGTTCGGTTTGGACGTAGCTGAGACCCATTTCGGCTTTGGAGGCCATTTCGATGCCTTTGAGGGCGTTGATGTCGACGACCCCGGAGAGGTGGCTTTTGAAAATGATGCGGTCGCCGGCTTCGAAGCGCACCTGTTTGAGGGGGGTGGTGATGCGGTTGCCGCTGCGGCGCATCTCGATGATGTGGGAGTCGCGCATTTTGGCGAGCGGCGTTTCGCCAATGGTTTTGCCGAGAAGGGGTGAGTCGGCGCTGACGAGGGCGGCGGTGAGGAACTCGCGGCTGTCGTCGACATTGATGAGGGCGGCGAGGCTAGGGCGGTCGGGCAGCAGTTTGCGGCCGAAGAAGAGCAGGAAGGTGATGGTGGCGATGGAAAAAACGATGCCGAGGGGGGCGATGTCGAAGATGGCGAAGGGTTCGAGGCCGCGCTGGCGGACGATGCCGTTGACGACGAGGTTGGTGCTGGTGCCGATGATGGTGCACATGCCGCCGCAGATGGCGAAGAAGGAGAGGGGGATGAGGTAGCGGGAGGGGGGGAGGTTGATGCGTTTGCAGAGGCCGATCAGCATGGGAATGAAGACGACGACGACGGTGGTGTTGTTGAGAAAGGCGGAGGAGACGATGGTGAGCACCCCGAGGGAGAGGAGAATGCGGCGTTCGCCGCGGCCGGCGAGGCGTTCAAACCAGTGTCCGAGGTCTTCGACCAGGCCGGTGCGTTCGACGGCGGCACCGACGATGAACATGAAGGAGACGACGAGGACGGCGTTGTTGCCAAAGATGCTGCCGAGGATGGTTATCTGCTCGGTTTTGTTCTCGGGCATGAGGATGGGGTGACCGTCGAAAGGGACGATCATGAGCAGCAGCAGGGCACCGAGGGAGACGATTTCCATCGGGAGTTTTTCCCAGATGAAGAGTCCCATGACGGTGAGAGTGAGTGCGCAGACGAAGAGTTGATCAGGAGGCATTGAGATGGGGCGAGCCTTCTTTTGTGTCACACGCTGGGGCCTGAGGCAAGACCCACGTGGATTTCAGCGAGGTTTTTTGCAGGCTGTGACTTGCAAGGGCGTGGAATTTGCCGCATCTAGGGGCACATGGCCAAACAACCTGTAGTTCTCATCATTCGCGACGGCTGGGGCATCAACCCGGGTGGCAAAGAAAAAGCAGTGGAAAATGGCGACGCCACGCTGCTCGCCAAGACGCCGTTTCATGACGAACTGTATGCGACCTATCCTTGGGCGACGGTGAGCGGAAGCGGTGAGGACGTGGGATTGCCGGATGGTCAGATGGGCAACAGTGAGGTGGGTCACCTCAATTTGGGCGCGGGGCGGATTGTTTATCAAGATCTGACTCGGATCAACAAGACGATCCGTGATGGCGAATTGGCGGGAAATCCGGTGTTGAAGGAGGCATTTGCGAAGGCACGAGGGAAGCGCCTGCACTTTTTGGGGTTGATCAGTGATGGCGGGGTGCATTCGCATCAGGATCATTTGGTGGCGCTTTGTGATGCGGCGAAGGCGGCAGGCGTGGATGATCTGATGGTGCATGCGATCACGGATGGTCGCGATACTTCACCGACGGGTGGGGTGGCCTATTTGGAAAAATTGCAGGCGGGACTGGCATCGAGCGGGGCGAACATTGCGACGGTGATCGGACGTTATTTTGCGATGGACCGGGACAAACGCTGGGACCGCAACAAGCTGGCGTGGGATGCCATTGTTTTGGGTCGGGGAGAGGCGAGTTTGCTGACGCCAGCGGAGGCGGTGAAGGACAAGTATGCCATCGAACCGCGCGGGGACGAGTTCATGCCGCCGATGTTGTTTAGTCATGTGGGCGAGCTGCGGGTGCGGGATGATGATGTGATTTTGTGGTTCAATTTTCGGGCTGACCGGGCGCGGCAGTTGAGTCAGGCATTTCTTGATCCGACGTTTGATGGTTTTGAGCGGGAGGCGACGCCGCATGTGGGGTATTACACGTTGACGGAGTATGATGCGACCTATGAGAAGCTGGGCGCTCGCGTGGTTTTTGGGCCGACGAGCATGGAGAATATTTTAGGGGAGGTGGTGTCGAAGGCGGGGTTGCGGCAGCTGCGTGCGGCGGAATCGGAGAAGTATCCACATGTGACGTTCTTTTTTAATGGGGGTCGGGAGATTCCGTTTGAGGGGGAGGAGCGGTATTTGGCGGTGAGTCCTGCGGAGGTGGCGACGTATGATCAGAAGCCGCAGATGAGTGCGCCGGATCTGGCATTTGAGCTGGTGCGTCGATTGGAGAATTATGATCTGGCGATCATCAATTTTGCAAATCCGGACATGGTGGGTCACACCGGGGTGGTGGAGGCCGGGGTGCATGCGGTGGAGACGATTGATTTTGCAGTGCGTCTGGTGGTGGAGAAGGTGCTGGCTCTCGGCGGCAAGTTGTTCATCACGGCGGATCACGGCAATTGTGAGACGATGCGCAATCCGGATGGCTCACCGAACACGGCGCACACGACGAATCTGGTGCATGGGATTTATGTGGCGGGCGATGCGGATGGCTATGTGGTGAAGGACGGGGTTCTAGCGGATGTGGCCCCGACGTTGCTGGCGATGTTGGGAGTGGCACAACCGGAGGAGATGACGGGGGGGAGTTTGTTGGTGAAGAAGTGAGAGACGAGGGGGTGGACGTGGGTTGAAGCGAATGGAATGGAGACCGACGGAGCGTCAGTGGTCCGGGCTGCTCGTCGTCGCAAAATGAAAACACCCTGCCGCAGTTGCGGACAGGGTGTCGATAATTCGGATTGAGAAAGAACGGCAGGCTTACTTCTCGAAGGGACTGACGGTCAGCTTTTTGAAGGCGTCGTGGATGCTTTCGGTGGAAGCTTTTGGGCCGGTGAGTTTGATGAAGACCGGGGCGTCTTTGCCGACGAGGATGGAGGCGAGCATCTGGTAATCGGGACGTGGCGTTTTGTTGCCACCCATGGGAGGGCCATCGAGATAGGTTCCGGTGGCAGTGAGGATCACGACCTGGACGCCGTCGATGGTTTGTTCGTCGCGTTTGACCTCTGGGGTGCCCTCAAACTGGCCGATCCAGCGATTGATGTTGGCTTCAACGGCTCCGCCCTGACCGCTACCGAAGTGGTAGAACATGGCTTTGAGTGCGACCGCGTCCTTGATGGGGTGCTCGATGATGGCCTTGGTCATCATGCCGGTGTTCTCCGCTTCCTGCCAGGGGGCGGCGAGGGTAAAGTTGAATTCACCGACGGTGATTTTCTTGGCCGGTTCCTCCGCTTGGGAAGCGGTGAATGGCAGGAGGACGGCGCAAAGCGCGAGAAGGGGAAGGGCGATGGTTTTCATGGTGTTGTTGGGTGTTGGATGAGAGGTTGTTTCTGGAAAAAACGAACCCCGAAAGTCGAAACTTCGGGGCTGTTGAATTTTACTTGGGACGATTTGACGGGGTGGGAAATTATTTCTCCACTTTCAAGGTGCCCTGCATCATCATCCAGTGGCCTGGGAAGGTGCAGATGTAAGGATAGTCGCCGGCTTCGGCTGGAGCAGTGAATTCGAGAGTGCCGGTCTGTCCTGGTTGAATGAGCTTGGTGTGGTGCAGGATGTCGTCGGACTCAGGGATGTAGTCTTTGGCCATGGCCTGTGGGTCGGCGAGCATGCCATTCGCGAGGGCGCCGACTTTTTGCAAGGTGCCTGGCTTGAGGATCAGGACGTTGTGTGGCTGGGGGATGGACCCTTTGTTCTCAAATGTCAGCTTCACTTTTTCTCCCGCTTTGACGGTGAGGACCTTGAGGTCAAACATCAACGGGTTGGCGGTGTCAGGTTTGAGGGTGAGCTCTTTGGCTGCCGCATCCTGGGCTGGAAGGGCGGTGGAAAGCGAGCAAACGGCGGCGGCGGCAATGAATAAACGTCTCATTTCTTGAATTTACGAATGAAGTGCTCTGAGGGGCACTGGTGGTTTCAGATGGAGGATAACGGACTCTTTGGCGAAGATTTTGCAAACGAAAATCGTGAGCGTCGATGGACGACGATTTTTGTGCAACCTTCAAGCGCCAGGGACCGAATTTCGATAGAGGTTCCCTCGCCGACGCGTAGTATTCTTGTGCAGAATACGCACGGTGATTTAATTCACATCAAATAAATTAAAGCATTCATGGCCACTACATCTTCACCGTATTCCCGCCGGGCATTTTTGCGTGGTGCGGGCGCTTTGTTCTCCCTCCCTGCTTTGGAATCGTTTGGGTTCAAGGCTTTTGCTGCTGAGGCGAAGGTGGTGAGTCCGACGCGGATGGCGTTTCTCTACATTCCCAATGGCGTGAATGTGCCTCAATGGCAGGTGAAGGGGGAAGGCAAGGATTATGAGCTGTCACCGACCTTGCAGGTGTTGAAAGATTTGAAGAATGACTTCTCGGTGTTCTCCAAGCTGGCACATGACAAGGCGCGTTCCAATGGCGATGGTGCCGGGGACCATGCCCGGGCGACAGCGACGTTCCTGACCGGTTGTCAGGCGAAGAAAACGGCGGGGTCGGACATTCGCATCGGTCAGAGTGTTGACCAGATTGCGGCGGATCATCTGGGGCATTTGACACCTCTGGCGTCTCTCGAGTTGAGCACCGATGGGGATCGTTCGTCAGGTCGTTGTGATTCGGGTTACAGCTGCGCCTACCAGTTCAACATGTCGTGGAAGAACGAATCGATGCCGATGGCACCTGAAATGGACCCACGGCTGGTTTTCGAGCGGCTTTTTGGCATTCGTGGTGGTGGCAAGGATGGGGAGCGTCGCAAGCGTTACCAGAAGAGCATTTTGGATTTTGTCATGGATGATGCGAAGAGTTTGCAGCGTCGGGTGTCTTCCTCAGACAATCGCAAGATCGACGAATACATGGCTTCCGTCCGTGACATTGAAACGCGCATTGAAAAAGCGGAGCGCATGACGCCCAACCTTCCCCCTGGCGTGGTGCCCCCAGCTGAGATGCCGTCCGATACGCAGGATCACATCCGGGTGATGTTTGATTTGCTGTTGCTGGCCTTCCAGACGGATGCCACACGTGTTTCGACCTTTTTGCTGGCGCATGATGGCAGCAATCGCAGCTTTCCGCAGATTGGAGTGCCGGATGCGCATCACCATCTTTCTCACCACCAGAACAATGCGGAGAAGCTGGAGAAAATCGCAAAGATTGACCGTTTCTACATGGAGCAGTTCGCTTATTTCCTGAAGCGGATGAAGGACACGAAAGAAGGGGGGCAGTCGTTGCTCGACAGTTCGATGATTGTTTATGGCGGCGGCATCGCCGATGGCAACCGTCACAACCACGATGAATTGCCTGTCATTCTGGCGGGACGTGGCAATGGATCGCTGAATCCAGGTCGGCACATCATGCTGCCGGGGGAAACCCCGATGACCAATCTTTATTTGGCAATGCTTGAACGCATGGGAGCCAAGGCGGAGCGGATTGGTGACAGCACGGGGGTCTTGCAAGGCATTTGATTTGACCGGCCCAAATTTCTAGGGCTGGCGGTGGCAGGTCGATCAGTTTTTGATTGACCTGAACGGTCACCCTGGGTTGTGAATGGACAACCACCATCTGAACCAGCTGCTTGTGAGTCCAATGCTAATCCCTTCATCGTCTTGCCGTTGTTGCGAAACTCGTTGGGATTTGGCTCTTGGGTGATCCTTCCGCGCCAGCTTAAGTTTTTTAACTGGTCTCCGACACTCCAAGGTATTAAACTTTAAGAAAAATTAACTAATCGATCGGTCAATCATGTGGCGCACGAATATTCATCGCTTTGCCGGCTATGGTTTCATGGTAGGCTGCATCACGATGGGTGGATGGACAGCGGCACAATCGGTTGAAAATCCGGGCGCCGGTCTGGGACAGAGCTTGGCTGGTTCGCCTCCTGCGGTGGTGGAATTGCCGGCGCCGGAGCCGCGGCGGGTGAGGCAGCCGGTGCAGGAGTATGTGACGGTGATGGATCCCGTTGATGGTGGGGTTCAGCGCCTGGAGCAGGCGATGAACCCGTTCGTGTCCTACACACATTTGGGGACCGATTTCGGTTTCATTGGTCAATCGAATGAAGGGGTGGGCTGGCAGGTCGGGACGGTAAGGGTGGACATGCCGCAAGGGCGCTGGGGAGGGATGTGGCATGCGCTGGCCGGGTTGGGGGCGGATCGAGGGCAAACGCTGGACTTTTCCGCCAGCTTCCCGTCGTTCATTACGGCAAAATTCCAGCCCAAGATCGTTGGAGTAGAATTTCGCGCCAAGGGCCGGGGACAGTTCAAACTGGAGATCAAGGGGGTCGATGAAGAACTGCTGTGGTCGAAGAGCATGGATCTGGATTCCCCGGATTTGCGCACCTTTGTGGAGAACCTCGAGCCGGAAAAAATCGGAAAGGCGAAGTTTCTGAACTGGGTGGCGGAAGCTGGGGCGCAGGCGGAGCTGGATTCGCTGGCATTCATCGTGGAAGCACCGGCGATTGCTTATGATGAATACGTGTTTCTGTCGAGTTATGCCAAGCTGGCGCGCTGTTACAGTTCCAAGCACGGCTTCGTGAGGGACCGGGCGCACACGCGTGAGGGACTTTTTGACAATGTGCCGGCCTCCGGTTTGTTCGCCTTGGCGACCGCACTGGCGAGCCGTCAGGGGATGGTTGAGGAGGCATTTGCGCGGGAGGTGTTGATGCGCATTCATCAAAATGTGGCGGGCATGGCGTCGGCGAACGGCTGGCTGCCTCATTTTGTAAGGTTGGATGGTGGGGGCCGGTATGAGATTGTGCCGGGCACGGAGTTCAGCACCGTGGATTCGAGCCTTTATTTCCACTCCATGTTGCTGGCCTCAGAGATCTTGGGCGACGGGGCCATCAAATCGCAGGTGGCCAAGATGATTCAGTCAATGACGCTGGAGAATCTGGTGGATGCCCAGGGTTACATCGGCCATGGATTTCGGGATGGCGGGGTGAAAGATCCATTGCCATCGGTCTGGAGGGATTGGGGAGGAGAGACGGCCTTGGTGTTGGGGTTGGTAAAGATGATTGACGGTGCTCTCCCACCCCGCATGCTGGAAACCGGACGCGTCCACGATGGCGTGGGCTTCATCGTGGAGATTCAGAGTCTTTTTTATCCAGATTTTGACACGGAGGTTTTGGACGCCGTATCGAGGCAGAACTGGCTGGGAGCACGACGTGAGATGTTGAAGCGTCAGCGCGAATACTTTTCCATTCACTGGCCTGAAAGCCGTGCGGCCAAGCTGGGTTTTTACGGATTGTCGGCGGGGGAGGCGCGTTTGGGCTTGGGTTACATGGTCAGTGGCGTGGATCTGCCGAAACAAAGCTTTTTGCATCCGCATTATGTGCTGATGTCGGCCAGCACGGATGAACGTCCGGAGAACGTCTATGACGTGTTGCGGCGGATGGAGAGCGAGCAGCTTTTTCCGCCATGGGGCATGGTGGAAAATTTTGACCGTGATGTGCAGCAGTCTTTGCCGATGCAAAGCGCGCTTAATGGCGGATTTGAGAGCATTGGCGCTTACCATTTGCTGGTGCGTCATCGTCGTCAGTCGAATGCCGTGCATGAGGCATCGCTTCGTAACGAGGACCTGCGCAAAGCGGGCGAGATGTTTTTCCCATTGGTGCCGACATCGTTCAAGGGTGGCAAGTGACGCCATCGACCATGACAGCCCACCTCTGAGCCCATCAGACAATGCCCAAGTCCCTGGCTAGCAACGCGGCCGATGTCCGGTCCGGTAGCTTCAGTTTGCTCAAGATGCTGGTCATGTGATTTTTTACCGTGCCTTCCGTCAATTGAAGGGCGAGGGAGACCTCTTTGTTGCTGTGCCCTTTTGCCACCAGCCGCAAGATGTCCAGTTCACGATCTGACAAACCCCTAACTCGTTCCCGCTGCTCGTCCGTTGCATCTCTCCAACCGGAACGCTGTCTGCGAAACGCCTCTACTACTTTTGTCACCATGTTCTGCGGCAGGTAAACTTCCCCGCTGGCCACCACGCGCACCGCCTCTACCAACAATTGGTAGGACGCCGTCTTCAAGAAATAGCCGGAAGCCCCTGCCCTCAGCGCGTCGAACAATTCAGCATCGTCCTCCAGCACGGTCAGCATCAGCACACGCACGCTGGGATTTTCTGAGTGGATCCTCCGGGCCGCCTCAATGCCCGAAATTCCCGGCATGCATAGATCCATGATCACCACATCTGGTAGAAGTCCACGCACGATCTCGACCGCCCGTTCACCATTTTCGACGTCAGCAATGACTTCGAGATCTGTCGCTTTTGCCAGCAACGAGCACATCGCCTCGCGGAACAAAGCCTGGTCATCCACAAGAACAACTTTAATCGGATTGATCATGAAAGAGATTCCCCTAAAAAGTCACATTTTTTGTCAGCACCTGACCCTTCAAAAACACACATGGTAAATAGTTTACCGCCCAAGCCCAAAGCACAAGTCTCGATGGTCAATCATGACCAAGGGCATAACGGAACAATAAACGGCATGACCTTGGAGCATGACCAAAGATTGACCAAATCTGCTGGGATTCGGCTGATTGCCCGATTAAGATCGGCTAATCGCAGTCCGTTGCGACCTTTCCCGCATGTGCCCTGCGTTTAACCTACTCAAACCAGCAAGGCAGCTAATCCCGCCAGAAAAACTGCAATCACTTCTCCTCGATTCCATTTCGTCCGTAGTAAGCAGGCAGCGCCGATTCTTTCTTTCAATTTCCCCCGATCAGGACCAGACCGCAACCAATACCCGACGTCACTCCCCATTCAGAAATTCAGACCGCCTCCGAACGGCGCCCCGGTGGATTCTGAAGCGGAGTGGCGATCGGCTACGTTTCATCTCCCGTGCGGCGAGCCGTGGTTCGATGGTGTCAAACGTCTTCCTTGCAGAATAGGTGAGCAGGCATGCTAATAACTTATTAATTAGAACATCTAAACTTACTGCATTCGATTTGATCGAGAAATGAAGTAAAACGAATTCATTTGTCTGAATTCGAAAAGCTGTTCGGATGGCGAGATGATCGCTGGGGGCTTATATCGACAAAGCTTTTATCAACGGGGTTGGGTTTAAGGCTCTTGGATCATTTGGATTGAGCGCGCCATGATGGAATGGGTTGATGGATGAAACTCTGTGGACGTTCGAATTTGGATTGGATTGAGCGGTGGGTTTGGCATGTTTCCTGGCATTTGCGAGGAGAGAGCTATAACGTGGTTGACGGCTGCGGTCAGCACCTGGGAGCGAAAGCAGAAGTTCAAAGCTTGGGCAAAATTGTCGGGTTAAGCACAGAAGCTGTCGCTGAAGATGGTCCGACGACGGTTGCGGATATGGTTCGTGGGCTTGCGAATGGCAATGCCAAACCGGGCCGCAGCAAGAAGGGCGAGGAGAGTCTGATTTGATTTAATTGGATTTGAATGATGCCATGGCTTGTTGCCTCAAAAGTAAATGACACCGGGGAGGTGTAGGAAAGAGGGTGTCGTTGACTCATTAGGTGTGACACCGTGGTTAGGGGGTCATCATTGCTTCGGCGGGCTCGGAATGCAAGGAGCCCGT